>MEHG01000005.1 GCA_001940705.1 Candidatus Thorarchaeota archaeon AB_25
GCCCGATCTTGTTCACGTTTCTTCTCGACCTGAGCTTTGAGAACTGCTAATTTCTTCCTATAATCCCCCTTCATTCTCTCTGCACCCTTGTGTCTGGGTGCAAGGGACAGGAGTTTCTCTAGCTCTATTATCCGCTGAGCGAGGTCTTCCGTTTCCTCGTAGATTATCCTTTGTCTATCGAATTCTGGAGTTACATTGGTAGGCAAAGACTCACACTCTATAATGATTCCATTGAAAAACTACAATGATGATTTTATGAAGCTTTCTTCATGGTGTGTTTTCCATCTTGTCAGCGGAAAGATTAGTGTCAAGGATGAACCGCTCTGGATTAATTGGAGGGACTTGAATGACATCAGGACCCCACAAATCAATCAGTTCGTCAAGAGATGAACGAACTAATTCAATACCATTGTTCATTTTGAAGGACTTGCCTAAATCAAGATTCTGAGCTTGTTCAAACGCCTTGAGCAGGAAGAATGAGATTGACCTCTCATCTGGTGATACCCTTTTCAGAGAGTTTCCTGGAAACGATACAACCCTCAAATCTTCCTGAGCCCCCACTGCAATGGATACAACCACATCTCGTCGAAGGTTTCCTGATACAAATAATCCCACATTGACACACCGACATGCAGAAACAACTTCAGGGCTGTTTTGTCCTGCTTTGACTGAAGCTTTGTCTATTGGAAGATCTTTGAACATGGCAAGAAATCGGCGCACTAACATCACATTCTAGAATGAAACTATCCCAATCCTTCCAGACCTGGAAGACCAGGAATACCACCTTTACGACCTCTGCGCTGTTTTCCCATTTGCTTCATCATTTTCTTCATTTGCTCATGTTGCTTGAGAAGGTCTCTGACATCTTTCTGGGAGGTTCCTGAACCTTTCGCAATTCTCTTGATTCTTGATGATTTGATAAGTTTAGGTTCTTCCAGCTCATCTTTGGTCATTGAATTCATCATGACTTCCCATCGTTTCATGTTCTCTTCCTGAATCTCGGCCATGCCTTCAGGAAGTTTGTATTGGAGACCTAACATCTCCATCACTTTTCCAATGGGTCCCATCTTCTTTAGCTGCTTCATCTGTGCCATCATGTCTTTCAGTGTGAACTGTCCCTTCATGATACGTTTAGCTTGGTCTTCTTCGACCTCAATCTGGGCTTCTCGAACTTTGTCAATTAGTCCTCTGATATCAGACATACCAAGAAGTCGTCCAGCGAACTTTGTTGGATCAAAGGTCTCAATGGCATCCATACCCTCACCAACACCAATGAATTTGATAGGTGCCTGAGTCGCTGCCACAGCTGAGAGTGCACCACCACCTTTGGCACCACCATCGAGTTTAGTTACTATGATAGATCCAATGTTTGTGGCTTTCTGGAAAGCAGCCGCTTGTACTCCTGCTTGTTGACCAAGAGTACCGTCAATGACTAGGACAATCTCCTGAGGCTTTACACCCTTTGAGATATCACGCATTTCTTTGATGAGTCCAGTCTCCTCTCTATGCCTACCCGAAGTGTCCAAGAGGATGAGTTCAATTCCCTTCTTCTGCATCTCCTTGACGCCTTTCTTTGCCAATTTTGTAGCGTCTTTTTCATCCTCATCACCCCAGAATGGAACGTTCGATTTCTCGGCCAGCTGTTTTAGCTGGCTGTAAGCACCAGGTCTAAAGTTGTCTGCGCATATTACTCCAGTCTTGATTCCTCTCTTCTGATAGTATCGCGCTAGTTTTCCAATAGTGGTTGTCTTACCTGATCCCTGAATACCCACCATCATAACAAGGTTAGGCTTCCCCGGATTGATTGTAAGAGGGACTGTTTTCTCTCCAAGGAAAAATGCAAGAGTGTCCCAAACAACACGGACGATGTGTTCACGACGCGACACCCCTCTTGGCAGGGTTTCATCTAAGGCTTGCTCCTGTACTCTCTCAGTTATTGCCATCACAAGACTAACATCCACGTCCGCAACCAATAGAGCACGTTGGATATCTTTCACTAGCTCCTTTACTAGTTCTTCATCAATGACACTTGCACCAAAGAGCTTCTTCAGGGCTGAGTTGAGTGATTTTCCAAGACCTTCTAAGACCAAGACCACATCACCGTCTTCTGGGAGTGCTCCATCTGCTGTCCATATCAACCTTCGCCTTTGAATCACGACAAGAATAGTGCTCAGAGGGGGAAGGCTAAAAACCGGGTTATTGATAGGATGAACCTGCGTGTGATTGGACATGTCTGAGAAAGTGGGTGCTGAAAAAATCAGAATTGTCAAAATTCATGATGGGACTGTGATTGACCACATCAGGGCTGGAAAGGCTCTAGAGGTTCTTAAGATATTAGGGATTACTGGCGAAGATGGGAACATAGTCACATTGGCCATGAACATAACTAGTTCGAAGATTGGTAAGAAGGACATTGTGAAAGTTGAACATCGATTCCTTGAAGTGGAGGAAGTGGCACGGATTGCACTTGTTGCACCAGAGGCTACAATCAACCTTATCGAGGATTTCAAGCTCATAAAGAAGACAAGAGTTGAACTACCTGAAACAATTACTGACATCTTTAGGTGTCCAAATCAAAGATGTGTGACAAACAAGGAGCGTGAGCCAATCCACAGCAAGTATGAAGTTGTTTCACATACACCGGTGAAGCTAAAGTGTCTCTATTGTTGGACAATTGTTGAAGAACAAGATATCATCTCTCAATTCACAAGTTAGAAAATATCTTCTCACGTCAATTCCAAATGCTTTTTAGTAGACAGCTAAGCATGAGTCTAAGTCCGACGACAGTGGTAGTATTCATGTCGAGCAATAAAATAGCAGTGATAGGCGATAGAGATACGGTCACCGGGTTTCGGTTGGTCGGTGTGAATGAATGTGCCATACCGAATACACCTGAAGAAACTCGTAACCTCCTGTATCAATATTTTAGAGACCCTGCCATGGGTCTCATTATGATTACTGAACCTTTGGCTGCAGAGGTCGAGGAAACCATAGTTGAACTATCCCAGTCACCCGTACCAGTTATATTGCTCGTACCAGACAGAGACGGAACCACTGGCGCATATGAAGCAGTACTAAAAGAGCTGATTCGCAGAGCTGTTGGAATCGAGATAAACATCTAGTCCTAAACAAATCGGAGACGTGAACCATGACCAAAGTAACTGGGCGTATTGAAACCATTGCGGGACCTGTAGTCAAATGCTCTGGCATCCCCGCTGTCCGTATGTATGAAGTTGTACGAGTAGGAAAACAACAGCTGATTGGTGAAGTAATTGAAGTTGGGGAAGAGGAGTTTACAGCCCAAGTCTATGAAGAAACATCTGGTCTCGCTCCTGGTGAGCCAGTAAGAGCTACTGGAGATTCGCTCTCAATAGAACTTGGTCCAGGTCTTCTAGGATCAATTTATGATGGTATTCAGAGACCTCTGCCCGACTTACAAAAATTGTCTGGGGACTTTATTTCAAGAGGGCTAAGTGTTGAGGGTATCAATAAGGAAAAGAAATGGGAGTTCAACCCCTCTGTCAAAGTAGGTGATAAGGTTGAACCTGGTGACATCATCGGTGAGGTGCCCGAAACTGGTATTATCACATCTAGAATTCTGATTCCCCTCGGAGTTAAGGGTGAGATTGTTGAGATTGTTAAGAAGGGTGAATATACAGTCATTGAAACCATTTGCAAAGTAAAGGATCAACATGGCGACATTCATGATGTCATAATGTTGCAGAGAACCCCTGTTAGAATTGGTCGCCCTTTCAAAGAACGTGTTGGAATGGACACTCCCTTAGTGACTGGGCAGCGAGTCATTGATACTTTCATGCCTCAAGCAAAGGGCGGTACAGGTGCGATTCCTGGTGGTTTCGGAACTGGAAAGACAGTGACCCTCCACCAGTTTGCCAAGTGGGCTGACGCTCAAGTTGTTGTTTATGTAGGCTGTGGTGAACGAGGAAATGAGATGACTGAGGCGCTTGAAGAATGGCCGCATCTGAAAGACCCGAAGACTGATCGTCCTTTGATGGAACGAACTGTTCTGATTGCAAATACCTCTAACATGCCTGTTGCTGCTCGTGAGGCATCAATCTATGTAGCGGTCACAATGGCTGAATACTTCCGAGACCAAGGCTATGACGTTGCTTTGATGGCTGATTCGACCTCTCGTTGGGCCGAAGCGTTACGTGAGATATCTGGCCGTCTAGGTCAGCTTCCATCTGAAGAGGGATATCCTGCCTACCTTGGCTCACGACTGGCGCAGTTCTACGAACGTGGTGGCCGAGTGAAGGCACTTGGTTCCGGTGATCGACTTGGCTCAATTACAATCTGTGGTGCAGTTTCACCTCCTGGAGGAGACTTTTCAGAACCAGTCACCCAAGCAACTCTAAGAATCGTGAAAGTGTTTTGGGCACTCGACAAGGATCTCGCAGCCCGAAGATTCTTCCCGGCCATTAACACACTAACAAGCTACTCACTATATTTTGGCACACTTGAGAAATGGCAAAGAGCGAACATGGGTGATGATTGGCCTGAGTTAGTAAAGGAATCGTTAGCTCTCTTACAGAAGGATCAAGAACTCAGAGAGATTGTGCAACTCGTAGGACCTGATGCACTTCCAGAGTCTGAGCGTGCGACTCTAGAAGCTGCCCGTATGATTAAGGAAGACTTTCTGACTCAGAGTGCACTACATGAGATTGACACCTACTCACCCATGGGAAAGACCTATCGTATGTTGAGAATCATCATCAACTTCTCTAAGAAAATGGCAGAGGCTGTACAGATGGGTGTTCAGGTTCGAAGAATCTTGGAGCTCAGTGTTCTCGACAATATTGCGAGAATGAAAATTGCTCCATGGGAATCATATGGGGAGATAATGGACTCGATTGAGAAGAAGATGGAAGGAGAGTTCCAATCACTACTCCAAGAGCTGTCCGAGTCAGGATTATTGTTCCAAGAAACCACTCAGTAGCATTTGAGACAACTCCGCAAATGCGTTGCCTTTATCGCCACTAGTGTGTTTTAGGTACTAGATATGACGCGCAATAAACAGCTTGAAGACTTGCATGAAGTCATCAGAAACTGCACACTTTGCCCTCTCCATGAAACTCGAATTAATGCAGTTCCTGGTGAAGGTCCCGCCACTTCACGTGTGATGTTTGTCGGTGAGGCTCCCGGAGCAAGAGAGGACGAATCTGGTCGTCCCTTTGTTGGAAAATCTGGAGAACTCCTTACTTCAATGATTCAAGAGATTGGACTATCAAGAGAAACCGTCTTTATCACTTCAATTCTCAAGTCACGGCCTCCCAAAAATCGCACTCCCACCCAATTTGAAATAAGTGCCTGTAGACCATATCTCGAACGACAGATTGAGATAATCAATCCTAAAGTTGTGGTACTATTGGGGGGAGTAGCCATCTCTTCTCTTGTTGGTCCTTGGAAGTTATCTGAAGCTCATGGAAGGTTCTATGAAACTGATAACCGGACATACTTTATGACCTATCACCCTGCGGCAGCACTCAGGATTCCTAAGGTAAAGAAATCAATGCAAGAGGACTTCCAGATTCTGAGTCAAGAACTTGTTTGAGTGGTCATTATATCCCATAATACCGACTCCCTTCTGTGAACCGCATGGTCAGTCTAGTGCTTCTCCTGCTTCAATCACCATTTGATCTTCAGTTGCCTCAAGACTGGTTCAACACAATTGGTCAGATACTCAATGTTCTTTTTGCGTTGGCAATTCGCGGGTATCTAATTTTCGTCTTAGTTGGCATGATGGTCTATGCTACTGGACTGAGTGATGGTCTAGCGAAATCTCTGGTTATATTGGGTGTTGCACTTTACTTTGGGGGACCCCTCATCGTAAATTTATTTGGTCAGTTCAGTGGAGTTGAAACAATCACCCTTGAAAGTGCGACATCGGCTTGGCTTCAACTGGTTGGGATGGCTGATGCTGAGATAATTTCTATATTAGTCTGGTTGGGTGATGCAGTTGCTGCCATCTGCTTGTTGATAGGGGCTATTCTATACTTCACACCTAGCGCAAACGATATGACTGGAAAAGGCAAGTCCCTGATGGTTCGAGCATTAATGCTAGCACCGATTCTTGCCTTCTTTCATATTGCCGCTTGGTTGTAGATGCACTTCGTAACTCTTAAAACTCGGCCACATTTACGACAGTGACGCATTGACAGAAAAACCAAGGCGGTTTCTACATGTCTAAAGAGTCCTCAATCGAATACAGAACAGTTTCCGATGTTAGTGGTCCACTTCTTATTGTTGAAAATACACATGATGTGTCATATAACGAGGTTGTGAAAATTAGATCTCCTTCCGGGGAGTTACTGACAGGCACCGTTCTGGAAACAGGGAGGGGCCGTGCTATTATCCAGGTTTTTGAAGGAACAAGTGGTCTTGATACAGATGTTACTGCAGTTCGATTTACAGGCGAAACGCTGAAGCTCCCTGTATCATCAGAGATTCTTGGTAGAGTCCTTGATGGTGCTGGAAATCCGTTAGACAAGGGACCACCTCTCACTGCCGAGGACCACTGGGACATTTACGGGTCACCAATCAATCCCTATGCGCGACAATATCCACGACAACCCATTCAGACTGGTGTATCTGCTATTGATGGGCTCAATACACTAGTCCGAGGACAGAAACTCCCTATCTTTTCAGGCTCTGGTCTCCCTCATAATAGACTTGCTGCTCAGATTGTCAGACAGGCTAAGATTCCTGGCGAGGAAGGAGAATTTGCTATAGTGTTTGGTGCGATGGGTATTACTGCGACAGAAGCACAATACTTCATGCAATCGTTCGAGGAAACAGGAGCTCTTGAACATACAGCCCTCTTCCTGAATCTGGCAAATGACCCTGCTATTGAACGTATCATCACCCCACGGGCAGCACTCACTGCAGCTGAATACTTGGCATATACTGCTGATATGCACGTGCTCGTTATCCTTACAGACATGACCAATTATGCTGAGGCACTTCGTGAGATTAGTGCAGCTAGGTCTGAGGTGCCTGGGCGACGAGGTTATCCTGGTTATCTTTACACAGACCTAAGTCTGATCTATGAACGAGCTGGCCGTATCCATGGACGAAATGGCTCAATCACTCAGATGCCTATTCTATCAATGCCTCAGGATGATATGACCCATCCCATTCCTGACCTTACAGGATACATCACCGAAGGTCAGATTATCGTTGGAAGAGCATTACATAGACGAGGTATATTCCCACCAATCGATCCGGGTCCATCTCTAAGCAGATTAATGAAAGAAGGAATTGGTGAAGGAATGACACGGTTTGATCACAAAGAAATACAGGCACAACTCTACTACGCCTACTCTGAAGGTCGTGACCTTAGAGACCTTGTCGCAGTTGTCGGATCTGAGGCTTTGACAGACCGAGATCAGAAGTATCTCAAGTTTGCAGACAAGTTCGAAACTAAATTCATCAACCAAGGTGAGTTCGAAGACCGTTCATTTGAGCAGACTCTTGATATTGGCTGGAACCTACTCAGTGACTTCCCAGAACGTGAGCTCAAGCGTTGTGATCCTGAAACAATCTCCTGGGCCCGTGACAAGGGCGTCTACAAACCAACCTAATCAGTAGGACATGCTCATAGTCGCCGTTCTCGGTGTTTAAGAACGGTGATACTTTCTATTATTCTGAGGAAGTCGTAGTGAGGGTTCTAGTTGTAGGAAGTTGTGGGAAGAGGAAACTCCACAATAGTCCAAAGCAACCAAAATGTCAAGATATCCGAGCACGATATGGAATCGGCTACTGGAGGAAACGGTTCTCAAAACTCAGCACTCCTGTACGTGATATGTATCCAGGTCCCCAAAATACTGAACTTGTGAAGGCTGTTGACCTCCTAAGAACGATATCCGGAGTCGATGTTCATTTGGCGATTATCTCCGCAGGATTCGGGATGCTCCAAGAACACGAGAGGGTTCCCCCATATGATTGTAGTTTCACAAACATGACAATGAGAGATGTAAGGAAGCGGTCTGAGGAATTAGAGTTACAGTCATCTTTTACTAATCTGATTAGCAAGAATTTTGACCTCGTCTATTTAGCCCTGGGGAAACGATACCTTGCTGCTCTGGGAAAGGACACCCTATCAACCATTCAGACCCCAACTGTTGTGTTCCATGAACAGGAGTCTGAGTATCTCATCCGAATTCCATGTTCTGCTCAAACGGTGAAGGCTTTTTCAAAAAGAGGGCATAAGATACACGGAGTTGTGGGGTTCAAGGGTGATTTGCTCAGAGTACTGGCCAGATTCGCACTAATGAAACCAAATCCTCGTTATGAGGTTAGAAAATGGGGGACTACGAACTATCTAAGGAAGTTAGTCAATCGGTTAGGTGGTCTGGAGAAATCCAATGGATAGCTACGCTGATCTCTTTGGTAATGTGGCCCTACCCTTGTAAGGTCCTTTCTTGAGCTCTTTTGGATTATCAGCCCACTTTACGAGCGTTTTGAAACCGTTCAGCTTTACACTATTCAGAATTCCTTTTTCATTCTTGATCTTCTGCTGCGCTTTTCTGATAACAAGAATCACCTCTTGCTTCATTGCTGCCACGGTATAGCTATCGAACTCATCTCTGTTGCGAAAGTGAGTCACCCACTTTCCCACAAAATCTACAATCTCTCTTGCTCCTTCAATCCTATATCGATTCTTCTCAAGCCACATTTTTCTAGTATTACTCACATAGTGGATGGGCCCAAACCCCCTGCATGCTAGTTTCCACTTATGCATATCATAAATTCCTAATTCTTCAGATACGGCGTCGTGAACTATCTTTGACAACCTTCTGTTGAGCTTCACCTTCTTCAAACCCCTCTCCTCCACTCACAATATGCTAGAATGACACTACCATCAGTGCCTCTTAGTTACCTAACTGACTCTAATAAGCCTGTAAAACTCAAGGAAGTATGAGCCCCCTCTGGGGCGATTTTCTACTAATCCTCACCAATTCCGTGATGGAGGTAGTGGTCCTTTTCCTTCTTCGATCCAAAACTTCTGAGACCATCAGCCTTAAGCTGGCTCTTGATCTCCCTGGCCTGAGATTGATTGATTTCATTTTGCTTCATAAGAAAATCAACGATTTCTAGAGCTTGTGAAACTGTATCACATCGTCGAATATAATCCACGACATCCGGTGTGAATGTCTTCGCGTCTCCCGTAGAATCTGTTTCCTCCGCCATTATCCGGACACCATCTATCTTGAATGTCTTCGTGGCCTGCTCTTCAAGTTCCTTACTGAGCTCGGGAAATGCCTCCCGAAATTCACCATCTTCAGACATACATTGTCACCAGACAACCATGGTCTTCGTTTTCCATGGCGTATCTCAAAAGTGACTTCCGAAAATTGACTTAAGAGCTTTGTCAAGACGGCGCCTGCTTTTCTTTCATCATTTGCGCAAAAAGGACCAAGGCAACTCATTTTGCAGTCTCTCTGCATTATTGGCCAATGAGAGGAATGAAATTCCAGTTTCCTTCTCTGCTCGTCGCCATCCTGCATACCCCCCATAGGTAGCTGCAGTCTGAATCACCTTGCCAAGTGACCGGTCTCCTACTGAGAGTGAAGCCTGTATTCTCGCATTTCTTGGGTCCAATGACTCAATTGTCACTTTCGACCTTTCTTTCACTCCTTTTTCTACTAGCTTAAGCTTTCGACGAAGCTCGTCGATAGGTGGTTGAGGTTCTCTTTCCCATCTCGTCTGGGCTTTTGGAATGAACGGGTTGACGCTAGCAGTGACTTTCAAACCTGAGGTTTTTGCTAATCCCACAATCATGTCAACTGAGGCTTTAATGTCATCATCCGTTTCCCCAGGAAGTCCAATGATGAAATAGAGCTTGAGCGAGTTGTATCCAGAGCGTGTAGCCATTTCTACCGCTGCCTCGATGGCAGCATTGTCCAACCCTTTCCCTATTGATTGTCGTAATTCTACGGATCCTGTTTCAGGAGCAATTGTCAGTGTTCGTTGGCCGCTTTTGACAAGGCACTCTAGAAGTGGCTCACTCACAGTGTCTGCACGTAAAGAAGGTACAGACACTCCTAGGTCCTGGTCTACGATCCAACATACGAGGTCTTCCAATCTATCAAGGTCTCCCAGAGATGAACCAATCATAGAAACCTTGCTGACAGGTGTGTTCTCTATTCCCATTCTAACAAGGTCTTTCAGTCTGCCCAGACTTCTGGTCCTCCTTGGCTGGCATACATGACCAATTAGACAAAACCGGCATGAGTGACCACAACCTCTTGTCACCTCAAGAAGGAATGACTTACCAAACACAGGCTCGAGTCGTGAGCCCTCTGAAACATCAGGGATAATTTGAGCAACAGGATAGTCGAGTGTGTCAAGATCTAATATGATGTTGCGGTTTATTTTCAATTTTGAAACGGTTGGAACATAGACCCCCCTGACTTCTGCAAACTGTGATAGGACTTCCTTTCGGGAACTTCCAGCTATTACTAGATCTACAATGTCATGTATAACGAGGTCGCCCTCACCTATCACAAACGCGTCTACAAAATCAACGAATGGCTCAGGGTTCGCAGTGACAACCGGTCCCCCTACAACTACTATTGGGTCATCTCCGGTTCTCTTCTCAGCAAGAACTGGTATATTCCCTGAATCAAGCATCTGAACTAGATTGATTATATCCTCTTCATAGGTAAGGGAAAATCCAATGATGTGATTGTCCCCCAGAGGTCTCCGGCTTTCTACTGAAAGAGCGGGGGATGAAGTATCATATCGGAAGTATCGTTCACAAGAAGTATCTTCTCTTGAGTTTAGAATCGCGTAGAAAATGTGTAGCGCAAGTCCGGTCATCCCCACTCTGTATGTAGATGGGTAACAGTATCCGAAAAGAACGTCAACACAGGTGGAGTCCTTTACTGTGGTGTTGAACTCTTTCAGCTTTTTGGGTGACAAGACCTCCCCCTCACTATCTACGTTCTGCATCTATTATGGATTGATCCTGCTTGGTAATGACAAGCTTATGAGGTGCAATATCTCGTTTAACGATCACACCAACTCCCGTCTGAGACCCCTGATGAAGTACAATCCCGGGGCTTATCGATGTACCAATTCCCGTCTTTACATCATCACCGATGATGGCTCCGAGTTTTCGTCTTCCAGAGTTGATTCGTTCACCTCTTAATGTGACAAAGATGGAATTGTTATCGTGGCGTAGATTTGCAGTGATGGTTCCTGCACCAAAGTTTGATCGCTGACCAATTATAGAGTCACCGACATAAGATAAGTGTCCTACATTAGTGTCATCCATTATGATGGAGTTCTTAATCTCTACAGCATTTCCAATCTTGACCCTCTTTCCCAGTGATGTGTGTGCTCGTATGTAACAGTTTGGTCCTATCACGGACTCTCCATCTATGAACACAGGTCCTTCGATATAGGCTCCACTTTTGACAGTGGTGCCTCCCTCGATGACTACATCTCCTTTCACAACAGCACCATCTTCAATTGTGCCTTCTATACGTCTTTCAAATCTCTCAAGATGCAACTTGTTGGCTTCAAGCAAGTCCCAAGGTTTTCCAATATCCAGCCACCATGATGGTAACGAATAGGCTCCAACATTCCCTTTTTCTATCAATATCGATATTGAGTCTGTAATCTCATACTCTCCTCTTGGAGACAGTTCGGTCTTTTCTATAGCATCCCACAAGGGATTACTGATTGCATAGATTCCCGCATTCACAAGATTGCTAACCATTTGATCTGGTTCTGGTTTCTCGATGAGGACCTTGGCTTTCCCCCTCGATACCTTGACAACACCATATGCGCTCGGGTCCTCAATTGGTTTGACAGAGAGCGTCATATCAAACCCTTTTTTCTTGTGTAGTTCAATAAGTCCTTCAAAACTATCCGGACCAACCATCACGTCACCATACATCAAAATAGCGTCGCTCTTTCCTACGAATTTCTTAGCATATCCTGCAGCGTGAGCAGTTCCCTTCCTTTCTTTCTGATTGACAAATGAGATTTTCATCTTCCACTTTTGTGTTTCAACTGCCTCGCGGAGCTTTTCTGCATGATATCCATAGACCACCAGTGTTTCTGTAATCCCTGCTTTTTCCAGTGCTTCCATTGTGTGAAAGATCAAAGGTTTCCCAGCAATGGGAAGTAGATGTTTAGGTTGATTGGCAGATAGCGGCAACATTCTTGTTGAGTCACCTGCTGCAAGTATGACGGCCTTCTTCATCACGGGTCATCTAGCCCATGTTCTTCGGAGTTAAAGACTTTCCCGCAATTGGTCAAATGCGCTCAGTGCAGCCATTTCTTCAACAATAAAGGTAAAATCACTATCTAAAAGAAATTAACAATGTTAAGTTGACGCGGTGTGGGGCTGCGACATACCACTCCAGACGGCGATAAGTTAATAAGTAACTTTGACGTTCAAATGATTAGTTGATTGAGGCAATTTCTCTAAGAAAACCTCAACAAATTGACAATTTTCCTAATGGGAAGGTATTCAAAAATGATGAATGAACAACAACTCCAAGAAGAGCTCAAAAATATGAAGCTCACTAAAAGTCAGATGATAGTTCTAGATATTCTAAGAAGCAGCGGTAAGGGTGGCGTTACACCTAAGCAGCTCTTGGACAAGGTGTCTTTTGCACCACGAACTGTCAGATATGCTCTTAGAAAACTCCTGAAGAAACAACTAATCAAGCGTATTCCATGCCTCCAAGACATGCGACAATGGATCTATATTCCAGCATAGTAGACCTTTTCTCACAAATAAAGGATTATGGTGGTTTATTTGACGAATTGGTGCCCTATCAAGAGTTTTAGACTCTTGATAGCAGGGCATCATGATGACATTTGCAAGATATGCGACAGTCCATCAATGTACAAGATAATATGAGGATAGGTGATATTCTGATGCAGGGCGCGAAACCAATCGATACGATCAGGGTTCTCACAGGTGAAGAAGCAATAGATGCCTACAAGGTTCTCAGTGATGAGAGCAGGAGACAGATTCTTCATGCCCTTAGAGCCCGACAAATGTCCACTTCAGAACTCATTGATTTTCTATCAAAACAAGACCCTGAGAAGGCGGTCAAACCTCAGACCGTGAGGTATCACATCAAGGAGCTCGAGAAATGTGGTCTTGTAGAGCAGGATGGCTACGAACCTACCAGAAACGGTGATAGTCACATCATGCAGAAACTCTGGAGGGCTACAGCAGAGAATGTTTTCATCGCTACTGGTGATATGGATGTTATTCCAGAACGTGAAGAGTCTGACCTAGATCGGACTCTTGATATCGTTGGCACAATGAGAACCTTGGGTCTAGCACTCAAGAACGAACAAGAGATGAAAGAGATCGCCGAAGCCATTACTAGACGAGATAAAATTTACCTGACAGGATTACAGTTTGCCAAGGAAAATCTCCGTGAGATCTGCGAGCTTGATCCTAAATTGTACGTATTGTTTCGTAGAATTCTCAGTGTTGTTCGACTTGAACACAACGACTACACAGAGTATTGGGAAATCAGCAGGAAAATCACAGATGTTCTGCGTGAGGCATATGAACGCGGAAAAGGGAAGAATCCTCGGGTTTACTAACTCTGGGTGCTAGGATATTTTGTAGTCAACAGACGTCTTATACGACCTGCAATCTTCGGTCCAACACCTTTCACCTTTTGTAGATCCTTTTGTTCTGCAGAGAAGATATTCTCCAGAGTGCCAAACTCTGACAGGATTGCTCTAGACGTAACAGTGTCAACACCTGGGAATCCAGATAGAATGTACTCTAGGGCTTCAGCGTCAGTTCCTTTTACATCCCCAGACCTCGTTCGCAGAGGTTTACTCGAGCCTATTTGTTCAAGATGTGCAATCCTATAGAGGACATTAGCTGTTTCCTCAGCGTTTCGAGTCCAAAGAATTGGAACCTGAATCTTGATTGCAATTGATGCAAGTGCACCGTATATCGATGCTGGGTTAACCGCTCGAAGTCCAAGTATCTGCTCCCCCTCGATAATTAGAACTGGACGACGATATGCAGAACGTAGAGCTGATAACTGTACAAAGAGGCGTCCATCAATAAGGGACTGAATGAAATCTCCACTCTCTTTACGCTCAATCGCCACATCCTCTGAGGCCACATAATCACCAATCTCTAGACTCTCTCCAGATATCTCAACATCAAGCCGGGTAAGCTCACGTGCAACTGCTGTGGGAAGTTCTCTGGAGTCTACAATGAGTCGAATGTGATCATCTTCCTTCTTTGGAGCTTTGCTCACCATGGGATCAGAGCTTTGTTCATCTTCCTCACTAGCAAATTCCTCGAGGCTTGTCTGTTTCTCATCCTCTTCTTTCTCAGCCTCTTTGAGGGCTGAGGGCATTTTCTTCAATTTATTGATCACACTCCAGTGGTAGAACTCGTCATGAGTTCCTTTCGCAACAAAGATCACTACCCGTCCAGGAGAACGACGACCTGTTCTACCGCGACGTTGGATATATGGCACAACAGATGGGACACAGTCATAGAACACAACCAGGTTGCACTCTGGTATGTCAAGACCCTCCTCACCTACTTGTGTAGCAACTAAGACATTGAACTCATTATTTCGAAATCCATCCAGAATCTCGACCTGTTTTTTCTGACTGAATCCCTTATCAGAACCCCGAGAACTCTGTCCTACAAAACGACTTACTCGAGCATCTTCTAATTGCTCTAAGGTTTCGCACACTTCAACAGCTGTGTCTCGAAAACGTGTGAATATCAAAATACGCGAATCCAAATTGACTGAGAGTTGTTCGCTTACAATCTCTAGTATCGCATCTGCTTTCGGATGTCTGTGACCCTTGTCAATGAGTGCCGCAAGCAGACTCTCAAACTGTTTGAACTCCGACCTGGATACCAGGTCTTTGACACCCTTCGAGCTCTTCTTGTTTCGAATCTCTTCATAGACTCCCTGAATATATCGGTGAGTCGGCATCAGACCCTGAGTTCCTACAAACTCTAGCAAGTGAATAACTCGCAAGAGGGCTGTGAGATTTCGAATGACAAGATAGAGTCCGCGAGGTGGCTTTGTGTACGAACCTATTTCCCTTCGAACCTCGCTCTGAGTTCTCAAAATCTCCTTTCGAGTCAGTCGTCTTGCGTCTGGAAGACTGAATCCTTGATTGATTATTGGTGCTCTATAGACATCAATGATCGAGTAGAGAATATCTCTCAGAACCTCAATCTCTGGAGGTATTGTGATGAATCGCATCTCGGAATCTACTGAAACGATATAGTCGCGTACATCTCTGCTCCTTTCATCTCTGACCTCAACGTGTGAAAGTCTGAGGTTCTCGCAGACTAATCTGATGTGCTCCGCTTGATGACCAGGGGATGCTGTGAGTCCAAGACCTCTTCTATTGACTCCCTGCTTCTCATAGAGCTCTGCAATGAAAGTATAGGCGTAATTGCCTACTCCACGATGAGCCTCATCAAAGACAATCAGTGATATGTCCTCAAGATCATAGCTCCTCTGTACCAGATCGTTTTGAAGCGCTTGGGGCGTCATTACTACCACACGAGACTTTCCCCAGATGTCCTTTCTCTGTTCGGGAGAATCATGTCCTGTCAAACATACAACTAGACTCTCATCAAAATCTAACACTCTTCTCAAATAGCGCGCTTGTTGGTCTACTAACGGTCTGGATGGAGCTAAGAAGAGGACCTTTGAATCTGCGTACTGCACTAAGCGCTTTGCTGCAACAAGGGCTGCAATCACGGTCTTGCCCAGTCCAGTACTGAGAACTACCATTGTGCTTTCTCTGGCTGCAATCTCCGCGAGGTTGACCTGATATGCTCTATACTCTACACTATTTTTGCGTATCATCGGTTCATCCACGTAGGACTCGTTCCTAGCCAACACCAACGCCTCGTAGAATAGGTCGTTTCTATCTATCAGTGATAATACTCACTGTAAAAAGCCTCCTACAAACAAAAGAAGTAGAGCAAGGAGCCGAGTTAGAATGACTACTACGCCTAAGGAAGCCATGCCCAGTGTCGAAGCAGAGCTATATGAGCTCAGCATGCCCGGAAGATTGTTGGGAAAGGAAGTCCTGGACAACAGAGCTAAAAGAATTGGCATTGTACGAAGTATCAGAATCGCGCTCAATCCAACACGCTCAGAACTTATTGTAAAGGGCGCTGAAGTGGAATTCCCTGTTGATTTCTCAAAGGTCGATGCAGTAGGGACAGTTGTCCAACTAAACTCAGTGGTAAAGGATGCGGAAGAGATTGAAGTTCATGATGTTATCAGACTCCAGAAAGAAGTCTTAGATGACATCAAATCATACCTAGGCGCACGATAGACTTTGCTCCTGATGAATTCGAAGGGTTTATTGTGGTGGGAGTTGCATTTCTACATCTGGAGGCATCTCCATGGACCTCACTGTAGAAAAATTAGCTAAGATGATTGATCATACGGTTCTCAAACCCGAAACGACCAGAGCAAAGATCAAGCAGCTGTGTGATGAGGCGACTATCTATGATTTTGCAGCTGTCTGTATCAATCCTGTCCACGTTGCATATGCTGTGGAGCTTCTGAAGGACACTGACGTGAAAGTATGTGTTGTAGTAGGATTTCCACTGGGTGCTACAACTCCTGAAGTGAAAGCATATGAAACTGCGGATGTTGTGGCTAGAGGTGCTCATGAGGTTGATATGGTCATCAATATTGGAGCTATGCGGGATGAGAACTATGACTTTGTTAAACGCGATATCGAGGCAGTTATAGGGGCCTCTGGAGATGCACATGTAAAGGTCATTCTGGAGACCGGTTATTACACAGATGAGCAGAAAGTAAAAGCCTGCGAAATTTGCAAAGAAGCAGGTGCTGATTTTGTCAAGACTTCAACTGGGTTTGGCCCAATGGGTGCTACTCCTCATGATGTGAAGTTAATGCGTGAAACAGTTGGTCCTAAAATGGGTGTCAAGGCGGCTGGAGGGATTCGGTCATTTAAGGATGCAATACGAGTTATAGATGCGGGAGCAGACCGTCTCGGAACCAGTGCAGGTGTTGCCATCGTGGAAGACTTTCGATGGGCTCAATATAGTGACTCATGGATGGCCCCTGACAAGCCGTGTTGGACTTGTCCAAGTCGAATGGCCAATATGGCGAAACAACCAACAGAGGTCTACAAGTGGTACAAAGAACGATGTCTCACCTGTCCCGATAAGGAGCACAATGTCTTCAACGATTAGGAGGAAAAAGAATTGTCTAAATCTTCACTCTATGCAGATGCCCCGATTCTACATGTTAACCTGAGCGACAAGAGTATTCGTAGAGAACCACTCCCTCCTGATTTATACAAGCAATACCTTGGAGGTAGAGGGCTTGGAGTCAAACTCCTATTCGACAATCTTGCTCCAGGAATCGATGCTATGTCCCCTGATAACCTGCTTGTATTCGCAGTAGGACCTTCAACAGCAACAAGTGTTCCAACTGCGGGAAGGTTCGTTGTTATTACCAAGTCTCCGACTACTGGCACGATATTTGATTCCCATGCAGGAGGATACTTTGGAGCTCAACTTAGGCGGGCTGGATTTGCAGCTGTGGTCTTTCATGGAAAATCAGACTCACCTGTGTATCTATGGATAAATGATGACGAGGTTGAGATTAGAGACGCCTCAAAGATATGGGGCAAGGACACCTACGCTGCAACTGACTCGCTACTGGAAGAAACTGATCCAAAGGCCCAAGTTGCATGTATTGGTCCGGCTGGTGAGAATCTAGGACTGATGGCTGCTATAATGACCGACAAGCATCGAGCTGCTGGTCGTGGAGGTGTTGGGGCTGTTATGGGCTCAAAGAACCTCAAAGCAATCGTAGCAAAAGGGACTGGAACAGTTGGAGTCCATGATCCAGAGCGACTCAAGACTGCTGTAGAAAGGTCTCGTAGACTCATCAAGAAGAATGCTGTTACTAACAAATCACTACCTGTCTACGGTACGCCTGTACTTGTGAGTGTGACAAATGAACTGGGGATGTTGCCCACAAACAACTTCCAAGAGGGCACATTCAACGACGCTGAGGGAGTATCTGGTGAGAAACTCCTAGAACGGTTCTCTGCAGGCACATACCACTGCCATGGTTGCCCAATTGGATGTGGTCGTGTTAGTCTGATTAAGGGAGAGAAAATTGGGGGTCCTGAATACGAGTCCCTTTGGGCTCTTGGCCCTCAGTGTGGAATAAGTGACCTAGAATGGATTGCTATTGCTAACGACAGATGCAATCATCTTGGTCTTGACACCATATCTACGGGATCTACAATTGGGGCTGCGATGGAACTTGTGCAAAAGGGTAAGCTTGATGCACCGCTCAAATTTGGTGACACAACCGGAGTGTTAGACATCATAGAAGACATGGCCCATATGCGAGGTCTTGGTGCCGAAATGAGCGAAGGATCAAAGAGACTCACTGAGCGTTATGGCGCACCAGAGCTTGCAATGCAGGCGAAGGGTCTCGAACTTCCTGCGTATGACCCACGTGGTGCTCAAGGACATGCTCTCGGTTATGCCACATCAAACCGTGGAGGTTGTCATCTTAGGTCATATTTGATTGGTCCCGAAGTACTAGGTTCTCCAGTACTTGTAGATCGAGATAGACCTGACGGAAAGGCTGACCTTGTGATGCTCTATCAGGATCTGTCTGCAGCCATGGATTGTATGGTTGTTTGTCGGTTCACGAACTTTGCATGGACCGTTGACGACTATGCAGAGATGATCTCTGCTGGAACAGGAATTGAACTCAGTGGTCACGATTTGCTTCGATTAGGCGAGCGAATCTACAATCTCGAACGTCTCTTCAATCTACGGGAAGGTTTCACCTCAAAGGATGATACTCTTCCACCTCGGTTCTTTAAGCCCCTTCCAGAGGGTGGTTCAAGAAATAGGGTTGTACATCTTGAAGAGATGTTAACAGAATACTACAACCTCCGAGGCTGGGATAAGGACGGTCGACCCACCAAAGACACCCTGAAGAAGTTGGACATTCCGGTTTCTTGAAATAGCTATCCTGAGTGGCTCCTTCAGAACATATGGAGATGGATCCAGCTGGCTAGAGGTAATAGAAGAGGCAGGAAATTCCGAAGAGGCCATGCGCCGTATCTAGCAAAAATCCGTTTCTACTGGTGTGACGAATGTAATGTTCCTAGGATTGCACTCACTGAATGTAGCACATGCGGAACAATGTCAAGAGAGGTTAAGATATCTCCTCCTGGAGACCCATTCCCAGCGATGGATGGTCATCTTACAAGAGCAAAAAACGCAATCGATGCCCAATTCGGGGATGAAGTTGGCTCGAAGCTACTCCCATCTGACAAAACCATCGTGATGAACAAGGTCTCTTCTCTTGATGCTATGTATGAGATAGTCGTCGATGGACTTATCGTGGGGCGTCTAAGGTTTGATATTCCAAAACGAGGCTATACCTTTCTCTTATCCCTTGAGGGTGCCCGCAGAATAGGGGCAGTTAGCAAACAGAAATGGGTCACATTGCATGATGGAGTCTTGAGATATCTGAAGGATGGTGCCAACCTAATGGTGCCCGGAGTAGCTGGTTGTGACTCAGGTATTCAAGTTGACGATGAGGTTTGGCTGGCTAATCCAGATGGTGCAGTTGTGGCTTCAGGTATATCTCGAATGACTGGAGAAGAGATGGCAAAGGAGAAGAAAGGCTTCGCTGTGAAAATCCGAGCGGTTGACGACCCTGCCCAACCCCTAGACAATCCCAAAACTTCCACATGGGAGGATGCTGTAGAAGCCAATTCAAACGACTTGATTGCTGTAGAAGAGGAAGCCATTTCCTTTGTTAAACGGACCGCTGCGAAACAAGATGCTCCCATTGTAGTGGGTTTCAGCGGTGGTAAGGACTCACTTGCTACATATTTAGTTGTGGAGAAAGCCATAGAATCTAGTCCACCCATTTTCTTCATGGATACTGGGATTGAACTCCCTGAAACTATCGAGCATATCCAGGATTTTGCCAAGTCCCGTGATCTACCAATCATCGGACAACAAGCAGGTGATCGTTTTTGGGAGTCTGTTGATGTATTTGGTCCCCCAGCTCGGGACTTTCGATGGTGTTGCAAGGTCTTGAAGCTAGGACCTGCAGCGACTTCAATTGCTGATGAGATGGGTGGGGAAACACTGAGTTTTATGGGCCAACGAAAGCTGGAATCATTTCAACGTTCCATTGAACCACGTGTCACTGAAAATCCCTGGGTTCCTGGACAGATCTCTGCGAACCCAATTCAAAACTGGAACGCCCTAGAAGTCTGGTTGTATATCTTCAGAGAGAAAGCAGACTTCAATCCACTATACAATGAAGGATATCATAGGATGGGATGCTACCTTTGTCCGTCATCACCTTTGGCTGAGTTGGAGAGTCTACGAGAAACTCATCCTGAGTATCACCAGAAATGGGAGTCCAAGATGCACGAATGGGCTGAGAAGTATGGATTTCCAGATGAATGGATTGAGATGGGATTCTGGAGATGGAAGAAGCTACCTAAGGGCCAGATGGAACTGGTCAACAAACTCGGCCTGGATATAGAACCTGACCGAGTGAGTCCTGGAGAAGGTCTTGAACTTCAGGTGACAAAAGGAATAGCACCCTGTACAAAATCTGGGTTCAGTCTGGAGGGTGCATTCTCCACTGGCATTGATTTGAATCGAGTTTCCAAAGTCTTTCCAATTTTTGGTAAAACTAGACTGTCTGAAGAGATGGGTGCCTTGAGGACAAAAGCTGGTGAGAACAGTATCACCCTCTTCACCTCGGGTTCAGTGGTCGTCAGAGGGGAAAGCGAAACGACTGTGGAACGATTGATCGAGAAGATGGAACGAGCAGTAAAGAGAGCCATCTTTTGCCAGGAATGCGGTTCATGTGTCCCACAATGTGAGCATGGTGCATTATCGATAGAAACAGGTAAGATTTCAGTTGATGAGGAGAAGTGCACAAACTGCCTGAAATGTGACAATTGGCCTTGTCCAACGTATCTCGCATAGTTAGAGATAGTTCCAAATCGCATAGACCTTGGTTCAAGAAACTCAACATTGTAACAGCAAGGTTATTATCTCAGCTTTCGACAGAAGCCTCGGTCGAGCGTGAAATGTTATCAGCGATTAGTCTGCACATCTACAGGTACCGCAAGTACCTAGTGCTCACACTCGCAATTTCACTCATCGCTATACCCATCGCTAACGTTCTAGTCATTCAGAGAGACCGCAATCGAAATGAGATGTATGGTGAGGCTTTCTGGATCTATGGATTTGGCGTTTACGCACTGAACGATACAGACCTCGCCGATCAAATGGAGGATTTAGGGTACCCATATAACGACGGCTACCATGTACTCCCCGCTTATCTAGGTGGAATTGCTTACGAGTATCCAGTTTTTGGGTTGATTTTCTTTGCAGTTGCTACGTGGTTGTTCCCAGGATCTGGAGGGTTACAACCGCTATGGATTAATTTCTTGCTAGCCCTTGTCTTCAACCTGAACCTAGTCTTGCTAGCAATTCTACTGAAAGATAAACTGCAAACAAAATTCTGGGCGCGGATGTTCTTTAGCGGGTATTTTGTGTATGGGCTCATCATGTCAGCTGGAGGTGGCAAACTCGAGCCACTTGTAGACTGCTTATTATTGATGTCACTGGTTCTTTGGCAAGAAAAGCAGCACGGCAAAGCAATGTTTACACTTGGACTGAGTGTACAGACCAAAATCTATTCCGTTGTTGTCTTCCCTATGTTTTTCCTAGCTAATCCTCTCTCGTCAGTATGGTTTATTGGCTCAATGTTTGTGTCCGTGATTCCATCGTTCTTTGGAGCCAGTTTTGAATCTCTTATCTCGCACTTTCTTAACACATCCAGTTATAGTACCTATATAGTGAATCCCATGTTCCCCGGATTGACATGGGGCACACCAGACTTGTCTGTTACGCCCACTACATTCTATTGGTGGCCCCCTGCAGCAATTCCACTATTCCTCTATGTTTTTTTCATACTTCTAACAATCAGACCGTATTTACCGACAAAGAAGGATCTTGAAGGGAAACCCATTCGACTGAAATTACTCGAGCTCAAACCATTCTACCTCTATCTACTACCTGCTGTTCTCTTTGCTTTTCGATGGATTATGCCCTGGTATCTATATTGGCTTGCTCCTGTCGTACTTCTTTTTGACAAGGAGGAACATGCAATCGGTTACATGAAACAGGTAACAGTTGTTGGGTTCCTTTACTTAATTGGCCTATTCTGTAATTGGTACTATTTCATCTCTTACCCATTACCTGATTTCATAGAAAACTTCCCCCTACAACAAGGCACTTTCATTGGTCTGGCGCTAATTATGATTCTTGCAGGAATAACATATGTGGCGTGGAAATGGGAATTTGATCGTAGAGATCGGAATGCAGCAATCATCCGTGAAGCCGAAGCCCAAGGAGAACTTATCATCTAATCCTCTATCGGGGCGTTCCATTCTCCCGGTAATAATCGATTATACGCTTTCTGATTAGTGTAGAAGAGCAGAGTCCGTCAGCATCACGTTTCTCCAACCTCACAATCTTTGTTTCAAGACCTTTGCTTTCAAAATGCGCTTCTAGTGAGCTGACATCGGTGTATTGATCATACCCGAGGGCTATAAGATCTGGCTTGATTTTCGAAACAATTGTGGTGTGATTATCTGTATCAAGACCAATTACGGCTCTATCAACAAATTTCAATGATTCCACAATTTTCCTCCTTTGCTCTGCGGGAAAAACTGGTGGAGCACCTCTCTCTCTAACGATAGTCTTGTCAAGTGCGATGACGACTACCAACTCCCCATCTTCACCAGCTAGCTCCCTTGCTTGTTCAAGATAAGAGATATGTCCTAGGTGCAGAATATCGAACTTTCCTGCAGCCAGAACTATCTTTCTTTTCATCGAGCTTACACCTGAGCTTTAATCCTCATCAACTGCAAGGAATGTTTCACCTTCGGTTATGACCTCGATTCGACGTTTTGTCTTTGTTATCTGACTAACATGAACTAGTCCATTTATCTCAAGTTGCAGCAAAGCGGCATTGAGTTCTGCTTCACTAGGTTCTGTACCAAGCTCTTTCTTCAACGCCCTAACGAGTTCATCGTCAAGGATAACCCCGCGTCGTTTCTTTACAATGGCGACGACCAAATTTTTCATTGGCATTGCGTTCCATGGAGCCATCTTTTTATCACCTTCATTTGTTAACCATACATTGAATGAGCCGCAGCGTCAACCTCGGTGGTTCTACGTAAAGTCTGGTCCATTTTCCGATAACGTTCTAACATTTCCTTGGTGACCGACGAGTGAACAGACTCGATGGCCTTTTCGAAATGCTTCCAAGAAACTTCTTCAGTTTCCATGCTATCTCTCAAAGCTCTCATACCAGCTTCCCTACAGATAGCTTCGATATCCCCACCAACGTAATTCTCTGTCATCTCAACAAGCTTAGCAAACTTCTTGTCGACATCATCTGCCAAAGGCATATCTGTCGTATAAATCTCAAATATCGCCTTTCTACTCTCTGCATCTGGAGCATCAACATAGACGAATCTGTCAAATCTCCCTGTTCGTAGGAGTGCTTTGTCAATCAATTCGGGACGATTAGTGGCTGCAATAACCACTATATCTTTCATCGACTCCAATCCATCCATCTCTGTCAAGAGTTGGCTGATAACTCTCTGATTATGTACGGCTCCTGGACCATCTCCTCCAGCCCCTCGTGTAGGTGCCAGAGCATCTATCTCATCAAAGAAGATTATTGCTGGTGCTGCAGTTCTGGCCTTCCTGAAAACTTCTCGAACGGCTTTCTCACTCTCTCCTACCCATTTCGAGATCAGTTCCGGGCCTTTCACACTGATGAAGTTTGCCTCACTTTCAGTAGCTACAGCCCTTGCGAGCAGTGTTTTCCCACATCCTGGTGGCCCAAATACAAGAACCCCTTTTGGTGGTGTGATACCTAATCGAACAAATGCCTCAGGTCTCTTAAGTGGCCATTCAACAACCTCTACAAGTTCTTGTTTTGCCTGGTCTAATCCTCCGATATCACTCCATTTCACATCGGGGATTTCAATGAAGACCTCTCTCACTGCAGATGGTTGTATCTCTCTTAACGCGCCTAGGAAATCGTCATTATGAACCTCAAGTGTGTCCAGAACTTCCTGAGGTATCTCTTCTGCTTGCAAGTCGATTTCAGGAAGATACCTTCTAAGAGCCTTCATCGCCGACTCTCTGCATAACGCTTGAAGATCTGCACCCACAAACCCATGGGTGATTTTTGCGAAATGTCCCAGATCTACTTTTCCATCACCTTCTGTAGTCAATGGCATTCCCCTTGAATGAATGAGAAGCACTTCCAGTCTTCCTGTTTCATCGGGGACTCCAATCTCTAGCTCTCTGTCAAATCTACCCGGACGTCGAAGAGCAGGATCAAGAGCATTCACACGGTTTGTTGCACCAATAACTACGACTTGGCCTCGTGCCTTGAGCCCATCCATCGTGGCCAGAAGTTGTGCAACTACTCGTCTCTCGACTTCACCCTGTACATCTTCTCTCTTGGGCGCTATTGCATCAAGTTCATCAATGAATATAATGCTTGGAGCGTTCTCTTCAGCTTCTTCGAAGATCTTCCTTAGTTTCTGTTCAGACTCACCGTAGAATTTAGACATAATCTCTGGGCCATTGATGTGTACGAAGTTGGCCTCAGATTCACTAGCAACGGCTTTTGCCAACAGTGTCTTGCCTGTACCTGGTGGTCCATGTAAAATAAGACCTCGGGGTGGATCAATGCCCAATCTTTTGAAAATCTCAGGATGTTTCATTGGGAGTTCTACCATCTCTCTAATCCTCTGGATGGCATCAGAACACCCGCCTATTTCCTCATAGGTCACTTGTGCTGCACCAATAATATCCCCAGTTGGTTTCTCTGCGATAGCCAGTATTGTAGAATGCTGAACTACAACTGTACCAGCTGGTTTGATTGATGTGACTTTGAATGGAATGGCTCTTCCAAGAATTGGAATAAATACCGTGTCTTGGGTTGTCACCGGGCAATTTAGGAGCTTTCTCTTCACAAATTCCTCAAATCGGGGTTCAGGCCGGATTGGCACTGATGTGGGTGCAAGCGTCACGTTCTTCGCCGGTTCTTCATTTGCTCGAGAAACTGTTACTTTCTCACTCAGACTTACTCCTGCGTTCCTTCTGATTCGACCATCCATACGAATGATCTCTCTACCTTTGTCGCCCTGGTAAGCTGGCCACGCAATAGCTGCAGTCGCCCTCTTTCCCTTGATCTGGATGATATCTCCAGTTCTGACTCCTAGCTTCTCCATTGAAACAGCGTCAATACGGACTATGAACCTGCCAATGTCTCTGTGTTCGGCCTCTGCGACCTTAAGGATAATTTCGACCATTTCTTTGAAGCATCCTCCTATACCATTATTATAGTATGAGAAACCGGACGGATTGTGTCAAATCATTAACATCCGTCTTGTTTCCGCTATTCAATGTTTCTTTGTCTACCCATATAACCAGATACAGAATTTGGCTATACGGTTCTGAGGGCGTTTAGTGTCTGTTAGAACGTCTTTGAAGAGCCAAGAATTCGTGGATTACGCGCCCACTACATCCTAGAGACTCTTTCTACTTCGACCTGTGATACTCCCTCAACAGCGCTTATGGCATCTTCTATGTCGTCAGTTCCACCCATAGATTCGTCTCTTGAAAGATTCATTCTAAGTGCCTTAAGACCAAAAGCCACTGGCTGGGTCTCTGTAGCTCCTAGATCTGTCCCCTCTGGAATCACATTCTTGATTCTCTCGAGTAGACCATCTAAGTCAACTTCAACATCATCGGGCATAATCCGTAGGGTCATAACAACTCTTGCCATTACAGTTCATCTCCAAAATTCGATTATGGTCCCTCGAACCCACAATTTGGGCAAGTGTACCTATTAGAAAACCGTCTGCATGATTCACAACGCCAGATGGTGAATTCACCACATGATGGACATTGGAACTTTACGCCGTCCTCCTGTGGAGAAACGGAAGCGTGACACGAAGTACACCTGATAGCTCTCATAGTTGCCAAGTTATCACCAGAAGGTTTACTGATACCTAGGGCATCAGTTTTGGGGGCGAGCTGATGAGTTATTATAAATCTGTCGAAGTGGAAGTAACATCCTCAAGCATATATTCTTGAGATACCACTTAATGTATGAATAACGAAGGAGCGATTTGAATGGGCACAAAGCTCGGTGATATCGTTGATGCAACAGCTATTTCACTGAATGACTTGTCTGGAAAGAAACTTGCCATTGATGCCTTCAACACAATCTATGCATTTCTCTCCAGTATCAGACAACCGGATGGAACCCCCTTGTCCGACCGGCAAGGACGAGTTACTAGCCATCTGAGCGGACTGTTCTATCGCAACATAAGCTTACTCGAGAATGGTATCTATCCCGTGTATGTATTCGATGGGGAAGCTCCAAAGCTGAAGGCTAAAGAACAACAAAAGAGGAGGGACATTCGCGAAGCTGCATACGTAGAGTGGCAGACAGCTAAATCTGAGGGTAGAATCGAGGATGCTCTGAAGGCAGCAAAAGGGAGTTCTAGACTTACTTCTCCGATGATTGAAGAGAGTAAAAGATTACTCACTGCATTAGGAATTCCTGTAATTCAAGCACCATCTGAGGGTGAAGCCCTAGCAGCGCAGATGGCTCGTGATGGAATGGTGTGGGCAAGTGCAAGCCAAGATAATGATTCGTTGCTCTACAACTGTCCCCGAATGATCAGAAATCTATCTCTTTCAGGAAGACGACGGGGCGGCCGCTCGAAGACATACAAACTGATATCACCTGAGTTGATAGACCTAGACATGAACCTCCGTCTTTTGGAAGTCACTCGAGAACAGCTCATTGATCTAGCAATCCTAATTGGAACCGACTACAATGATAATGTAACTGGAGTGGGTCCAAAGACCGCATTGAGGTTGATTAAGAAACACGGATCTCTGGAGGATATCGAGTCTGCTTTCAAGAGATCTAAGAATCCTAAAGACAAGGAAAAATATGCAGAGCTTCAAGACATTCCGTATACTGAGATTCGAGAAATCTTTCTCAATCCCCCAAAAATTGAGATAACAACTCCAGAATGGTCTAATCCTCAGTCTGATGAATTGCACAGGATTCTATGTGCAGAACATGATTTCAGTGAGTCTCGAGTGCAAAAGTCGCTCGAGAGACTGACAAATGCACTTGAAGAACTTCGAGGTTCTACTCATCAGAGCTCACTTTCAGATTTCTTCTAGCTTCCGTGACGGATATATAGTGACACAACGAGGCAGTAATAGGGTAAAGGTGAATGGCTCAAATGAGAGAGAGAATGACAGCAGTCAGAGCATCCATCTCTGACATCACCAACGGTTCATACTCTGATGACAATGGTCCACATGTAGTATCTCCCTTCGGGGTTGAACTAAGAAGAGTTGTAGTTGTAGGCTTTGTGATAGACAAGTTTTATCGAGAAGGCGATGACTCAGGAAAGAAACGGTTCGAGAGCATCACAGTGGATGATGGAACTGATACGATCGGAGTTAAGGTATGGGGCGAAGAAGATGCATCCGTGCTAGAAGGAGTGAAAGAGAGCATTCTAGCATTGGTGATTGGTAAGGTTCGACAGTACAACGATGAAGTATACTTGATTCCTGAGATTGTTCGAGAATTGACGGACCCTAATTTCATGAGTCTTCATCTAATGGAGCGCTATAAGGCCGTTCTCAATCGAAGTGGTATATCTTTGCCAGACACAACTGAACAGCAACAGGAATTACTAACGACAACACCCAGCGCAACAATTACCGGTAAGCTCGCAAATGATATCCTAGCATATATTCGCTTGGAGGCACCCCCAGAGGGTATTCCATTGAAGGACATAGTAGCATACTTTGAGAAGAAAGGACAAGACTCTGAAAAAGTACAGACAAAGGTGTTCAATCTTGTTGCCGAGGGCGCACTCAACGAAGTCAGTATTGGACAATTCTGTACTTCTGATATTTAATCCGCATAAGTCGGAGCAATACCTTCAATAGCGTATAGGAGAGAAATCAAGTATGGACGACTATGACAAGCTTCTGGATAGGGCACGATCACAGGTACCCGAAGATGCCTTCAAGAAGTCAGGAGAACGATTCCAGGTTCCTGATGTTCAACTCATAGTTCAAGGTAACAGAAGTATCTGGCAGAACTTTCAAGAGATCATCAATATCGTGAACCGTCCTGGAAAAGAGGTTCTGAAGTTTGTTTCAGGACAGCTTGGTACCGCAGGAAATATCGAGGGAAGTAATGCACTATTCAATGGTAAGTTCACTACAGAACAAGTAGAGGAAGTTCTCAACCGTTACATCGAGTCCTACGTCATATGTCCAGTCTGTACCCGCCCTGATACTGATATTGCCAAAGATGGGGCGGCATATTATTTGACATGCTCAGCTTGTGGAGCCCGAACATCAATCCGCCCAGTCTAGCGATGGAGGGACATCGAGAATGGTGCAAGTCTACATGCGCATTAGTGAAACGCACGAGCACTATGTCGTGGCAATGTGCGATAAGAGTCTGTTAGGAAAGACCCTGAAAGAAGGTGCGTTAAAGTTCAAGGTCAGTGAGGAATTCTATGGTGGAGACCTCGTAGACCTGAAGTTATGTCTGAAACACCTTGAGAAAGCAACAATTGCAAATATGGTTGGAAAGAGAACCGTAGAAGCTGCAATGAATGCAGGTCTAGTTCATGAACAAGCCGTCTTATACATCGAAGGGCATCCACACGCACAATGGGTTAAACTCTGAAGTCTAATGGTGGCCTCCACCACCGCCGCTACAGAGACCTTCTCGACCCATAAGCTCAGCTACACCGCTAAGATAAGCTTGAACTGCATCACCCACAGTGGCGTTATCACTTCGGACAACCGTTAAGCCTACTTGTTGAGCATGCATGAAAGGTCTCATGCCCATACCCATAGTGATGAGAACATCTACACCCAGACTTGCTAACCGATTTACCGGCTCTGCACAACTAGTATGGCTCATGTTAGGTACTGCCTCTACCTTGACAATTTCACCATCTTCAACTGTAGAAACAATGAATGCTTTACAATGACCAAAGTGGCCGCTTACAGGACTATCAAGTCCGTGGTTCATATCTGCAGTTACAGCAATCTTCTGTGTGCTCAATTGTGTTTCACCATTCCATTACGGATTGTTTCATCCTAATGAAACAAACGGGCGGAATATACAATTTGTACCGAACAGTCCACGTTTTAAGGAAATCTGTATGACAAACGCAGGTTGGTTCAATTGAAAGCCCCCTGTTATCAATGTGGAGAACCTGCAGTCTTGGATGGCATGTGTACTGAATGCTATGACAAAGAACATCCACTGATTGAGGTCAAAACACCACTTACACTGCTAGCTTGCAAAAAGTGCGGTTCAGTGAAGATACCAGGTGGTTGGAAAAAACTATCATTTGCTGCTGCTGATTCTGATGATCTATGGCCTCACCAACTGGACATACTCCTTGATACAGAAGTGAAACCTCTTGTTCATGGTCTTGAGCTTACAATAGAAGAGGAGAAGCGATTGGATCGAGTTCTTCATGTGCTTTTGAGAGTCTTAGGACAATCTCACGAAGACCTACCTCCACATGAGGAGAAATACGACGTTGAAGTCCGTTTCTCGTATGGGACATGTGATACCTGTGGTATGAAGAGTGGTGGATACTACGAAGCAACGCTTCAGATACGTGCTGATGGACGACAGATTACAGATGAAGAAGAGGATGATATTGTCCGTATTGTGACAGAGATGACTGTTGCACAGTATGAGACCAACGAAAAAGCGTTCGTGACAAAAATCACGAGTGACAAGTATGGTATGAATTTCCAAATGGGTTCAAATCATCTCTGCCGTTCCATTGCTGATGTCCTCGAAGCCCGATATCTTGCTCAACGAAAACAGAACTACAAATTGATTGGTCAAGATAAAGGGGGCAAAGAAAAGTTTCGTACAACCATTCTGATTCGACTTCATAGATTTGGGATAGGTGACTTCGTGAGAGTTCTTGATAACCCCTGCCAAGTTATGGCAATGGGTAAAGGTGGTCTCACCTATTTTGATTTAGTGAAAAGGCAGAGATTCACAATGAATCCAAAGAGCTCCAAATGGCGTACTCTTGAATATTTGGCCGCTAAAAATGATAGACGTGAGTATATGATTACAACTCGAGTCTATGGTCAACCTGTTCAATTGATGGATTCAGAAACCTTTGAAATTACGGAGCTCGACGAATCTCTTTTTGATGATGACATTGAATCAGGGGCCAAGGTATATGGTCTGATAATTGATGAAGTCTTATATCTGCTCCCGCAAGAGTAGAACGATGTTTCGGTACGCTTAAATGGCCTCTATCAGAACCCTGCATTAGTCGCTATAGGACGCCATAGTCCAGCGAATGACCGGAGGAATATTTTGTCCCGAAGAAGACGAGGAGGCGGCAGACGACCGCAACAAGGAATTAACCCTGACGAACCAATGAGAGTCAGGACCCCTAGACGTGATGATGGAGAAATGTTTGGAATCATCATTCAGATGTTAGGGTTTGACAGAGTTCGAGTTAGATGTGAAGATCAGAATATCAGAATAGGTCGGATTCCAGGCAGAATGAAGAAGAGAGTCTGGATGAGAATCGGGGATACAGTCCTTATCACACCATGGGATTTTCAGACTGATGAGAAGTGTGATGTTGTCTATCGCTACAGAGGTAACGAGTTAGACTGGTTACAAAAGAAAGGCATTCTGAAGATGTTTTAAAGCTAAGTCAAGGCTTTTCAGAGAACGGTTTCTTACTTCACATGATTTCACATTAGCAGTAATTAGGATGGTATTATCCATTGACGCGAGCTGATGAGCAGCACAAGAAGATAATCTCAGATCTCGACCGTCGCAGACAAAAAAGACGGAAAGATTCTGATGAGTTCAAAGTAGTTGAGGGTGTAATTGACGCTCCCACATTGAAGACGCTCTACAAGCTCTTGAGTCGTGGTACCATCAATGCAGTTCATGGAGCAATTAGCACGGGAAAGGAGGCAAATGTATACCGGGGGGAGGATGCTGACGGAAAATCAGTTGCTGTTAAGATATACCGCGTCTCTACAGCTGAGACCGATTTCATGCTTGAATATATTGTTGGGGACCCTCGCTTTAAGAGAGTGAAGCGTCGCAGTCGATCATTGATTCCTCAGTGGGCGACAAAGGAATACAAGAACCTCATGAGGTATCACGATGCAGGAATCCGAGTCCCAAAGCCAATAGATATTGAACGCAATGTGTTGGTTATGGAATTCATAGGCGACACCAAAAGCAATCTACCAGCACCCCTCCTCAAGAATGTAGAGATTCCTTCGCCTGTGAAGACGTTCAATGAAATCATTCGCATGATTGAAACAGGTTACACGAAAGCTGGTCTGGTGCATGCTGACCTCTCCGAGTACAATATTCTATGGTTAGGAAAACCTGTGTACATAGATGTTTCACAGTCTGTCCTGATTGGTCATGAAAATGCGAAAAAGTATCTCTTCCGTGACATTCAAAACATAACCAATTACTTCACAAAGCTGGGTGTCGATACAGAAGACCCTGAAGTCATTGCAAGACATATAGTCACAGTTGGTGAAAAGTGAATGCTTTATCATGAAACAATCAGAGTGCCAGAAGACCGAGTTGGCGTGATTGTAGGACGGAATGGTAAAGTTAGAAGGCGTGTTGAACAGCTTGCAAACGTCAAGATAGATGTGAATTCTGAAGGAATTGTGACTATTACAGCACCAGAAAATACTGAGGATCCCGTCTTAGCCTGGAAAGCTCGTGATATGATTCGAGCAATGGCTCGTGGATTTAGTCCCAAAAATGCTCTCTCTCTAATTGATGATGATATGCAACTTCTGGTAATTTCTCTGCGTGAGGTTGTGGGATCTTCCCAAAGCCAGATGAAACGAGTCGCAGGACGTATCATTGGAGAGAATGGCCGTACAAGAAGAGTCATTGAACAGACCACCGAGACCAAAATATCAGTCTATGGAAAGACAGTTTCCATAATTGGAGTTGGCTCAGGTCTGGATTACGCCAGAAGAGCTGTCGACATGCTCATTGCTGGGGCACCCCATAGTGCAGTCTATTCTCGTTTAGAGAAGATGAGGCGAGCTATGAATCGGCAAAAGGCGGAACTTTGGGAAGACACGGACCTATGATGTCAGTAATACCCCGTCTAATATGACTAGGGCGTTCCTTGTTTCAAGAGTAGCATGAATCCTCCAAAATCCATAGACGCCAGCTTTGGAAGTATCTCGCCTGCGGAGTTTTTCTACAGGAATCGGCAGATGGCTGGCTTTGGTAATCCCACACAAGCTGTCTATTCCACAATACGTGAGTTAGTTGAAAACAGTCTGGACTCGTGTGATGATGCTCGAACACACCCGCTGATAGACATCGAGATTCAAAATGTGAAATTCGATATAATTACCGTCAAAGTTTCAGACAACGGTACAGGAGTCCCTCCAGAACAAGTACCCCAAGCTTTCGGTCGAGTGCTCTATGGAAGTAAATATTCACAACAACAGAAACGTGGAACTTTCGGTCTAGGTGTTACAATGGCCGTCTTGTATGGTCAAATCACCACGGACTCTCCTGTAATTATTCACACAAGAACTCAAAATTCTAAGGGCCTCCTATATCGATTGTTAGTTGATGTTGAGAACAATCTCCCTCTTGTAGAGAGCAAGGAAGAACTTCACCGTACGAATGTTGGTACCACAGTCATTGTCCAATTAAAAGGTGACCTGAAAAGGTCACAAGACCGAGTCATAGAGTACCTACGTCTTTCCACAGTATCAACACCTCACGCAGCACTCACTCTGAAAATTGATGATGAAAAATATGTGAATCTAGGTGGTTGGTCCAAAACTCTTCCTGAGCCAATAAGACCATCAAAACCACATCCAAGATCAGTCGATATGGAAGTCCTCCGAAGACTCACATCAAGGCATGGGGAAAAGAATCTTGATGATTTTCTCTGCTGTTCATTCCAGAAGATTGGACCCAGAACCTCCGCACGTTTTCTCCGGTTCATGAATCTGAATCCAAACCGTATAATTTCAGAACTCACTAGGGATGAACTATCCCAACTAGCAGGTGCCTTGAGGAAGTATGATGGGTTTGAACGTCCGGATAGCAAATGTCTAAGTCCTATTGGAAAGAATGATTTCCTGAAAGCGACCGCCTCAGTCTTCAATGTGAATCTAGCTGAATTTGCTAGTCGTGGGGTCAGTGAATGGCAAGGTAATCCCTTTGTAATTGAGGCTATTCTCGCTACAGGGGATGATTTTCCTCGGTCAGATATTCCAACGCTCTACCGATTTGTGAATAGAGTTCCCCTTCTCTATGACTCAAGTGATGATGTCTTGACAAGAGTTCTGAAGAGAGTAAACTGGTCAAGATATGGTGTCAGCTCGTCAGCTCCAGTTGCAGTGTTCTTTCACTTATGTTCGACTAAGATTCCTTTCAAGGCTGCAGGAAAACAATCACTTGCATCAATCCCTGAGATCGAAAACAACACATACCAACTTTTCAAAGAGCTTGGAAGAAAGCTCGGGAAAATCAATGCCCGATCTAAAAGAAGCGCACGTGAAACAAAGAAGATGAGAGAGTTTTCAAAGTCATTCAGACAGATAGCAAGGTTCAGTTCAGCGCTAGCGGGTTACGACGAAGTACCATCCACGGATACTCTTGTGAAACAGCTTTTTGAGGTGGAATCAGATGAATGAACCAAAACCAGCAACTGAAACCTTAGCTTCACTAGGAAAAAAGATAATCCGAGCCATACGTGAGAACAAATACCCCATACTTGAGATTCCTGACCGGAGAACCAGTAATATCGTCTATGATGAAAATTCCAATCACTATGTTCTTGGCTCTTCTCGAAGCTTACGCGATTCTAGTAATCTCAAACACGTGAAACGATTTGCACAGCTGACATGGGTTGCATCTTTTGCCAAGGAACTACTTCAGGCATCCAGAACCAGTTCGCTAAGAGATCTTTACTACTCATCAGAGGCATTTGGTATTGGGTTCACTGACCAGTCCGAGTCTGATAGAATTGTGACTGATCTTGAATGCATTACTGGACTCCCCCGAGAGAGTTTTGGTATATATCCTGAAGAACACTCCTCAATCTATGGTGAGGTAGTAATGCGATACACCGTTTCTGGTTATGAAGGAAAAGAAATTGACCTCACGGTAAGTCCAGATGGATTGCCTGTGGGTCCTGCTCTAATGACCGCAGAACCCCTCGAGTCAAAAGCTGAAATGGTCCTAGCAGTGGAGTCTGGAGGGATGTTCTCGCGATTGATCGAAACTAAAGCATGGAAACGATTCAATGCAGTACTCATACAGCTCGGCGGCCAACCTCCTAGGTCGACCAGGCGTCTCATGAGAAACCTACATGTTTCTCTTGGACTACCAGTGTACATATTCACAGACGGTGATCCTTGGGGGATGCACATTGCTAAAGTCATCACAAGTGGGAGTGCGAATTCTGCACATATCAAGGACCTAACAATTCCTCGTGCGAAGTGGATTGGTGTCACTCCTGAAGACATTATTCAGTATTCATTACCGACAGAACCGATGAATGATGCAGATCTGAAAAGACTCGATGAGCTCTCTCATGATGTTCGATACAGTGAGCCTGAATGGCAAAACCATATTCAGCAGTTCAAGAAGATACGGACTAAAGCTGAGCAACAAGCGTTTAGTAGGTTTGGAATGGACTACGTAGTTGATACTTACCTTTCAAAGAAGGTTAGTTAGAAGACACCCACCCCAAGTGGATATCCAATAAGGAGAAATGTAACAGCTCCATAAGCTATCAATGCCTGCAGAAGTAGTAACAGTAGCACATTTCGCTTCTCTGTCATATTCTTAGAAAAGTGAGGTAGTATCCAGTACATCGTGAACGGACCGGCCACCTCCAGCGTTCCATCTTCTCTTGGGGTTGCAAACTTGACATATTCGGTTCCTTTTCTTTTGACATACACACGATACACAATGTAGAGTAGGAAGTTGAGTAAGAATGGCGCATACAATATGATAGCCAGTCTATCCATGTTTCCTAGAATCAGAGCTGAAGCCATTGCAGCTCCAAGAGGAAGTCTACCAACATCCCCTGGTAGCACCTTAGCTGGAAACCTGTTGAAGATGAGAAATGCAATAGATGCACCAAATAGCGCTGCAGCCACCATTCCAGCGTCTGTTTGAGCTGTCGTAATCATATGACCATCAACATAGGGTGAAAGAAGAACATAGAGAATAACCGCAGACGCATTGATACTACTTAGACCCGCCTCGAGACCGTTCATGCCTCCATACATGTTAGTGGAGTCCACAATGAAGGTCATCATCAGGGGAACAATGAGAAGTGCGTAGAATGGGCCGAAGTTGATGGTGCCAATGAATGGGATAGTCATTGTTGGATTACCCACACTGACTGCAATCATTGGAATAGAGGCAACCATTGGAAGAACAATCTTTGTCCTGTTCTTGAAGTTGAAAGTATCGTCTAGCAGTCCAATAAAACCCGCCATGAGAATCGAAACCAACGCAGCAAGCAGCCCCTCACGCACCTCTGCTTGGTCTTGGAATGTTGTGATACCCATAACTACTAGCAGCCCGAATACAATTGCGAAGAGGACTATGAATCCTCCACCTTTGGGAATCTCTGGTCTCTCAGGTTTGTGCACATCAATTCCAATCATTCCCGCCTCCCGAAGCATTCTGATTGCTCCAGGCATGAAAAGAACAACAACCACAAATGCAGCCAATATGGCTATGAGGACTGAGATCAATATGGACTACTTCCGGTGCCTGACTGCATTTCGTTTCAGTTTTGACCTTTTCGGACAATATTGGTTTGTTTGTGCATGTATTCAACATCCGAAATCTATAATAACAAACCAGAAGCTCGAGCGACCAATCCCACGTCTAGTGGAATCTGAAACCACTGGACTAAAGCCCCGATGAAATCACGGTGATTCGTATTGAGCCTGTTGAATAGAAAAATAGGAACCCTATTGCTACTCGCACTATTTGTGACGAGCAGCTTCATGGCTGTAAGCCCCATCTCAGAAGCTTTAGAACCAAATTACTTGGCTCAAAACAAGGACTTTGGATCAACCTTGGCCGCGTCCGTGGTGAATCTATCAATCCCATATGTTGATGATTATTACGGAACGACTGATGGAATAATCGACCCTACCGAATATGAATTCACCTACACGGATCCTGTGACTGGAGTTACCGCTTATCTTGAACATAATGGCACTGTACTGTATGTCGGTCTAGAGGCAAGAACATCAGGATGGATTGGTTTTGCATGGCAGAACTATACAGATGAATTCACCAGCGCTGGCTTGAATAACAGTGATGTGATAGTCGGATACGCACCTGGCACACCTCATTATGATTACTGGAGGGTAGTACCCACTGATGCCGTAACAGTCCACTATGTCCTAAGTTTAAGGAACGGGACAGTAATCCAAGAGGCTGACTATCCAGACATAACATCGGAAGAACCTCTAGAAAGCGTGCCTGCACTTCAGGTGTACTTAGACAACATTGTGGGAATGAGAATCGGTGAGGTCCGTCACTTTGTCATTCCTGCAGACCAAGCCTATAATCAACCTGGCCATGAACTTTATGGAAAAGACCTGATATACGATATTGAACTGACGAGGATTTATAGGTCCACTGTCGAGAGGGTTGCAAATCCTGCAGACTGGAGCGAGATTACATACAGCGATGAATATGGTACAAGTACTTTCCAACATCTTCCTGACTCTGATCAGTCAAGAATACTCCAGGCTTCTGGATCAGACAATGGTACAATTACTCAGATTGAATACGCGATTCTACTGAACAGCACCGATACTAGAGATATCCCACTGTTTACTAGCACCGATATCCAATATCCTTTTGTCTTCATGTTTGGCAATAATGAAGGACTCAATGGACTACCAGTTAAACATACATATTGGTCTGAACCAGCTAGGATGAACATCGAACCAAATTCACCACCCATCTTGATTATTGAGAGTCCAGAGGATAATGCCATTTTGGAGTGGATTGCAAAAATAGAGCTCAATGCTACAGATGATTGGGTTACACAAGCATCATATCGATTTGATGATGAAGATTGGAACAGTCTGAGTTACAGATTCACCACCGGTCTATGGGATGCAAGTATTGACTTGTCAGAATATGATGAAGGAGCTCATATCATTACAGTAAATGCGACTGACATCTCTAATGCGACCTCTGTAGAATCAATAAACATTGTTGTAGACAGACCTTACACCCCATTACTGGGAATGAAAATAGATACAAGTAGAGTCTTTGTTCCGCTTGATCACTACGGATCCAGAGTGGACGATACTTACACAATCCAGAACAATGGCTCAGCTCCGATTGGGTCCATCGATGTCTACCTGCCAGATGAATATGAACACAACTTCTTATCAATTAGCGGTGAGGATCTTGATGACGAAGAAGTTCGTATTGTTCGGCTTGAAAATTCTGATGGAATGTTGCATTGGAGATTTCACTTCACAGATCCTATCGGATTTCAAGAACAATACACCTTCCAGACAAGGATGATTATGGTATCACTATTCTGGTTGACGGATTCTACCGAATGGGGATACCAACTTGAGTTCTTGAAGTATCCTGTTCTCCCCTATGTCATGCGGAACGCAGAGTTTGTATTAGGTTTTGAACAAGGTGGCTCACTAACTCCGGATGAGGTTATCCCCGATTCCACAGAGAGTAATCTTGTTCCATTCACACTAACTACTTTCAGTGTTAATCTTAGGCTTTTCAACACACACGCTGTGGCTGATCGCACCACAAGAATCACAGTGGATGCATGGGGATGGTTATTCTATAGAGAAACAGTCACTTTTTACAACACTGGTGCTGGTCTACTGTATTCTGTTGGGTTCACACTTCCCGCCTATTCCAAATCCGTTAGGGTCTATGATGAGGTCGGTCTACTTGCACAAACCCAGAACACGGTATTTTACCAAGAGTTCAATGAAACCACTTCGGTCACTTTCAATTTCGACGCCGACAGATTTGGGGGAGGTATGCAATCTGGATACCAATACACAGTCACTGTGGATTATATAATTCAGACAAGTGCCTACCAAGATGCAGGTCCAAACGGAAACCGACTCGAAATACCAATAGCTACACTGTCTGATGTCCTCATTAGCGAACATATAGTTGATATTGTTATGACCGCCTCTGTTTCATTGACTGATGCAACTGAAGGCTATCGTTTCCTCTATGGTATTTTTGACACGACACTTATCTTTGCAACGTACAACACAACGCGCGAAAATGCAATTCAGCTGAACATTGCATATCAAACAACATTTGGAGTCTTATCACGACCGGCAATTATCTCCTTAATGATTGGTTTTGTTGGACTCATTTATGTAGTCTTGAGGAAAGTCGAACTACCTGAAGAGGTCACGGGTCCTCGAGATGTTGATGATATCATAGACTCTCAACCCAAACAAGTAGGTGCACCTCCTGAACTTCTTAGAGAGTTTGCTAACCTCTATTCCAGGAAAACAGCTCTCAATATGGACTTGGAGAAGCTCGATGCAGCTCGAAGAAGAGGTAAAGTAAAGAAAAGAGAATATATGATCCGTGAGCGAGACTTGAAGCAACAGACTGAGGAAATTGATGACAAACTACCTCAACTAAGAGAAGAAATGATTAGTCATGGGTCGAAGTACCGCGAGATTGTAGGACAGCTCGAGCTCCAAGATGAACGAATCGAGGGTGCAAAGGCAGGTCTCCGCCAACTTCTACTACGAAAGAAGAAGCAGCGAATCAGTCGTGTTGCATTCGAGAAGTCACGACAGGACTATCTGAAAACCATCCAGAAGGCAACTAGCGCAAGCGACCGTATCCTCTTGTCATTACAGGAAGAAGCAGGAGATATCTGAGCGGATATCAATCTACTGACCTCTCCTTCTCCCTGAAGAGTACGAAAGTATACTCTAGTGTGCTAGTTAGCAACTCTTATCAAATAAAAGGTGGTCAAAAAATGTCCCCCTGTAGGTAGTTTATGATGAATAGTAGTGAAGTAATCCAAAGAGAGAACATTCGAGCACGAGATTTACTGAATGGTGAGTCACGCGCTCTTGAGATGTATCAATACCTGAGCGGGTCTCCCAAAGTACAGTCTTATCTTCGAACAGCGAATCGGATGGCCGTTTCTCGGTTGGGTTACACAGATCATGGTCCAGTACATGCCGAAGTGGCAACTTGGAACGCATTGAAAATCTTTGACATTCTCGAAGAAACATTTCAACCGAATGTTGTAGCAGAAGGAATTGGTGACATAGACGACGCCCGTCTTATAGTCCTCGCATCAACTTATCTCCATGATATCGGGATGGTTGTGCATAGGAATGAACACCCTCAAGCATCAATTAATTTGGCCGGTCCTATTCTCGAGTCCAAGCTCATGGACATCTATAATGATCCCGCCAAAGCTACCGATATCTTCTCCTTCATTCTTCATGGAATCTATGCCCATGATGATGATACGCAATGTCTAACCCTAGAAGCCGGAATCACAAAGCTTGGAGATGGATGCGATCTGACAAAGGGTCGCACTAAAGTGCCTTTCCAGAAAGGGAAGGTGGACATCCACAGTGTGAGTGCCTTAGCTATTGACAACGTCATTCTAGAGCGTGGCAAAGAACATCCACTACGAATAACTGTTGCAATGGACAACCCCGCAGGTGTCTTTCAAGTAGAAGCAGTCCTAGAGAAGAAAATCTCAACATCAGGCCTCCAAGATCATGTCAAAGTTGATGTCCTTGTTAATGGGGATCGTCTTGTTCTCTCCCATGTGAAGCGACTATTTCGTGTACAAAGGTCTACTCCTGGCGATGGTCTCAGTCCCAAAGAGAAGTAGTGGTAGCCCCGGGAGGATTTGAACCTCCGTCAGCGAGGCCAAAACCCGCTATGCTGGACCGCTACACCACGGGGCTATCGTGTTGTGCTCCCACTGGAGTCAGTCTTTAGATGACAGATTGAAGGGAATACCGTTCTCAATTATGTCAGAGGCTATTCGCGACTTCCATTTCTCGAGAAATGCAGTTTCCTCTATTCTTTGCTTACCATCCATCCTGAGATTGTCAGGGAGCATGCATGCTATCCCGTCTATGACAGGGTACCATCTGCCACATTTTGGACAAGTTATCAACGCTTCGTCAATCTCTTCGACATCCTCGCCATCAGCTTCTAGGTTGTGTGAGGTAAAAACCTCCAATTCTAACTCGCTTCTGCAATCGCTCACAGGACAGGCCAGGATGTCCATCAACCAGCGTTTCATATCAATCACTTCTGTGGCTGGCGTCGAATAATCGGTTGTCGTTAAAAAGTATTCTAGCAATCCCACCTTTGAGAGCGCAACCCGAAAGGCTATTTGGGTGACTAGCTGCGCCTCATTCAACCCGTTGTTCGGAGGAGTCCGCAATGGAATTCAAGCATCCCTGGATACCCATGACAAAAGCAACTGAGAAAGACATGCTGGAGTCTATTGGTAAGAAAAACCTTGACGAGCTATTCTCAAACATACCTGAGAAATTCAAGTTACAAAATGACTTGGACATTCCTCGTTCCCACAGCGAGATAGAAGTCACTCGAAGGATACGGGACCTAGCGGGAAAGAATAAACCCGCTGACACCGGACGAGTCTTTCTTGGTGCTGGGATTGGCATGCACTATGTACCTGCAATAGTTCCTGCACTAGCAGGCAGATCTGAGTTTCTCACGTCATATACTAGCTATCAGGCTGAGGTCAGCCAAGGCATGCTTCAGACACTGTTTGAGTATCAGAGTCTTCTCGCTGAGATTCTCGAGATTGATGTGGTCAATTCATCGATGTATGATATGGCAACTGCTGTTGCAGAAGCTGCAAGGATGACAGCACGGGTCAAGAAGCGACGGTCAAGATTTTTTGTCCCTGGAACAATAAATCCCGAACATTACAATGTAATCCACACATACACAGAGCCTGCTGATATTGAGCTAGAGAAAGTTGAGTATGACAAAAAGACTGGACTAATGTCGCTCTCCGATCTTGAGTCCAAGATTGACGATCAAGTAGCGGGAGTCTATGTTGAAAATCCAAGTTATCTAGGGTTCATAGAAACTCAGGTGGATGAGATAAGTACCATAGTCCATGATAATGACGCACTACTAGTTGCTGGAGTTGATGTCCTCTCTTTAGGACTCATGCGACCTCCTGGAAACTATGGTGCAGATATTGTCGTAGCCGAAGGCCAACACCTCGGTTCTCCTATGACATTTGGTGGTCCATTGCTTGGTATTTTTGGTTGTACTAATGATCGCAAACTCATCTACCAAATGCCCGGTCGCTTGGTTGGGATGACTAGAACGGAAGAAGAACCCTATGAGGATGGATACGTCCTGACCTTGAGTCCACGAGAGCAGCACATTCGGCGAGAGAAAGCCACAAGCAACATCTGTTCAAACCAGGCACTTGCTGCGGTGACTGCCGCAATCTACATGTCCCTTCTCGGGCCCACAGGACTGCAACAAGTGGGTGAGACTATCGGCTACAAAGCTAACTATACAGCTAAGATGCTTGACAAAATTAGAGGGGTTCAAGCACCTGCACTTGGAGAGTCTATCTGGAAGGAGTTTGTCGTTCGATTTGAGAATGGCACCACTGTAAAGGACATACATGATGGTCTTCTTGAGAGAGGTCTGCATGGTGGCAGAATCCTCACTGACGAGTTCCCTACACTAGGAGAGTCAATGTTGTTCTGTGTGACTGAGGTACACAGTAAAGAAACCATAGACGAGCTGGTACAGGCAGTGGAAGAAATAGTGTCACAAGGAGGTGCTCAATAATGAAGCATCGTAACTTGGATGACACCAATGTACGCCAAGCAAAGTGGGAGGAACCACTGCTCTTCGAGAGATCCAACCCTGGAGTGGTGGGGCATATATTCCCCGCAGCTGAGCCTGACGTGAAGAAGGTAGTTGGAAAACTTGGAGATATCATTCCTAGTAAGATGACTCGAAAGGAACTACCGAAGATACCTGAGGTTTCAGAACCTGGAATAGCTCGCCATTTCACTAGGTTATCACAAATGAACTTCGCTGTAAATCTTGGTACCTATCCACTTGGAAGTTGTACAATGAAGTACAACCCAGCTGAGAACAACTGGGCTGCCAGTACCCCTGGTTTTGCGTGGTTACATCCACTACAAGATCCCTCAATGACTCAAGGTGCCCTTGAGATGATGTGGGAGTTAGAACGGTGGCTTGGTGAGATAACCGGGATGGATGCGGTTACACTTCAACCGGCTGCTGGAGCTCAAGGTGAATGGGCTGGAGTCATGATGATACGGGAGTATCATCGCTGCTTCACTGAAGATTGTGAACAGAGGACCGAGATGCTAATTCCAGATGCTGCACATGGAACCAATCCTGCATCAGCTGCAATGGCTGGATACAACGTGGTCGTAATCCCTTCTAGTAAGGATGGTCTAGTGGATTTAGATGCTTTAAAGGAGGTTGCTGGTCAGCGTACTGCCGGTCTAATGCTTACCAATCCTAACACAATCGGCGTGTTTGAGAAGGACATCGGAGAAATCGCCGATATTGTACATGATGCAGGAGGTCTGGTGTATTATGATGGCGCTAACTTCAATGCAATTATGGGTAAAGTAAGACCCGGTGACATGGGCTTTGATGTTGTTCACCTGAACCTTCACAAGACGTTCTCAACACCTCACGGTGGAGGCGGGCCAGGAGCTGGACCTGTTGGTGTTACTGAAAAGCTAAAGGATTTCCTCCCTGTACCACGTGTAGTAAAGACGGATCATGGCCGCTTTGATTTGGACTATGACTATCCCCAGTCCATTGGGAAGGTCAAGAGTTTCTATGGAAACTTCGGTGTACTCATCCGAGCATATTCCTACATCTACGGGCTAGGTTCTGAAGGTCTCGAACGAGCATCCGAGGTAGCTGTACTAAACGCCAACTATGTTGCCCATCACGTGAGTAAAATTCCTGGATTCACCTTACCATATTCCCAAGATGCCCCAAGAATGCATGAGTGTGTAATCTCTGCAGAAGAATTGAAGGATAAGACAGACGTCACAGCCATGAATGTGGCCAAGCGCCTGTTGGACTTTGGTGTGCACGCTCCCACAGTTTATTTTCCCCTCATAGTCCCTGAGGCTCTGATGATCGAGCCTACTGAAACAGAATCACGGCAGGAGCTCGATTTCTTCATCTCAGTGCTTGAAACAATCTCAAAAGAGGCTCATGAGGACCCTGAAAAAGTGAAGAATGCTCCCTACTCCACATCAGTCGGTCTACTAGATGAGTACAGAGCGGCCCACCCGAAAACCTTGACACTCTCGTACAGGATGTATCAAGAGCATCAGAAAGAGGATAACAAATAGGAGTATATCCTGACTCACCGAAAGTGTTAGAGGTAAGTTGAGCTATCTGAGGACTGATGATAGTCGAGAAAAAAGCTGGTCGGCACACCATCTACCTTGATACAAAAAAGATTGGGAATGATCTTCTAATAGCCATCTATGGTGGCGACGAACACCACATTGGCGGTGTGGCTACAGCATATCCCACAGCGAGTCACTACAGAGATGCGACGACAGTCAGCGTGAGCACACTTACCCTTCCTGGACACAAGGACTATGTCGTAGCAAACACAGCTTCCGAGAAAATCTGCAAGGCTCTGGGGGTGCCCACAGTCGTCACTGTGGGTGTTCACTATGACAACGCCAGCAGTAAGGAGATTGAGGAGATCATTTCCATTGTGAATGCACTTGTGGACGAGATAATTGCCCACTATCAAAAGGCTGAATAGCACTCCAACTTTCAACTAAACCGGTTAGATATTTGAAAGTCAGGTTCAAGTCTTTTGGGTCCGTGCGGAGGCTCCTGAAAGAAAAGATCATAGATGTCGAGGTTCCCAATGACTCAACAGTCCGACAAGTAGTTAATAGAGTTGTTGAGTTAGGAGGAGAGGAGCTCAGAGAGCTGATAATGCACGATAATGACATCAGTGGTAATCTGATTTTGATGCTCAATAAGAAAGATGTGGAAACCTTGGGTGGTATTGATATAGTCGTTCATGATGGTGATGAGGTTGCTATTCTTCCTCATGTCCAAGGCGGTTAGGTGTGGTGAGTATGGGTCTCAAGTACTATCTTGAAACGTATGGATGTTCACTAAACACAGCTGACTCTGATATCATTGTAGGACGTCTTGAGGCTATCGAGGGACAACGAGTCAAAGACATCAGTGACGCCGAACTGATTCTACTAAACACGTGTGGTGTAAAGGAACCAACGGAGGACAAAATTGTCCACAGGCTTAAAGAATTGGCTCAGGGAAACACTCCAATCGTAGTAACTGGATGTCTCCCAAAAATCTCTCTCGATCGGGTTGAAAAAGCAATTCCAGGATATGCCGCATTGTTAGGCCCGCAGTCCGTTGAAACCTTGGCTTCAATTGTTCCGCGGATTCTCGAGGGCGAGAGGGGCATTCGTCACATTGAATCCGATGATACTTACAAACTGAAATGGTTTGCTGGTCCACCCGATAGTGTGATTTGCACATTTCCAATTTGTGAGGGGTGTCTTGGGAGCTGTGCTTATTGTGCAGTGAAATTTGCTCGGGGCAAGGTCAAAAGCTACTCAATAGAGGATATCCATCAGAAGATAGAGCGTTGTGTCCATCTTGGGTATCGCGAGATTCGATTGACCTCACAGGATGCTGCTGTGTACGGGAGTGACACCGGAGAAACACTTGCAGACCTTATGAAGTCCTTAGGCAGTATCGAGGGACCTCATAAATTTCGATTAGGTATGTTCAATCCAAACATAGTGATGAGCTCGATAAATGACCTGATAGAATCAATGGATAATGAGCACTTCTTCAAGTTTTTCCATATCCCACTCCAATCTGGCAGTGACAGACTCCTGAAAACAATGAAACGTCGCTATATCGTTAGTGAGTGGGAGAGTGTGATTCAGAGGATCCGGAAACGATTCACGAATGCGACGATTGCTACCGACATTATCGTTGGATTTCCAGGTGAAACTGATTCAGACTTTGAACAAACCTTAGAGCTGATCCGACGAGTAAAGCCATCTGTCATCAATATCTCAAAGTATGGCGACAGGCCCAATACCCTCGCTTCAAGGTCAAAGGAAAAAGTGGAAACTTCAGTGAAGAAGCAACGCAGTAGAACTTTGACCAAGCTTGTAGACGAAATTCTTGTAGAGTCGAATGAAAGGTGGGTTGGACGGTCTGGTCCAGTCATAATCACCGATAAGGGCTCAAAAGGTGGTATGCTGGGACGTAACGAGTCCTACAAGACAGTGATTATTCATGATGCCTTGAGTCCGGGGACTATAGTCGATGTTGAGATTATATCAGCAGAGCGAACACATCTGAATGGAGAAGTCAAGTCCTAGGCTTGATCTCAATGTCAATGACATTTCCTGATTCAGCACTCTGTCTTGCAGCCTCCACGATGCCTAGAGCGCGGAGACCATCATCAATATTCACTCTTGGAGATTTTCCTGTTTCAATACATCTCAAAAAGTCTTTGAGTACTTCTCGCACTGGCTCTCCGTAGACCTTTATCGTAGCACCTCTCTCTGGAAGCTGTATAGTGTCACCCTTGGCCACAGGAGCTTGGTCTAAGTGCTGTATTTTGATTATCTGACCAAACAAATCTAGTACCAGAGTACCCTTCGAACCTGACACATCCATGTACCGTCTACGTCCTGCATATTGTCTGGAGAGATGGAACAGATGCTCTGTTCCGGAATCAAACTTCACCATGACAGTTCCACTGTTGTGAATCCCACCTAGTTTGTTACTCTGAGCATAGAGCTTTGCAGGACCATTACTGATTCTTGTCATAATGTCAAAGTCGTGAACCCCAATATCCTCGAAGACATCACCAAGTGATGGGATTCTCTCAGGAGAAACAAATCCTCTTCGGTCGTGAATAACCGTTCGAGGGGTACCTATAGCATCGGTCTTGATAAGGTTCAGTGCCTTCTCTACAATAGGGTTGTAAATCTCAGAATGAGAAACTAGGACAACAATTCCTCGTTCTTTCACTAATTCTGCGAGCTTCTTTCCGTCTTCTAAGGTACTTGTCATGGGTTTTTCGATTAGAATCCCCTTGATTCCATCAAAATTTGTAGCAATGGAACGAGCGATGCTGGCGTGAGTTGATGTCGGTGTGGCAATAACAACCCCGTCTGGTTTTGTTTTTTCAAGCATGCTCTCGAATTCATTGAAAGCATCCGTATTGTGACTCTTGGCTACCTTCTCAGCAGTGGACATGTCAGTGTCAGCTACGCCCACCAGAACTCCCATGTCGCTAAGAATTCGTGCATGAATGCGTCCCATGTTTCCAGTTCCAACAATTACAATCCTTCGAGATGACGTTATCAACCACTCCTGTTGGGTTCAGGATGCTCCCGTTAGTCTTGGCCTTTATACATTGCCATAGTTTTCAGATTGTGTTGAGAATGCATGAATTTTACAACTTTGAAGTGTAAAAGCGGCGATTTTTGTCATGACGGTCTTATATTGATTCTCCTGGATTGATGTATGAATCCAAGATTCACACACACCTTCAGGGACTCGCTACAAAGACAATGCACGTCTTGGATCACCATGCCGCGCTGAGTCCCATTATGCTTCAGAAGACAACTCCCTCCCTTGGACCCACCCGCGCAAGCAGTGCGATTTGCCTCGTCGCACTCTGGGTGGGTCCTTTTACAGCCTCCTTTTGAAATGACTTGTTGAAGAAGAAGTGGTGCGGAGGGCGAGATTTGAATCTAATTAAAAGAGGACCATGTACACAAGTACTTAAGGAAACATTCTGACAAGCTTCTTGCAGGTATACGAGAAGCGAAGAGCGTTTTTTACTTAGGATTTGTCGAGAGTTTTTTCTTAAAGGCATCGCGAATTTCACAGAAGGACACACTAGTTTTGACAACTTGCAAATCGCATTTAGCGAGTGAATAACAATGGGTTATGAAGAACGTGAGCCAATTGAGGCTACAGTGGCTGAGTTAAAGCCACGAATGAAGAATGTCACCATTTCTTTCAAGGTGATTAGTATGGGCGAAGAACGTGAGATTGAATCCCGCAAAGATGGATCATCTCATCGTGTCTGTGATATCACCGTTGGTGATTCAAGCGGAACTGTTCAGGTTCCACTCTGGGATGAAACAATCGATAGCATTGAAGAAGATGTTACCTACAATCTAACCAATGGATACACTGGACTCTTCCGAGGTAACTTACGATTGAATGTCGGAAGGTACGGTAAACTCGATCAAGCTGAAGAAGATATCGAAGAAGTCAATATGACCGTTGATATGTCTGCTGAAGAGCACGAAGACGACAGACCTCGTAGAAGCTACGGCGGAGGCGGCGGTGGTTATAGTGGTGGCGGCCGAGGTGGCGGTGGCGGCTATGGTGGCGGTGGAAGAGACCGTCGCGGTGGCGGCAGTGGCGGTTACAGTGATGGCGGTCGAAGCGGCTACGGTGGTGGCGGCAGCGACAGACGTCGCAGATACTAGACCATTAACTTTGAAGTGATTTACAACAGCAATAGCTGTTTGATTGTGAGTGATCTGTATTGATTGCTCACAATTTCTTATTTTTGCATGAATATCTAAAAAGCATGCAGATACTCTTTCTCCTGTTTTCTTCCCAAAGAAATGAATATAGATTAGGAATAGATGGTGCGGAGGGCGAGATTTGATATGGTTTGCGGTATCTAATAGAGAAGAGAGGTCTAATTCATGGATAGGACCAATACCTGTTCTTTGTTAAGGAGTGTGATCATTGTTGAGATTGTTCTTTTTCTACTAGGAGGGATATTCGTCACCAACATGCATCCATTATGGATGCAAAATTCTGTTTTTGTAATTGGGTGTATATTACTAGTCACAGTGCTTGTTTGGATAGTCACATGCAAAAGATGAGTACCAAAATTGAAAATGGTGCGGAGGGCGAGATTTGAACTCGCGAACTCCTACGAGACTAGGCCCTCAACCTAGCGCCTTTAACCTGGCTGGGCAACCTCCGCATTGTAGAAGTTCATCTCATGAGGGTAATTTTCATTCCTCTTCGTACTGGTGATAAGGATTTCTGTAGCAAGAGAGTTGCAGTTTCGAAAAGAAGGGCGCATGTTCGGAACAGAAGGAGTCACACCGACGTGACAATCCGATCTGTTCTCATGTTTTTAAACTACATCAATTATCTAGTAGTTCCAGCCAGCCACTCAAAAAAGCCTGGCTTTTGAGCCCTAATATGG
>MEHG01000006.1 GCA_001940705.1 Candidatus Thorarchaeota archaeon AB_25
CAAAAAAAGTGAGGGCCGTCCTCTCAAGAGCGATGTTCTTCAGAATGACTTCATTATGGAGATATTCTACACCATCCCGCTTCACATGGTAGAGCAGTCTTGTGAACTCGACTGATTGAATATCTGTCCTCCACTCATAGAGCTGGTCTTCGGGGGAAACCAATTTTAACTGCGGTTCATCTTGTCCCATAAGGGCTGGAAAGATGAGACCCTCTGTTCCTTGGACCCATATGTCTACCGATCCACAGTCTGGAACAGCAGTAACCAGTCCACGAGAGTCCGTTATCCCGTATTTCTTTGAACCCACACCACCGATCAGTGACCAATTTCGGTACGAGTTGTTTGGTAGCTCAGTAATCAGGGTTCCTTCCTTGTCGAGTGCTTTCATGGTAAGGTCTACCCAAGAGGGAAGCATCCATGGCTCAGCCTCAAGATAGACAGATGCGTTGAGTTGCTCTCTCAGACGCTCTATTTCCGCGTCTACGGGCATACCTGTTTCAGGGAGTGCAATATCATGGTTCATTGCCACTCTTCTAAAACGTTTCAAACGAGCAAAATCATCAATGGCCAAGTCAGAGAACCTCATCAGGAACGTATTCATTCTGTACTTATGACTGTTAGATTAGGGTTCTAGACCTTTATTTGTGTGTTTAGGCTAGCTAGCGAAAAAACGACCTGAGCCCGTTTCCATGAACTAAATGACAGGTGGTAAACCCTTATTTGAGTTCAACTAGAGGTTGCCTTCATCAAGTATAGCAAAGAGTCCATAGATGACTTTAGAGCCACCAAAGAAAAGAGGGAATCAAAATGGCGGAAGTTCTCACCAAACCATCCAGACGTATCAGAAACATGGTGATGAAAGAACTTCGACTTATTATCAAGGACAAGGTCGCCCTCCTCCTGATTTTCCTACTTCCTGCTGCACTCATAGGGATGCTCTGGTATGTCACTGATAGTAGTAGTTTGGGCGGAATGTCTCTTGGTGGTACATCTGACATAGGCGGCGGTGATGACGCCGGAAATGAAACAAGTTCTGACAGTGGTGTTCGACTGGGTATTGTAGATTTAGACACAACTGAAGACTATGGAGCAGAGGACCTCTCTGAAAACCTGACTGAATTTTACGATACGATGGCAAATGTCACTATGTATGAAACACCTGCAGATGCATATAGAGCACTGTATGAAGAACAGATTGATGCCTACATCGTGATTCCTTATGGATTTGAGCACAACCTCACAATAAACGAACCCACATATATTGAAGTCCATTATGATGGAAATGACCTCTTTGGATCATTTTCCATCCAAGGAGTTGTTCAAGCAGGTACAATCTTGTTCAGAGTTTCGAAACTCTGGATTCGCTCAGAAGTCTTTCCCGGCATGGTTGTCGAGTTCACACCAGAGGGCGGATACCTTGAGAGTGTGTTTGGTGGGTTCATTGTCATTTTCTCGAGCTATCTCGGGATTGCTATGACTTCTGCACAATCGATAGTGGGTGATACACCGCTGCGAAGAATGCTACTTACTCCAACCAGTAGGCTTGAAGTGATTGTAGCTAAGGTCATTGGGTATGTGATCATTGGATTCTTCCAGTCACTCCTATTAGTCACATTATGGGTCCTAGCCTTTAATCTCAGTCTCAATACGAGCTTCATCTCTCTTGTGATAATCATGAGTCTGAGCTCGCTCACTGGGTCAGCCACAGGGATACTAATCTCAGCTGTCGCAGGTACAAGACTTCAGGCAAACCAGATGTTCCTGTTCGTCCTATTTGGGACACTTATACTCTCAGGCTTTTTCCTTGATGTTGGCGTTTTAGATAAAATACTTCCAATGAATCAAGGTATGAATCTGCTCATAGACACCGCCTTCAAAGGGCTTACGATTTTAGAAGTGATAGATAGGGTCCTCATATTGTTTGGATTCTCAGCTATCGCGATTTTAGCTGCTACTTTCATATTCTCTAAAAAACCAACACTGGGTTAGGTGATAATCAAGATGATTCAAGATTCAGACAGAATGGATTCACCTGATGAAGAAAAACCAGTCTTCGTTGAGGAGGCATACTTCTCCGGAGCTCGATTAAGTGATGCTATTGATTGGTGTATCACACGACAAGACCGTGAGCTGCATTGCGAGGTCGAAGGAAAATTGACCTCAACTGGCAAAGAAGTGAAGTTCAAGGGTCGAGTCTTGAAAGTCAAGAAAGGAGTCCTGACTCGACGGATTGCGATATTTGTGGAAGAAGACCTTCGCAGGCAACGAGCTGGAGAACTAGACAAGGTACTCACTGTTGGTGGTGAAGGATCAAGCCAGGAAGATGTAGCAGCCACACAGATAACGGTTCAGAACTACTTGAAACGTAACATGGCAGACGACCTGTACTATGATGGTCGTGACCTCCAACAAGCTGTGAAAGACCTAGAGAAGATGAAGAGCCAAGAGGTTGCATGCACAGTTTGGGGACGCAGAGGTTCAGACAAAACGATGATTATGATCAAAGGAACGATTGTTGGTGCATCTACTAGACCAGCTCCTATTCTCCCAGAGGGATCACTTGAAGTTCGAGTTGCACCAGAGGAGGAAGTCGGAGACCCGAAGATCTACATGGTTGCACAGCCACAGCTTTTAATCGGTCCAAGCTATAATCCAAACCTCACGGTTTTAGCAACCAAGGTCCATATACAGCCTTTTGCTTGGAAACTGGCTCCTGAATACAGAGATGTACTTGCAGCACGAAATCTAACAGTGACAGTCAAGAGTGGACAGAAACTCATCGAAAATGTGTCGTTCTCCATGCGTGAAGGAGAAATGCTGGCTATCATTGGCGAGTCTGGAGCTGGAAAATCGACCACGGTAAAGGCATTAATCGGTGATATTCCTAGTACAGGCGTTGCAAGAATAGCTGGAATTGACTCGAAACAGACCCAGAAAGTACGGCACTTTTTCGGGTATTGTCCTCAGGACCTATCCTATATGTACGAAACCTTCACGCCTCTTGAAAATATCATCGCCTTTGGAAAGCAGTACGACATTCCTGAGTGGCAACTCATTCAGAGAGGCAAAACCCTTCTTAGAGACTTTGGGATTTTGGAGAAAGGAAACAACCCCACCAAAAAACTCAGTGGTGGAGAGCAGAGAAGGGTTTCCATTGGCATTGCACTGGCTCATAAACCAAAAGTGTTGCTCATGGACGAACCTACATCGGGCTTAGATCCTGATAACAGGTATGAACTTTGGAGTTATCTTTCGTATATCAATCAGGAATATGGAACATCGATAATTGTCATTACACACTATCCTGTAGAAGCTGAGTTCTGTGACAAGGTAGCAGTCTTCATGCGGGGTAAGAGTCTCGTAGCTTTCGGCAGTCCTGCTACTCTCAAAGAATCAATGCCTTCCCGAGGTTTCGCCGTGGGTATAGTACTTGAAGAGGTGGACCCGCGAGCACGGAAGACACTCGAGGGGGTTAAGGGCGTTCGTTTTGTGCTCCAGAGAGGAGAACTTCTGAAGATGTTCACAGATGAGCCTTTAGAAGTGATTGCAGAGAGATGCGTCACAGCTTTGAAGGAACAGAAAATTGCAGTAAAGATTGTGAAGACCAAGTCGGTAGCTGACATGGTGGACTACTATGTGGCTATTACTCGAGGTCTTATTCAAGGCACAATTGTGAAGTGATACGATGGCAGGTCTGAAACGAACAATGGAGCATCTGACCCAGAGAGTGGCAGCATACTTGCTTGTATGCATCCTCATGGTCAGTGGACTCTCTGTTCTACCACCTGTTGTCGGCATAAACCCATACGTCACAGAGCCTACGGAAAAGATTGATGATTCGCTGCTCAATCAAACATCGATGGATCAGTACCTTGACGTGCTTGTCGGATACGACCAAGATATTGGTGATTTCAAGGCAAAGAACGCAGTCTTTCTTGCGGACCGGACCGCGGAGATGATTGACGTTTTCGAAACGATTGGTATGCTCCATGTGAAAATGCTAGGCTCAGCAATAGTGAATCTTGCCAAAGAGGAGTTCATCACCAAGATATGGTCCAACGAGATTACACCTATAGAACAGGCGCAGACAACTGCATCCACTGCATCTTCATCCGAGGACTATGTCCCGCTCATTGACCGCATTGGTGCCAGAGACCTCTGGGATGCGGGTTACAACGGCACGGGTACTGTCATTGCAGTCCTTGATACAGGTGTTGATCCACTTCAAAGTGATTTCAGTGTGGCCGCTTTCGCATCCTTTGTGGAAGCCGATACACTACCCCTCGACCTCATTGGACATGGAACATATGCAGCCTCAATTGCTGTTGGTTCTGGAAACATGTCTGATGGAGTCTATGCTGGCATTGCACCAGGTGCAACACTACTATCTGCAAAGGTGACATTGGGAGGTCTCTTTGCATCACCCAGCTGGATTGTCTCTGGTATAGAGTGGGCAAGCAGCAGGGGTGCAGACATCATTCTTTTACCATTCAACACTCTTGGCGCACCAGATGATGCGGTCTCTGAAGCGGTCGAAATAGCAGCTGAAAAGGGAATCTTTGTTGTTGCTGCATCTGGTGATGATGGACCAGACTATTTGACGGTGATGTCTCCCGGTGGAAACGCTGCTGCGTTCTGTGTTGGTGCTTATGATACTGAACTGCTAGAGATTCCTGATTTCTCAGGAAGAGGACCATCACTCTCATTATTGACCAAACCAGACCTGGTGGCTCCAGGTGTGGGTGTTGTTGGTACCAAACCATTTGCAGGTCTTGGAGGTCTTGGTTTTGGTGATATCGGACTAGGAGATCTTGGAGACCTTGGTGGTCTAGGAGGCCTCCTAGGGGGTTCTATTGGTGAAACATTCGATGAGAATTATACTATTGCCGACACAACAGCAGCCTCTGCAGCCATCACCGCAGGTGCCGCAGCAATTTTACTGCAGGCATTCGACAGAGTCAGTCCAATCGCATTAGGCAATGTTCTTCGTGACACAGCCACACCTATTGGCTACGGGGCAAATGATGGTGGAGCAGGTCTTCTCAATCTGCAAGCAGCATTTGACTACTTGAGCACACAACAGACACCTGCAGACCCACATGATCGAATAACAAGTTTGCCGCTCCTAGCACTCGGTTTGATCTCTGCTAGCGGCACAGATGCATCAACTACTATGTTGATGAGCAGCTTCGGAACCACACTTGTTGCAATAGACACGCGTAACCCTCAGGACTCCGGGATTCACATGATGATGGGTATGTTCTCTCTCAAGTGGAACAATGAGGAACCAACAAATTTGATGATGTTTAATGTGAAAAGTGAGTTTCATCAAGTGGTATCGTCATCAGGTGATGTGCCTTACAACCGTTACATTGGGGTGCTGTCCAACAATGACTCGGTCTATATCACATTCTTGGTCGAGTCCTATAATCTCACTACATATGACTCACTTCCTTTGACTGCATTTAGAATCACACCATTCATTCTCAACCTTGGGAGTGAACCTGTAGAGAATGTGAGCTTGTATGTTTCATATTCCCTTGACCTCTACCTCGATGGCGAGGATGACCATGGAAAGTATGACCTTGATAACCAACAGCTATTTGCTTATGGTCTCTCAGAGAGCTTTGGTAATTTCTATGTAGGTATGAATTCGAGCATCCCCCTCTCAGCATTTGAGGTGGGAAACTCATCAAACATTGGGAGTCATGTTTCAGATAACAACCTGACAGGATCTACTTTCTTTGATGGCGATGTCGGGTTAGCAATGCAGTGGGACTTCGGAACTCTCGATGTCGATGAACTTACAAATGTTACAATAGCCTTGGGCTTTGGTGAGAACCGAACTGTTCTTGATGCATCAATAGATGCGATGTGGGAGAATGATGTCCCATCTGGTGTCCTGGACCAGGGAGACCTCATAGTCGTGGAAGCTGATGTTCCCAGAATCGCGAAGGCAGGTCATACCTATCAGTCAAAAGCGGTCATAATGAACATTGGAGAGGAGAACTCTACAGCAATTGGAGCAATGCTGGTGATTGAAGGCTCTACCGAAGATGGAACCATGTTTGCAAGATACTTCTCTTATGATGAGGTTGAACCCTTCAAGGCTAAGGTTCTAGTCACAGACTGGCGTCCAGAAACCGAAGGCGTGAGAACGGCGGCATGGGCTGTTTCAACAGGACTAGATCAAATCGTCAATCTTGTATCTAACCCAATGATAGCACTGCTCACAACAGGCGTGGGGATTCTGGATGATTTCATTATGCGTGATGTGTTCATCATCGATCCGATATCTTCAACGTCGGTATTTCCAAAACAGTTACCATTTGCACCATTTGATATTCGATTTCCTGCAGACTTCGGAATGTATAGCTTTGTCCTGTCAACCACAGAGTCACTTGGAAATCTGACTATCATGAACCACGGAAACGCTTCAGACTGGGGTAACATGTCCCTAACTGCTGCAGATACGATTGAAGGATTCTATGACTTCTCACTGTTCTTGTTAGCACCACCAATTGGCATGGATGGCTATCACAAGTGTGACTATGTGCTAGAAACAGAGTACGGATGGAGCACTAACATCACACTCGAAAGAATCTTAGAGTATCCTCGCGCAATGATGCTCCTTGACACGTCGCACGGGGGCGGTTTTGGGTCAATATTAGGGGATGCAGGAGGATTTGGCGACACTGGTAACTTGACAGGAGATACGGGAGGAATAGGATTCCCACTTGCTCAGGAGGACAGCTCCAGTGATGACGAGGATATGCTCACAGGGTTTAGTCTTAATGATCTGGGGAGCTTAGATTCTCTCACAGGTCTCTTTGACTCGTTCAGAATGACGACATTTTCAGGTCTCTCTAACATGAAGAAGACCATGGCGGATGTGGGTCTCGATCTCATAGAAACACCTGGAATGGAGTTAGATGAAGGCTTACTCGCAACGTTCTCGACAGTGTTCATAATTGCTCCAACTGAGGACTTCAACCAGACAGAGATCGATATCCTCAGAGAATTCTCACAGAATGGAGGAACATTGATTGTTCTTGGTGACAATGACGACAATGCGAATACCACCATACTCAACCCTTTGTTGATGGAGTATGGTTACTATCTTGACGGAAGTCATAGTGAGGACAACACAACAGACATCATGACAACAACACCTCTGGGACTAAATCTGGAGAGTATCTGGCTTGGTGGTGGAACCTATGTCATGAACAACCAGTCCAACGCAAATGCAAGACTCAATGGAAACAGCGTTGTCATGTTGGACACGACTGATCCTGAACTTGCGATCTTTGGCTCTTCGAAGATATTCATGAACAAGAACCTAGTAAAGTGCAACAACAGCATGTTACTCGACAACCTGAACGAATTCCTGTTACGAAACACCCTCACCACCTCGACTAGTCTCTCAGAAAACACATCGTACTACCAAGCAGGTCTGAGTGTCTATGTCAACCTAGAGTTGACAGATTATGATGGAAATCCTGTCAATGACCTGTTCATTGCAATTGCATATGAGCTTCCAAACGGAAGTTTGTCATTCTTCATTGCGGGTTTCGTTGAAGATGGACTCTACTCCTCACAGTTTGCGCCTATTTACTGGAGAAGGGCAGGTAGAATCAACGGCATATTCCTCATTTTAGGTGATGAAAACTACGCTATGACTTATGCTAGCGTCAGCTTCTACTTGTATGAACTCGAACCTACAACAACACCTCCACCTCCCTTTGTGTTGTTGACCATGGCTGAACTGGCACTCATCACATCTCTAGTAATCTTCGGCGGAGTGATTGGAGTCCTTTACTGGAACCGTCGAAGAATGAGGAGACGTCTTAGAATTCCTGAGATTGAATCTGAACTGGTTCGAGAGATAGACAATACACTCAGCGCGCTCCTTGCTGCTTTTACACAACTTGAGGATCTCATCCGAAGGGAAGACCTTGACAGAATACAGAAGGTAGAAGCTCTACGGGTGCTCATGCAAGACATTGAGGAAGGACGTAAGATGTTCGACCGTGTGAGCGAAAAGGTAGGAGGTGTGTGATGTGGGAAAATCTGATGCTAAAGAAACACATCGAGAGATTGACATCATAGATCTCAAGGTGGCTTTTGGTGATTTCTTCGCACTGAAGGGAGCGTCCTTCTTTGCAAACAAGAGGGAGTTCCTTGGCATCATAGGAGCCTCAGGAGCTGGAAAAACAACAGTCCTACGTGTTCTTACAGGTCAGATTGATCCCACTGACGGACAGGCCTTTGTTGGTGGTTACGATGTCACTAAGAAAGCCAAACTGATCAGCCTTCTCGTAGGCTATGTCCCTCAGCTAGAACATCTGAGCCTATATTATGATTTCAACCCACTTCAAAATGCCCAGTTCTTCGGACGTATGTTCGGTCTCAGACCAAAGGAGATTGAAGAACGCGCTAGAAATGTCCTCACCATCCTGGGATTCGATGAGGAACTCATTACAAAGAGGGTGGATAGACTCTCTGGCGGAGAGCGTAAGAGGGTATCAATCAGTCTTGGGATGATTCACGACCCACCAGTGCTCCTACTGGATGAGCCAACCACGGGATTGGATGCACACCTCAGGCATGAAACCCTGAACTATCTGAAGGAGCTCAACTACGAGCTGGGCACGACAATGGTCATCATTAGTCATGACCTTGAGATAGTTGATTACTGTACACGAGTCTGCCTTCTGGAGGAGGGTAACGTGAGTCAATTCGGAACTCCAGAGGAACTAATCTCAACACTCCCAGGAAAAGGAGAAAGTATCCGTGTTGTTCTCCAGGCAATGACGCCGGAGATCATCAAACGGGTGGACTCACTCCCAGGAGTACAATACACTGCACAAGCTGGTAGGAATGCAATGAAGCTGTTCATAGACAATCCTAGTGAACAGCTCCTGCCAATCATCAATAAACTAAATGAAATGAAACTACCATTTGAAGAGGTCAGTCTCGTAGAGGCGGACTTCTTTGACTATTTCCAGGTGAAACCCTGGAAGCAAATTCCTAGAGAGATAGGAGGAACCGCACCATGAAGACCTATCATGTGATCATAGCCCTACTTGTCGTCTGCGCACTTGCAGGACTGCAACTCCAGACGACTGATACGGGTGTACAACCCGTTGCAATCACGAGTCCACAGGTTCAACAGGTTCCACACTCAATCGCAGAGATTGCACCGTTCGACACAGCCATTGTTTGGTCCACCACAGTGGGCAACCAGGTCGTAGATGTTGTTGTCGACAATTTCGATGCAGATGTGCGAGATGAGGTGGCAGTCATCGTTCAAAATGGTTCTTTATTCCTGTTCGATGATGACAGCTCACTGTTGTGGAAGCTGAAACTTGGCTCGACACCACATGCACTGGCCTCATTTGATGGCACAGCCGCCACCGGTCAGGAGATGCTCATAGGAACAGACTCTGGCATTGTTGTAGTCGGAGCTAATAAGGCAGTTCAGATGAACATGTCCCTCCCAGAGCCGGTTTATGCTGTTGCAGGTGGTAATTTCGATGCAGATGGACTTGAAGAGGTCGTTGTGGGCTGTGACGACTTCTACGTCTATGCTTTCGAGATTGACACGACTCCAGAGTGGAGTTATTTAAGCAATGGCAGGGTGCGTTTGCTTGATGTTGCGGATATTGACTCTGACTCTCGAGCTGAAGTGGTTGTGGCCTCTGAGGGAAGGCGGTTCACCCTCTTGCAGGACACAGGCGCTATGCTGTTCGAGAAGACAAGCGCCACTGCTATCAATGTGGTCGCCATGGGAGACCTCACTGCGGCTGCAAACTGGGATATTCTCTACGGTAGTAGCAATGGAACCCTAGCTGTCTGGTACGACACCGGAACGCTTGCTTATGGCCTAGACCTTGAGGACAGTGTCACTTCCCTTGAGGTAGGTAATCTAGTTACAGGCGGTAGGCACGAGTTTGCTCTCGGGACAGATGCCAATCAACTTCGCGTCTATGACTCAGGTGGCGCATTGCTCTGGAACAAGACCCTAGGTGGTGTGCCCAATGAGATACTCTTCCCGAACGTTGGAGCGACAACCAATGCACAAGTCCTCGTTGGAATTCCCAACACGCTTAACACCTATAATGCAACAGGATGGCGTGTAAACCAACTCACTGCCAACGGTTTCACTGGTGCTCTTGCATTTGGAGACCTCGACAACTTTGGCGGCGACGAATATGCTTTTGGTACCAATTTCGGAGTAGTGTCATCCTATGGACGCGACTTTGACAAAGACCAACTCGCAGACGCTCGCGAGATCATCATTGAGGGGACATTATACGACGACTCAGACTCGGACAACGACAATTTGAGTGATGGACAGGAAGTCCTGACCTACGATACCAATCCTCTTGCAGCTGATACTGACGGAGACAAACTCTCAGACTTTGCAGAGGTCATCACCCATGGGACCGATCCCAACGAAGCGGACTCGGATTCAGACAATCTCACTGATTGGCAGGAGATCTACCTCGGGACCAATCCAAATCAGGCGGATACTGACGGAGATTCACTTACTGACTACGAAGAGAACAATGTGACTCTCACCCTTCCAACAGACCCAGATAGTGATTCTGATGACATCAATGATGCACAGGATGACAACGATGGGGATGGGCTCACTAACATCCAAGAGGTTCGTCTGTCCAAGACCGATCCCAATGACGTCGACTCGGATGGAGATCTCATAACAGACTATTATGATGACCAGGACGCGGACAATCTTGCCAACTGGAAAGAGATACAGGTCGGCACTGGTTTATACGACCCTGATAGCGATGATGACCTCCTGCTCGATGGATATGAAGTGAAGACAAGTAAGACCTCACCATTGAATGAAGATACAGATGGAGATTCGCTTACAGACTTTGAAGAAGTGATGATTGTCCACTCAGACCCACTCAAGGCGGATGGGGACGAGGATGGACTTTCAGACTATGACGAATATGTCATCTACGGTACCGGTGTGTTGGACAGTGACAGTGATGATGACACATTAAGTGATGGAGCAGAGGTCAATACCTACTTCACGGACCCGTTGAACAACGACACCGACTCTGACCTCATTTCAGATGGACTAGAGGTGAAGGTCTGGAAATCTGACCCCAACTCTGCGGACACTGACCTCGATAATCTCAACGACTATTTAGAATGTTACGTCTGGCACACAAACGTCACAAACAGTGATACAGACGGAGATACATTGGGAGACGGTCTGGAGGTTCTCACCTACGGCACAAATGCCTCTCTTGTAGACACGGACTTCGACCTAATTCGTGACCCTGATGAAGTCAAGTACCTTTCCAGTGGATGGGACCCCACGAATCCAAACACCTTCGATGCAGGCACGCTAGACGGAAACTGGGACTTTGACGGTGACCGTCTCACTAACTATCAGGAGATCTACCTGACACGGACGAATCCGACACTCATGGACTCGGGAGGACTACCTCTCACTGATGACCTTGAGGATAGTGACCTTGACGGGTTGAACAACTACGATGAGTTATACGTGACCTTCACACATCCTAGGAGACCGGACACAGATGAGGACAAAGTAAAAGATGGAGACGAGGTATTAATCCTGCTCACAGATCCCAACGATGAGGATAGCAACGATAATGGCATCACTGACTATGACGAGGACTTTGACGATGATGGGTTGAGTAATGGAATCGAGCTCTACATTACACAGACGCTACACAATGATAGTGACACGGATAATGACCTCATATCGGACTATTATGACGATGAAGATGGTGACTCCCTCGAGAACTGGTTCGAGGTGGAGATGACCGGGACCGACCCACTCTACAACGACACGAACGATAACGGTGTCTTCGATTGGGAGGAGGACCCGGACAACGATGAACTAACCAATCTAGAGGAACAGGAGAACGACTGTGACCCATTGGCTGCAGACACTGACTTAGACCAATTAACTGATGGCGAAGAAGTTCTCTACACCCACACAGACCCTACTGACAGCGATGATGACGATGATGGGCTATTAGATGGACAGGACGACCAAGACAATGACGGTCTCACGAACCTTGAAGAACTGCGAACCTACGACACGAATGTCACCCTCTGGGACACTGATGGAGACCGAATCCGAGATGGGCTTGAGATTGATGTGGGTCTCAATGCCACCAACCCGGATAGTGATGATGATGGTTTGTTTGATGGATGGAACGATATTGTCCCCAATGGCATATACGAGCCTCATTTAGGCGAGCGGGGAGAGGATGTCAATGCGAACGGTGTTGTGAACGTTGGCGAAACTTCGCCCTTCGAAAAAGATAGTGATTTTGATGGTTTGGATGATGCTGAGGAGTACGTCTACGGCACATCCCCAATAAATGAGGACTGTGACGAGGACGGTCTATTGGATGGAGAGGAAATTAACGACTACTTCACTAACCCTCTCAACAACGACACTGATTCAGACTTGCTATCAGACTGGGTAGAGGTTGAGCAGACTCTCACAGACCCTAACAACATGTGGTATAATGGGACCCACACAGATTACATGATTGACAGCGATGGCGATTCACTAACAAATGGGGATGAGGTGTACATCTATGAGACAGACCCCGGAGATTTCGATAGTGACAACGATAATATCGGAGATGGAATGGAGGTACTCGTCTACCTCTCAGACCCATTGTCAAATGATAGTGATGGTGATGGACTATTAGATAATGAGGAGCTATTCTACGGTACTGAGATCAATATACAGGACACTGATGGTGATCAACTTGATGACTTCGTGGAGATCGAGTATCTGGGAACCAATCCCTTGCTACCATCCACATACATGAACGGCACTCTTGATGGAAACCTCGACCATGATGGTGATGGTCTAACCAATGCAGTGGAGATTTATGGATACCACTCAAACGCCACCTCTAAGGACAGTGATTTAGATGGCCTAGAAGACGGATTTGAGGTGTTTGTATCAGGTACATCACCTACTGACATGGATAGTGATAATGACCAGCTCAGTGACTATGACGAGTACTGGATCTATCACACGGACCCGAGCGGGAGTGATAGTGACTCGGATGGACTCAGTGATTATGTTGAGGTCTATGTTTCACTCACTTCACCCACTTCTTGGGACAGCGATGGAGACACATTATCTGATGGAGATGAATGGAACACGTACGGGACTAACCCTAACTCCATCGATACAGATGATGACCTTCTCAGTGACAAGCTCGAGTTGGACATAGGCACAGATCCTCTACTGAATGATACAGACTCGGATACGCTTTCAGACTGGGAAGAGTGGGTTCTCTATGATACTGACCCAACAGAGGCAGACATCGACGAAGATGGATTAAATGATGCAGAGGAACTCGAAAACGGTACTGATTGGGAGAACTGGGATAGTGACTTTGACACCATCAGTGACGGAGATGAAGTGAACATCTACGAAACCTCACCAATCAATGATGATACAGATTCTGATAATTTAGCAGACGGAGATGAGCTGTTCAACAGCGGTACTGACCCACTTCTAGTGGACACAGATGGTGATACGATTCCTGATGACCTAGATGACCAGGATGCAGATGGTCTCACAAACGCAGATGAAATATACCTCTACGAAACCAACTGTACTCTGATTGACACAGACTTCGATATGCTATCAGATTTTGATGAGATATTTGTCTGGGACACCTCACCCAAACTATTTGATAGTGATGAGGATGGCCTCGGAGATTGGGACGAGCTCTTCTACTGGTCTAGCGACCCCAACGACAGAGACAGCGACGATGATGGTCTGGAAGACTCAGAGGAGGCCCTAACATGGCACACTCTCCTGAACAGCACAGATACTGACATGGATGGCGTAAGTGACTATGATGAGATTAAGGTCTTCGAGACCGATGCTTTGCACTGGGACACGGATTCGGACTCTATTTCTGATGGTGATGAGCTGTACGTATACAACACATCACCCCTACGCAAAGATACTGACTCAGACAAACTTCTCGATGGACAGGAAATCAATGGTTTCTATATGACCTTCAACATCAGTGGTGTGATAGATAGTCGGTGGGTTTACACGAACCCAAGAGTGAGTGACACTGATCGAGATACGCTTTCAGATTTCGAAGAGGTGAATAGGACAGGGACAGACCCGACACTCTTCAGTACGCAAGGCAATACCATCTCTGATGCAGACTGGGACATAGACAACGATATGCTCACGAATGCTCAGGAGATTCGATTAACTAAAACCAATCCAAGAATCTATGATAGTGATTCTGATGGCAAGTCAGATGGAGCAGATGATGAGGATAGAGACCTACTCACCAACTACTGGGAGTGTGTCCTGACTGAGACTGACCCGCGAGACCCGGACAGTGATGACAACGGAATCTCAGACTATAATGATGACGAGGATGGCGATACGCTGTCGAACGGTGAGGAGTGTAAGGACTACGGAACGGACCCACTAGAGAGAGACAGCGATTCTGATGGGCTAGATGATAACGAAGAGATTGAGGTCTGGGGAACAGACCCACTCAACAAAGACAGTGACTTCGATGGGCTTGAAGATGGACCAGAGGTCAATGATTGGGGAACCATGCCAGACTCTAATGACACAGATTTGGACTGGCTCTCAGACTGGGAAGAGGTGGTCCTAACAGGCACTGACCCGACCACCAACATGACACACCCAGGCACACTTGACAGACTATGGGACAGCGATTCTGATGGGCTCACAAACTGGGACGAACTGAGGGTTTACTTCACACTGCCAAATGACCCTGACTTTGATAATGATGATCTCATTGATGGACTTGAGATCTCCTTGGGCACACAAATCAACGGGGTAGACAGTGACTCTGACCTTTTGACTGATGGACAGGAGTATCTGCTCTATGGTACAGACCCATTGTTACCAGACAGTGACGGAGATGAGCTTTCTGATTACGATGAGGTGATGGTGTATGAAACTGACCCACTTGAGGAAGACAGCGACGGCGACACCATCAATGACCATGACGAGGTCTTCGGTGTGAATCCTCTGGGAATTGCGACAAACCCACTGGAGGATGACGGGGACTTTGATGGACTCAATGACTATGAAGAACTCTTCACCTATGGTTCTAATCCTGCATCTCCAGACGGAGACTCAGATGGCCTCAGCGACTTCCTGGAGGTCACGGAGTATTCCACCCAACCGATGAACAATGACACGGACTCGGATATGCTCTCTGATGGTGCAGAGGTCAATGTCTATGGGACAAACCCACTACTGGAAGACACCGATGGTGACGGCATAAATGACTACAGGGAGGTCATAGTACTGGGTACTGACCCGAACAGAAGAGACAGTGACGGGGATGGCATAATGGATGGCCAAGACTTCCTACCGACGATTCACTGGATATTCCCGATAGCGGGACTCCTCGTGCTGGCGTTCGTGGGTGCAGTGGGCGTGAAACGGTTCAGAGACACCCACATGGGGGATGAGTTCGTGACCAAGGCAGAGCCTGCGAGCCTGGGCTTAGAGCCTGGCATGGACATTGCGGTGGAATACAAGATCCGGGACGGGCGCGTCATCTTCGGAGTGGTGGTGCGGAACGGTGCTGACAACCCGATGCAGAACGTGCAGGTGACACTGGGCGTACCGGACCTGACTGATACAATAAAGACAGAGAACCTAGGCACAGTGGATCCGGACACAGTATCAGTGGCTGAGATTGAGTTTGAGCTGCAGCCTGGTGCAGAGGGTGAGCTCGTAGGTATGATTGAGTATGACAGCATCGAGGGTGAGCACAAGGTAGTGAACCTGAAGCCCGTGAAGATTGTAGCTTAGAACCGAAATAGACGCAAAATTCAAGACTCCAGACCATTAGTGCAACAGGTTGAATCAGTGGAAGAAGGAACAGAGCCTTGAGATACAATAGAAGATATCACCCTGCTTTCGCCTGGGGATACTGGACAATCTTTGCCTGTCTTGTAATCATGGCTATAGCTGCTGTTACAGATGTTATTCCTCTAGCCTTACAACCACGTTTCATTTTTTTGCTGGTAGCCACAATGGTTGTAGGAGGAGCAGTCGCAATAATGGGATTCCTCAAGTCATATGATAAAAGGGCGTATCCAGTACTAGTGGCAGTCCTATTGATTACAGTAATACTGGTTGTGATCTACTATCTCAACACACGATGAATTTTCTAAGTTACGAACTCAGTATCCTCGTTCCAAGACCTAGCCTCAGCCTTAAGGAAATCATAACCTGACTTGAGGACCGCAAGTAGCTCAATGATACAAAGAAGAAGAATCACCATGAGTCCACCCACAAGGGATCCATTACCAGAATATGCAAACACAAGGAATAGCAAGCCTATGCTCATTAGACCACCCCAACCGAATCCCACCTGTTGCCACGTTTCCCGTGGAATCCAGAGAAAGAAGAGTCCTACAAAATCTATGACGAGCCACATCAAGAAATAATATGTTTCAAGTGTACCGGGAGAGTAAGTAGCAGAGAAAAAACCAAACAGACTGAACAGAACTGCATCTCGTGCGAGATGTGTACTTCGTAGTATTGTTAATGATGTGTTATGAATTCTTTTTGACATAGGTTGAAAATCTCCCTCACTCTCAATAACATGCTCCAGCAGAGATAAAGTTGCTGTACTTCCCCCCACCCCATTCCCAAAAAAAAGTGACATGATCAACAAGAATGCAGAGCCATAGACCGAGTGGCTCTGGGAAGGGAGAGTCTAGACTTCTCTAGTATCAGTGGTGTATGCACCCACTGACCGTGCAATCTCTTGGACCTCATTTGGGTGACCGAATAGAGCGCAGGGAGTGTCCTCGTTGGTGAGGAGGTGCTCATTCTGACGAATGGCTTCGAATAACGGACTTGCTAGCCCCTCTCTGAAGGAGGTATTGGAGAGATTGTGAGTTGCCAAATTAGATACTGGACAAGCCGTGAGGTCTCCCGAGGGAGTGACATGTGCGAATCCACGACCAGCAGAAACGCAACCGCCAAAATAGTCCTCATCTCCGGGCGAATGGATGACGTACAATTTGTTACGTCGACGATATTCGAGGACTCTCGAACGAAACTCTTCACGCTCGGCAGGAGAAAGCATGAGCGTCTTATCATAGGATCCACAGGTGTCGCCAGTGAGGTTCTCGGCCATCACAGGGATGTATTCGATGAAGACACCCACAAGGATGCCGAGTTTGACATAGTGGTCTAAGTTCTTTTTCTGCATCCAGAATCTATAGTTCTCATTAGTGATCGTAACGGAGATGCCGGTTGGGACACCACTGGACTTCAATCGTGTCAGGGTCTCAAGAGCTTGTTTGTGAACACCTTGTCCTCGACGGGAGTCAGTTGTTTCTTCACTACCCTCGACACTGACAATAACTGCCACATTCTTAGTGCTGCGTAGGCGCTTATGGTCAGTGCGAGTAAGTGCAGTACCATTGGTCAGGATGATAAAGAACCGGTCATTGAAGGACTCACATAACTCGAGCAAGCCACGGAACATGAAAGGCTCGCCTCCAGCTATGATGAAACCAAAAACACCCAGTTCACTTGCATCCTTGATGATGTCATACCACTGCGCCCAGTCAAGGGTCTTTCTCGCATCAGAACACTCAGTCCGTGGTCTGTTATCAAGTGTCCCTACTGCAGCAGCATAACATCCTGCGCAGCTAAGGTTGCATTGAGAGGTGATACTTAGGATCAGAAAGGGAGGTACTCTCAGTCCAGCCTCTTTGGCCTCACGTCTGAGCTTCTCGGTCTTCTTGTAGGACCGTGCGAGTCTAATACCTGCCCGGATATATCGGGGATTACGAAGCACCCAGGGAACGAAGAGGCGGGACATGTTAGGATCGAGTCCATCAAGGACCTTCTTCATCTGTCCTGGTGACTTAATTCTATTAGCGTGCTCTTTGACTGTTGTTAACATCTTACTTTCCCAACTTGGTAGCGGCGCGTATGTTATACTACACATCAAATCTATATAAAATGTTTGGTCAAAGCCAAACGTTACGACTGTGCCAAACGTTTAAATATCTTCAAACTAAAAGATAGGGTAGCCACCGCCTATGAATTTTGAAACATAGGGGAGTTGGAAGATAATGAAGAAAGTACTAATCATATATGACACGCAGTTTGGAAACACTAGAAAACTTGCCCTAGAGATTGTCAAAGGAATCCAAGAGAACGAGAACATCACCTGTAAGGTCGAAAACGGGGATGGTATAGAAACAGAAGACCTCTCAAAATACGATGCGGTCATCTTTGGGGGTCCTACCCGGGCTTTCAGAGCAACACGTGGTGCCATGGATGCCATCAAGCGAGCAGGACAGATTGGACTTGATGGTAAGGTAGTAACCACATTTGGCACATATATGATGGGCAAGCAATCAAGGGGTGTCAAAGGCATGGACAAGAAATTGAGTAAGTCCGCACCTGGTGCAATACAGATTCGTCCTGGTTTCTCAGCAAAGGTTGACAGTGTTCGTGGTCCCATAAGTGAAGAAGAGATTCCAAGGGCACATGAATTTGGAAGGAAACTGAGTCAAGAGATTCTTCAGCACACTTCACCGACAGTAGAAGTGCCTTCAGCATAGTTCCAGGAATCGCATTACTTAAGGGGCGGAACCACTCGTCTAGTGGACTATGTCACTAGAAATCTATAGTGCGGTCTTCTGGGTCGTTGCAATAGTTTCGACGTACCTTCAGGATAAATCTTCAGCAGGAGTAAAGAAGGTAGCATCACCGACCACCATAATCAAAATGATTCCAGCATTGAGTGCTGTTGTATTTGTCCTCCTCTTTAGACCTCCAACGCTGTTCACAATCCTATTGGCAGCAGCATTGGTGTTCTGTATGTTTGGTGATGTTGGGATGGAGGTAGACCTCGTTCCGGGCATAGGTATGTTTCTCATAGCCCACATTCTCTATACTACCAACTTCCTTTGGCAGGCGAGTGTAGTGGGACTGACATTAATCCCCCTTGCAGTGTTCGCTGGCTGTCTGGTTGTGGGAGTTGTGTATGTCTTCATGCTGATTAGATACCTTCGCGCCTCAGGTCCCGAGATACCACCATTTATACTACGGGCTGGGACTCTGTACTTTCTCATAATAGCAGCAACACTGAGCACATCTCTGCTTCTCTGGCAAACCTCGGGAGTTCTTCTAGGATACTTGCCCGTAATAGGAGCATTGTTCTTCATAATCTCGGATTCCTTCATCGGAATAAATGAGTTTCATCACAAATTGGGACGCCATGAGTTCTACATTATGCCAACATACTATCTGGCAATCTTCCTACTCTCCCTTGGTGTGTTTGTATTTGCATTCTAGGAGAACTAGAGTTACAAAGTTTGATAAGAAGAGAGGCCCTCACAGGCTGAGGGGACGTGCGTGAATAAAGAAGAGCTGCTGGAAGCAATCGATGCCAAGCTGGATCAGCTGAATCCTGCAGAGCTGATTGAGCCAGAGAGCATCTATCCAGTGGCGATTATGACCCGGGAAAGAAGGCAGCTAGGTGAGCTCGAGAAGGAATTGCTCCAGACCCTTGAACTGATAAAATTAGACGAGAGAGTCCCGAGCATCATCACACGACTGGCAAATGTCTATCTCAAAGAGGCCACCTTTGGTCGAGCCATTGTCCTATACGAGTTGACGTTGGGCTTGGATAGTAATCAAGTGAGTGCATGGATAAACATGGGACTAGCATATCTGATGGTGTCAAGCCCTAAGGAAGCCATCAGTTGTCTTGGCAGTGCTCTAGCAATAGACCAAAGAAATTCTCTTGCATTAGTTTACCTTGCAATGAGCCAGCTCAAATTGGGAGAACTTGATGAGGCAAACACCAATCTGGATCGGGCTATATTCGTGGACTCCAATATGGCTAGGGCATTGCTCGGAAAAGGTGAACTCTTTCGGGCAAAGGGAGAGCTTGAGGTTGCAGTGACGTGGTTACGACGTGCTCTTTCCATGAATCCCAACTTCTTCCCAGCACTTATGGAGCTGGGAAATGTCTATCTTGCCCTCAAGAAGTATGAACAGGCCAATGATGTTCTGACCAAAGCTCTGGTGATTAATCCTGAACAAGCATACGCACTCTCTACTATGGGAGACATTCACGCTGCACAGAACGACCTCGAGTCTGCTCTATACTATTATGACAAGGCAGTGAGTATCAAGTTTGATGACCCAGACCTGTGGATAAAGAAGGGGGATATTCACAAGTCTTTGAAATCTTACCAACAAGCGTCCAACGCGTATCAGAAGGCAATCAATGCCAATCCGGAGCATGTTGAGTCTTGGGTCAAGAATGGCACTGTAATGCTGCTTCTTGATGATGAGGGAACTGCTCTAGAGTATCTCAACACTGCACTTGCTCTAGAACCAAAGAATGCCGACGTTGCTCATCAGAGAGGTCTGATCTACTACTCTTTAGAACGACATCAGGAGGCTCTGGATGATTTTGACGCGGCGTTCTCTGTAGACCCAGGAAATCCAATGTATCTCTATTATCGTGCACTCCTACTTGAGATTCTAGATAGGAAAGATGAGGCGAAACGAACCTGGCAGGTAGCCCTCAGTCTCTTCAAAGAGATGGGTGATGAGATGAAGGTAGCGGAGTGCTCTGCCAGACTGAAACGCATTGGATGAACTACTACTCTATCACTTCAGGTAGGTCCTTCAACAGTTCAACCGTGTCGACATTTTGGGCAATCACTATGTAGCTGTTCATACTCGTACTCTCGCCAGGCTTCAGAGCACGTCTTTCACGAATTCCAAAATTCTGTGCTTTCTCACCAAGAGTATCGAGATAGAGGAGATTATCCCACTTGTAGGCAGTGATGATGCCTAGAACAGTGCCATCAGATGCGCTCTCATAAGCACCCCATCCCTCTTTACCAGCAAATAGTTCAGCTTCCTGTGAGGTCGGCTCGTAGACAATTCGTTTGCCGTCGCGAGTTGTATGGATTGTGTCCAAAACCTCACCATCAGGGGAGGGGATTCCTCTGTAGCCTACAGCAGGTCTCTTCCACTGGCTACTACTGTTGAGTGTAGTGAATTCCACACTCATGAGCGGAGTTCCAGGTAGAATGAGGTATCGGAAGGAGACTGTGACCCCCTTCAAACCGGGACTATGCTGAAGTACTGAGGTTGTCTTGTAACCTACCCAAGGTCCAACCCTTTCGTTAGAAATGGTCCAGGACTCCTTATGCAACGCGGATTCCCAGTCCCAGACGTCAAGATCAGCAATAATCGGGCTAAGACCACTAAACACTTTCTCCCACCAGATGAAAGGACCAACCTTTGGGAAGGTGTCATAGAATACACTTGGCTCACCCAATTTATGAAATCTAACCAGCGTGCCAGAATGCTCTGGACAAGCAGCAATTGCATACCCACCCGTACTGAGCGAGTGAAGGGTAGTTTCCTCCTCCTCAGTCTTTGTTCTCTCAACTTTCAATGCAGATTCATAGACGACAGCTGTCAAAGGGGTCCTGAAGATTCGAGACTTTAACTGTATGACAATTTCACCATTCTTCCTGAACCAAGATCTATCATTAGTTGTGGTTATCTTTAAGGGGTACGAGAATGGCTTGTCTATCCCTATCTCTTTGACCTGCATCCTTAATTCTTTCTCACCATTAGCTAGAAGTCCATCCGGCATTTTTAGATGAATGGTAGCATCAACTGGGTCTTCGAATGTGATTCTCAAACGAAGTTCGTGATTGTTTGCCTTCGACCGGTCAACAATGATTGGATTCGGCACCTTTCTCAGCTGTTTGCTTGATCTAGGAGATATCTCAACCTCAAGATCTGACCGAATGTCATAGACCTCAGTGACTGGTTCTATGACTCCGTATAACTTTCTGTACAACGACCTAACCTTTCGCCAATCACCATCACCGAGGTAGAGTCTTAGAGGTGTCTTCTCAAATGACTCACCGGGAGCAAGTGTTGGAAGACGGTACTCGATTCGTGGAACGGTCATTCCTCTTCGAAGTCTGATTTCTTCAACATGTTCTGGGTCCCAGATATAACCTAGAAGAAACCTCTCATGATGGCGATATGAAGCACACCATGTTTCGTGGTAGTCATTAGTCGATTTTGGTATCTGTGGATACCCAGACCAGTCCACAGACCCAAGGTCATAGAGTTTGCCCCGAAGTGGGATGATTGCGTGGTCGAAGATACCACCAAACCAACCTGCGAGCCGCATGCCAAGATCATTCAAATCCGAGTCGCCTATGTTCTCATATCTTACAATTACATGAATCAGGTCAATTCCACTCTGGATTCGATAGGTGACATGGTACCGTAACCCAGGACGTTCTGTTGAATCGGCGGTCATTCGGACGTCTGCATAATCCCCCCTGCTTTCTAGTTGAATATCTGGTTCCAAACGACCCCACTCACCTCCTTCAGAGGGGAACGGATAACCCACCTCCAAGCCCATCACACGCCAACCACCTACTATTCGCGACATTCCTTTGTGCTCAAATCTTGTGAATCCCATAGTGGGTAAATCAAGCATCAAGCCACGGATGTTCTCTGTTTCAAGGACTATTCTATTGTCCAAACCCCTGTAAGCAACCGCACCGGTTACTCCCAATACGGGAATGTTGAAGTCTTTTCGTTGAACACAGGTCCGTGTCCCTTCATCTTCCAGATAGATCTCAAGACCAATTGAGAGTATGTCACCCACATCATTTTCAAGTGAGATCATAACAGGTTCTTCCACAACCTCTTCCGGTGCAAGATTGAACTCTATCTTTTGGGAATCAACCACTACATCCTTTGGGGGTTTTAATAAAATCTCACCTTTGAGGTCCATTGATGTGTTATTGAAAACGCCAAGTCCAACAGGTTCTGATCCACCTGGTCTAAAACAAGGATGAAATGGTCCTGCACGTACAATGACGGGAGTTGTTGGGATGAGTCCGCTATACAGGGAAATCTCTTGGTTTCCGAGTCTGAGCTTCCACTCTACTTGAGTTGGGACTTTCTCATCAGCATTGGTTTCTCGATCAATAGAGCGAGCACCAGTAGCGATCGAATAGACACCACTGACGTTGATGCTTCCACCTGCTTTTATCAAACCAGAGGAGTCCTCTTTGAGTCGAGCAGAGAAATATTTCGAAGGATCTAGTTCTATGGAGTAGGATAGGTCATCTTCGGACCCATTTTCGATTTTCAGTTCCACAGGAGATTCCCTAAATCCTATGTAACCAACATGGTTCTTGGGTTGAACCCTAGCAGAAAGAGTCTGGCCTTCAAATGTCATCCTAAAGGCACAGATGCCCTTTGCTTCTCTATCAACGGTCACGTCAAGAGAATCGCCACCCTCGCCTTCGAAATGATACTTGAAGACTCCAATGTTGTCCTCCTCGATATCATCAGTTTCCTGTAGAATCTCACGTTTGAAGGAGTCATACCAGTCATACTTCTCAAAAAAGGGTTGAAACAACTTGTTGCCGAGAATTCCAGGAATGTGTGACTCCATTAAAACTCTGGTTGCTGGAACCCAGTTGTACCCGGTTCTCTTGTAGAGTGGAAGAGCCTTCAGGTTTCCAGCCCAGGTGTGAAGATCGATGCGGCGTTTTCCAGCCTTTGCGGCAGTTTCTGCAGCCTCAATGAGGAGTGCTTTTCCAAAACCTTGCCCTTGATAGTGGGGATTCACACCTAGGAGACCTACATATGCTCCTTCATCATCCCGATTAGAATTACATACGTTGCAGTAACCTACGACCTTGTCATTTTTGTATGCAACAATCACACGGATGTCCTTGTTCTTCTTACGTCCATCAAAGACTCGCTCCGCTGTTAGGATTCTCCCCTCATTGAATCCACCAGGCCAACTGTCTGAGTCGTCAAAGGTGTTGAAACACGCGGCTACTCTAGCGGAGTCTTCCATAGTCAGCTGGAAATCACGTACCTTACCTTGTGTATGCTTGTCAGTCATGGATGTTGTCTCCTCAGAAAGTGTGAATCAACCCGTTTGGATGTTGTTAATAAGGTCTGTGGACTGAGTGATTTTGTCACTGCGGTTTGTTTTATGAACCAGTGTCAATTCCTGATTCTTCAACCTCATTTTCCATTTCTTTCTCTTTCTTCTTCTTATCGTTAAAGTATTTCGTCATTTTCTCTTCAATCTTAATTAGGTAGGAAACATCAGAGAACATAGATTGCAGGATATATACGAAAGCCCCGTAAAAAAGGAACATGACGAGTAATTGGAGAAAGAACATTCCAACTAGAATCATTCCTAATAATTCAAGTAAATCAAGCAAGTCTCCTGAGAATATCAACACAAAGTTGACAATTTGGGTCCATGTAAACTGTGTGACCACCACAGCAAGGTAACCTGAGATCAGTTTAGTGATTTGGTGAAGTCGCTGATATTTTAGAAACCTATCAGTTTCAAATTCAGGTATCATTTGGATTCTGGTTAAATATGGAATGAACTCATCCCGATACCAGTTAATCCCAGTAGTCATATAGTAAAAGCTACCTGCAACTGCAAGCATAATCGGTGTCACTACACCGATACCAATACCCCATGAGAACCAACCACCTGACAAGCATAGCACAGAAATGATGACACCGAGTACAACGTGAGCTAGAAAGACCTTGAACTGGAAGCTATCAGCCACAGGTGGCTTGATCTCGGACCAATCATATTCATTATTTTCACTGTCCAATGAGTCCACGGTTAACCCTCCAAACAGACACTGATTGTAATTGTGGTAATCCCTCTATTAATTCATTGATGGAAGACTTGTTACGGTTTCCCTAATCGTACGTAGAATTGGAAATCGTCAACTTTCTGGTCCAGAATCTTGAAACCTACCTTCTGAGCTGGTCTGAGGAACATATCAGGCTGCGGATCTCTGACAATACCACCGTATCCAGTCTGATTTTCTGACCCATCTGGAAAGAGAGTCTTCAGGATGACTACGAACCGTTTCTTCTCCCTCTCTTCAGGGGGTACTTCAAAAATAGCATCCCAGATGAACAATTCTCCACCAGGTTTGAGGACTCGCCAAATCTCCTTGAAGATAGCCTCAAAGTCGTCCTCAGGCATGTACATGAAAGTAAAGTAGACAGTGGCTACAGTGAATGACTCGTCGATGAACTTCAACTCTCTAGCGTCCATGACAACCTTGAGAGCATCGTTTGTTGTTTCTTCAAGTTCATCCTTACGCATATCAATAGCAACGACTTCTTGACCTTTCAGTAGTCCAATGATACCTTCCCCACCACCGCCCACATCAAGAATCCAACCACCTTTGGGGTCGATGTCTGGGAGAGTGACCTCCTGAGGAGGTAGAACGAAGTATTGGCTCCAATCAATATCCGGAGGTGCATTATCATCTGTCATGGGGGAAATCTGGTTTTGAATTCAGGCAATAAGTCCACTGGTAAGAGCAGAGGAAGAATACCAGATACTACTTGCTCGTTATCACCTGATGAATCCACATCTGACCCTCCAATGATCAAGAGGTTTTTTGGATTTTAGGCCTATTAATTCATTGAGTATCAAAAAGAAGAGAGAAGAGGGGAAGCCCCCTCTTAGTCGATATTACGTGAAGACAGCTGTGACTCCACCGGTTGTTGTTTCGATAACAACAGTCAGTGTCTGAGATGCAGTATTATAGTCCGAGCTCTCATAATGGTTCGAAGTGATCGGTATCCAACCAGTTGCGGTGATATCAACACCACCGGTTACAACTGCAGCTTCCACACTGCCTCCGATTCCGGTCGGAAGATCCACTACAACGCTGATACCACCAGTAGTAGCATCCAAGTCAAAAGTGGCATTTCCTAATAGGACAACATCATCGGTCATCGCCAGGGAAATCCCTCCTGTTACAGCAGTGAGTGATACATCACCAACATGTGCACCATCAACCAGTTCAACAGCAATACCACCAGTTGTAGTATCGACATCCAATGCATAGTTCACACCACTTCCTAGAGTGATATTCACACCAGCAGTGGTATAGGCAAGCCCAATAGTATTACTCGTGAAAGTAACTGTTGGATCACCATCCCTCTCTAGAGTAGTGTTCTGGACCTCAACATCGATATCGTACAACAGTGTAGCGTTATCGACGAATGTTACTGAAACACCACCTGTTGTAAGGTCGATGTCCAAGGTCACTGTACCAGTGGTGGCTCCGACTTCTGCATCGAAGTTGAAGTCGGTAGTTGCAGGATTCCAGTTAAACCATGAGGTGCCCCAGAAGGATAAAGCTCCTACTGCAATGGCACCTACGACTATAACTGCAAATATACACACAACCACGCTTGTGTTTCTTTGATAATTACTCATTTCATACACCTTTTCTGTGAGCCCTTAGAAATGCGTGCCATTTCTTTCTCAGGTCTCTGTATTGCGAATCTTCTTCCAGAGCAAAGCGACGCATGATTCGCGACGCATCGCCTCGTGCCGAGGATGGCATTTTATCAAGATCATCCTCGTTTACGATAAGATTGCGAGAACTAAGTTCATTCTCGCAGCTTATCAACGCCGTCAGCATTTCCACAGCCTCACCAACCTGATTCTCTGGAACATCTATGCCATAGACTGAGAGGCTTCTAATTATGGACTTCAGGCGTTTTGTAGTATCATCCCCAGTGGCTTGTACCATTTCACTAATACCCATCCTGTACTCACGGGCAGTTGCACGGTAATACCTCTGGACTATACCTGTCTGGGTCTGTTCTGTTCTTTCTTCGAAGACAAGACCAACTTCCTTCAACTTCTGAATATGGTGAAGGATAGTTCCAGGGTTCTTGCCTGTCACATCTGAAAGCTGTTTGACTGTCATCGAGTCTTTCACGAGATAGTCGAACACTATCTTGGCTCGGGTTGGCTCCATGAGTAACTTGATTATTTTCTTGTCTTCGATGACTTCCATATCCTTGATTCGCCGTTTTCGTTTACTGGAGCCGCTCATTGTTACAGTCCTCCTATAAAACTAGGACCAGCCTCATCCTCGTCTTCTTGAAGAATGAGGTCTTCATCCTCAGCTGTGAGTATCATGTACACTCTTGTGAGACCTATTGATACCGCAGGTAATAGAACGAATGCTAAGATCAGAGCCATTGGGATTGCATATACTCCCATAAACATCAAAGCTGGCTCAAAGGTACCCAAAGTGAATGGCACAATTATCAAGGGCACGAGAAGAGCCAAAATGAGTAGAATATATGAGATCCAGACTCCAAACACACGGTCAAAATATTGGATTCCCATCCTGATTGACCGTTTCGTTGCTTCAATGACGGAATAACCATCGATTATCGCAGGGAACAGCATTGTCATAAGTCCGGTACTCAGTGCAAACCAAACTATACCGAGGCCAGAGATTAGCGGATTCATTGTTGTTGTTGATCCGATACCTATGAAAGCAATATTGAGAATCTGCTCTCCAAAGAGAAATACTGACCCCAAAATTACAAGCATGATAGGTCCCAGGATAAACAGGAATAACATAATTCCTCCACCAGCAAGTGAGAAGAACTTCTTCTTGTACCAAGTGAAGACTCCCTCTGCGGAAGTTCCTTCACTCTCCACAATCTCACGAGCCATTCCAAAGAGCGCACCAGTAGCTACAAAGAATGGAGCAACAAATGGTAGCGCGATAAGGAAGATACCAGTGGCGATTGTCATTCCTCCAGCTGTCGACCATTCATTGAATGTCTCAGCCCAGATCGTGAAAGATTCAAGACCTCCGGATGACAATAGCATTGGAACGAAGACAAATGCCGCGACTATAGCTATCAATATGATTGTGACTAAGAAGACTCCAATTATCGCAAGCACATAGGATATCACGTTCCTGAGAGCAAACTTAATGCTAATCTTCAGATCGTCAAGAAGTGTTTGAAAGCTCGCGTTTTTCATTATTTTTCACACCTAGAAAGATAGTAGGAGAGTGTCTTGAAAGTTGTCCTTTAAGGCACTCTCCATGTTCATAGCACCTACACGATTGGCATATCAACAACACTCTGTGTTGCGATTTCACCACCAGTGAGTTCCTGGTAGACCTTGACCCAAGCAATCCTTACCATTGGCAAGAATACTAGGAGCCAGAGGAACACCATGATCACTGTGTAAAGCCCCACACCAACTAGTGCAGGAATAAAAGCCATCGTGACCGGTGGAACCAACGGTATCATTGCAAAAGCTGCAATGATTATGGGACCGAAGGTGGCGACTAATAGAAGCACAATGGCTGTCAAGACACCGAACACACGATCGAAGTATTGGCGGGATAGAGAGAAGGAATCCTTGACCGCGGTCTGAACTCCCTTACCACTAGCAACAGCGGGCCAGACCAATGAAGTCAGACCAGCGGTTAAGTATACCCACACGAATGTGAATACTGTGAGGAGGTATGTGGGGAGAGCGGTGATGGTATAACCCATCGCATAGGAAGTGAGTCCCCAGGCGACAACGGGTGGCAGTAAGACTATGATAGTGAGAACTGCACCAGTACTTGCAAAGGATAAGAACTTGTGACGGAAGTAGGAGAATGCTGCCTCAGCCTTGGTCTCACCCTTGGTGACCAGATCGTGGCTCATTCCGTAGATAGAGCCGCTGACAACCATGAACAATGAGATGACTGGAATCAATACCAGAATACCCAAGCCTCCAACAAGGAGAGGGTTAGCGGTGGCCCAGTTAGCCATAGCAGTCATTGTGGCTGCATCGAAAGGTACGAGAAAAGCCCATGCTACTAGTAGCACAGGGATTGCGACGACTCCAACAAGGAGCGCCATGACAATCAACATGCCTAAGTTCGCCAGGAAGTAGCTAAGCATGCTTTTCCAAGCGAGTTTGGCGCTTGTCTTCATGTCATCGAGAATGGTTCCGAAAGTTGTTGACATTGTATACACCATATTATTATCGGCAAACGTTAGGCTTGTTATCTACCAAACGTTTGACACATATCAAACTATAACTTATTTCCTTATAAATTGTTTGATGAACGCCAAACGTAACAATAACCATCAAACATTGTATATAAGAAAGGTGTCTACACTCTATTACCGGTCTCTAACCATCTGTTTGAACTTCTCACGTCGATAGCTTGAGAAAAACTTGTGATATATGCCAATCAAGACCTTCACACTGGTCACATGCTCGTTCTGTCTGATCGAACGCACGGTATCAGTGAGGTCAGTGATGTCATTAGCTACTAAGAGAGAGAAGATAACTGGTTCAGAGGCTGAAACGTAAGTTTCCCAGTGTTTGAGGGGATAGTCTTTGAGTAGCCAATCTGAGATTGTAGAGTATGTAGCGGCCTTCTCATCCCATAAAATTCTAACAATGTAGGGCAAGCTCGTAGCAGCCCCAAGTTCAAGTAGCGCTGAAAACCGAAGGGCACCACCTTCCTCAAGCTCACGGATTAGTCGTCTAACTCGTCGCGCAGTCAATCCGGTTATTTGTGCGATTTCAACAATGGGTAGTTTAGGGTCAGCAAGGAGTGGTTCTAATACTCGTAGATGCGTCTTGGTCATTTTCATCTCGGATCCCCAGTCTCGAATGAATGTGTGTAACTCGGCTTGCTCAACACTCGCCAGTGTTCGAAGAAATGCCCCAAGTTCCTGTAGTTCCTGCGGACCATTATATTCAGCCACGAATGCATATACTCCATTTGAATAAGCAGCAGCAGCGAGGACATGATTGCTTGATCCGATCTCATCGACCATCTCTACCTCATCTCGAGAACCATCGGTTGATAGAAGACCAAATAATGAGTCAGTCCCGGTCATCGCTGGAGAGAGAGCTATTGAATAGCCGAAAATAACACCAGATTCCTCCAAATTCAGAATCCGACGTCGAATTGCATTAGCTGATATGCCGTACTTGCGTGAGAGCTCTTGGTAACTGACCCTACAATTATACTCCAAGTCAGTCAGTATATTCCTGTCCAATTCATCCAAGATTTACACATCCACGCGAGCCTTGCGGTCGATAGAGGGTCCTAGAACCCATTCCAAAGTCGTAAGTGGGAGGATTTATGCGTTCCTAACTAAGTGGAAGTGGTGAGCGGTATCTCAAGGTCATGTTGCCACAATCTGACGAACATGACTCTGAATTGCATGCCCTGTTGAGAATTCTTGAGTCTTGGTTGTTCGAGCATCATGTACAACCTTCTCAATCGCAAGCTCGTGGTTGATGTCTTTCAGTGCTTTGTTGATCTCAGATATTCGAGATTTGGACACATATCGTTTGAATCCCAAGGCTGTGAGGATTTTATGACCATAGCTCGTGAGCCAAAGAGGAAATAGATCAACATTTCCAGACCTGTCAAACAGGACCACTTCCTGCATCTCTTCTTTTCTACGTGAAAGGACTGAAGGAAGCAGGACACTACCGGGAGTTGTGGAGAGAGTTTCTAAATCGAAATAGAGTGTACTTCCTCCTCGCGTGAGTTGAGCCTCCAGGAGATTCACTATCTCAGAGTACAACTTCAGAACACCCTCTTCGTAGCTACCGCTGGTTGGTAAGAACTTCACAAAATCACGAACTCGCCCATCATAACAAGCAAGTTCAGGCATACCAAAGGCATCAAGGAGAATTCTCTGTGCATCGAACTCAACCCCAATTTTCAGTTTCTTTGATAGTGCTACTAGATGCTTCTTCACCCCAGTCCATCCAAATTCAGCCACTAGCTCGCGGTATGGTCTAGGAGAATATTCGACCTCCGTATTCTTTTCATAGAGCCAGTCTGGCACGATTACAGCTCTCCGTCCAGTGAAGAATGAAAAAAGGATGTCATTGAGGTTTGGAGGCACATTACTCATGTAGGAGTCTATGACAATCTTTGGCTTTGTACCTCTATGTACCAGTTGAATCACAGCGGTTGTTAGCTGTTTGAGACCAAAAAGAGGAGCTATGTTGACCTGACTGAACTTGTTCTCTTGCAGATAGAGATACACCAAGTTCTCACATCCAGCAAGTGGAGAGAGATCAATATCCTTCAGCTTGTTATGGGACAAATCGAGATGTCTAAGACGTTTGCAATTCTGGAGCGGCGTTAGGTCGATCCAATCTAGTTTATTCACAGCGAGGCTCAGATATTCAAGGTCTGTACAGGATTGCAAAGGACGCAGATCTACTTCTGTCAACCAATTTGAGCTGATATCAATCCGAACAGGTTTGTCTATCTCCTCAACCCACTCCAAATTCGATTTTCTAAGAAAGAATTCACTCCCCTCATCTGCGGGAGTCTTGAAAATGAAATGATAGTTTTTTGCAGGTTCCTTTGCACATCTCACTACGACCATTAATTCATCTGACAATTCACTCCACCGCTCCTGGATACTAGTCCGGTATGTCGGTTTATTAGCACCCCCAAACAACTGTGAGGCGTTTTGTCTACTTCTAGATGAGCTTCTTGAACTCCTCTAGGAATCTGTTTGCTTGCTTGGCACCAAGCTCCCAGAATTTGGGATCGGCAATGTCGAATCCAAAGTCCAAGAGGTGTTCACGTACACTCTTTGTGTTTCCTCCAGCGAGGAAATCCTTGAAACGGTCTACAAAGACAGGACCCTCTTGTTTGTACACCTCATAGAGTGCGAAAACAAGCAGCTGGGCAAAACTATAGCTGAAGTTATAGTATCTACGGTTTGGTATGAATGTGTGACCGAATCGAGCCCACTCGTATTCCATGTATTCGTTCCAATCAACACTGTCTCCAAATACCCGTTTCTTTGCGGCATTCCAGAGTTTGCAGGCGGTTTCTGCATCCAGGTACTTGCCTGAGGTTATCGTGTCGTAAAGGCTTGTTTCAAAGAGCGCTCTCAGACCAACGTATTAGACGACATAGAAGTAGTCACCCAAGACATACGAGAGGATCTCTATCTTCTGTTCCTTTGAATCGGACATAGCGAGTATCTTGTCAGTCAAAAGCAGTTATCCAAAGATTGAACCCATCTCAGCAAGACAAGAGAAGTTCGAGAATTCAGATGGCTCTGTTTGTGTCGAGTGAGATGTCCCTGAACAGCATGACCAAGTTCGTGTGCTAATGTGTAGACTTTTTCCATGGCTCAACTTCAGCAACGAAGGTCGCGTAGATCCCTTCAAGTTTCTCTTCACTCGTTGTGTAGAATTCCAGGCTAGTTCCAGGTTTCCGGAGATAATGGTCCATCCTATAGACATTATTTTCGAACCAACCACCAGAATGACATACTTGGTGCCACCAATTAGGTAGTCCATTGAGCGAATCAATCACATGTGTTTTCATGGACTCGTTGAAATGATACTCGAGGTCGAGCTCTCCAAGAGAGTCTAAGTGCACCAAGACATCGAAATGCTTCCTGGAAGAAATATGTCAGGACTCATCCGTTCAACATCCTCTGGATTAAATGGGAAGTGATTTCTACCCAATATTGCATACTCCCCGGATAGAATAGGGACATGACTAGATGTCACGGGGGGATCTTAAGGAAGATTGAGAGAGAGGGTGAGAACCAGTAGTGTAAGTAATAGAGCGACTGTGATTCCTCTTGCCACTTTGGTATTTACTCTTCGCCTCATGAGTGCGAATCTAATCCCTATGACCACATGGATGATGATGGCACTAGCAAGAAGAATGTCAAAGACACGATGAGGAGCAAATGGAAATACAAACTCGGTTAACTGTGCAATGTACGGATACCTATTCAGACCAGTCAGAATCATCACTACGGCTGCAATCACGATGACCCAACTTGATATTCTCTGAACAAGTCGTAGAAAGAAGAGGGAGTTCTTCTTTCCCCACCCGATCTTGTTGATCGTAGCACGCAAGCTCAGCTTGAAGTGCTTGAGTGTGTATAAAATGTGGCCAGTGAGTAAACTGATGAATGCTATCTCAAAGATTCTGTGTAGATAGAATGGAACTGCAGAACCAGGAAACATGCCTTTTGACAGAGTATAGCCAGTAGCAATTGTAGCTAGTGAAACTACAACAAGGACCCAAGAGATGTACCTGTGAATAAATACATGTGGCGAGTGCATCAGGTATCAGTAGAAACTTGTAGTTCCAAGATATAACCATTGGGTTGTGAAAGTTAAAAAAAAACCTATGAAAAGATGCCTCGTGGCAATAGAGACCACGAGGTATGCCACATCTAGATGAGCTTCTTGATCTCTTTAACCAATGCGTCAATAAGTTTCTTCACTTCGGGTGCTGTCGCACCGTTTACCATTGGAGAAAGGTCCCACGACATCTTTGATTCCGTCATTGTGAACACTAAAAATTGTGCTTCAGGACCCCCATAAACGCACTAGTCTTTGGACGATGGGTTGAGTTAAATTGGTAACATAAAACTAGAGTGTGCAATGACCAGTGGCCTCGAAGACCTACATATACATTCCAGCTACTCTGATGGAGCTTCCGAAATAGAAGAGATAGTTCAGCGTGCAGTATCTCTCAAACTCAAGACGATTGCAATTGCAGACCATTTTTGGCCTTCAATGGGGTCTCGAAAGGGGGGTGCAAACGTCATCGAGCAAAGGCGTTACGAGATTGAAACTTGTAGAAATGATTATCCAGACCTGACAATCCTCGATGCTGCGGAAGTCGATATTCAGTCAAACGGTGAGCTAGCCCCCGTTGCTGGAGGGCTAGAGCAATTCGACCTTGTCATAGGATCCTTCCACTGGTTCACAGACTCCACGAGATGGGCATCAGCCTTGGTCAAAGCGTTGAGGAAAAATGAGTTTCAAATTCTTGGACACTGGGACGGGTATCTCTCCTCATATCGAGAGGAGGATGGGAAAATCGCTGCAGAGGCACTCGCTGATTCGGGGGTAGCCATTGAACTTAATGGAAGATATTCGGTTGAGCATACTGGATTCCTCGAGCTTGCTAAATCATGTGGTTGTGTTTTCTCATTAGGAAGTGACTCCCATGATGTGAATACAGTTGGGAGTCTTAACTTCCAAGTGAAATTAGCTTCGAGTATGGATCTCAACATAATGAAAATCAAACAGTGAGTGAATCCAGAAGCCTTTTCATTCACGAATTATAGTATTTCAATATTGGAGATGACTAGTGATGGGTGACGAACTATTAACATACCCTTCAGACGAGTGGGTTGCACTATACATGGAACTCCTGAATAAGAATGACCGCTACGAAGATGCCGCCAAGACTTGGGAGGGCGACTTCATCTTCGAAATCACTGCAGATGGAGAGATTGTAGAGGAAAATATTCGATTCTACATGGATCTCTGGCACGGAAAATGTAGAGAGGCAAGGATGGCAGAACCTGGTGACACTGCAGAGTTCACTTACTCGGGACCCTACAAGAACTGGAAAGCTCTTTTTGCGGGCAAGATTGACCCAATCAAGGGAATTATGGCTCGAAAGTTCAAGCTTGATGGTGACATGGGTAAGGTCATGCGGTATACAAAGGCAGCCCTAGAACTTGTGGCCACAACCAGACAGGTTCCCACAAAATACCTGGATGAATAACCTGAAGTAGAACGAACTCCTCATTCTTGGAAGGAGGCACATTATTGCCATGGAGGAGAGGACGTAAATCAAAGAAATGGCCAGGACCAGGTTGCGCAGTCTGGGAAATAACACTAGCATGTAATTTGAATTGCATTCATTGTGGTTCTGCAGCAGGAAGGAAACGTGACGATGAACTGTCAACTGAGGAGGCCCTCCAACTTTGTGATGACCTCAATGGTATTGGATGTAAGGGAGTCGCACTCATGGGTGGTGAACCCCTACTCCGACCAGATTGGGTCAACCTCTCGGAAAGGATACATGATTTGGGAATGGAACTCTCAATCATAACAAATGGATGGCTTGGACAAAATGATGATGTCACTCAACAGATAGTTGACTTATCTCCAGAATGTGTGTCTGTGAGTCTTGATGGTGGAGAGGCTTCAACACATGATATGATAAGGGGTGTTTCAGGCTCGTTCGATCGTGCGACCAAATCTATTGAGAGGTTTGCACAACTAGGTCTTCCAACCACTGTTATAACAACGGTCCACAAGCTGAATTTCAAGGATTTGACAAAGATTCGTGAGTTTCTGAAAGGGAAAGGAGTGGCATGGCAGATACAAATGGCAACACCGCATGGAAGACTTGAGCGAAAGCATGTGTTGTCCCAAGATGAGTTCTACTCAGTCGCATTGTTCATGGCCGCAACTCGGAAGACATTATCAAAAGAGCTGATGGTAGCTGGAGCTCATGATATGGGGTACTTCTCAACGATTCTTCCTGAACTTCAAGTTGGTGGTTGGCAGGGTTGTCAAGCAGGCATGGGGACCTTAGGAATTCAGAGTAATGGCAACATCACTGGATGCTTGGCACTTCAGGATGATTTTATTGAAGGTAATATTCGAAACCGTCCTCTCAAAGAGATATGGAATGATGAATCCTCGTTCAGGTACTCGCGGTATGTAAAGAGGTCGGATATGAAAGCACATTGTGCTAGTTGTGAGTTTGCGAGTATTTGTGGGGGCGGATGCACTGCTGTTTCTGTATCTATGACCAAAGGCATCCATCAAGATCCGTATTGCCTTCGCTTCATTGAGCAATCAATGAAGTAACCAAAGCGGAATTCAAAGAACTTATTGCAAGAAAATGAGAGTATTGGATGGGTGAAGTTGTTGAGAAGGAGTGGAGTAGGAAGAATTGATGTTGCATACTGGAAAATTCGTCCATACCTTCCTTCAAAGCTACTGTCAAAACTTGAATCATTGATGCCATTTAGTACTCCAGAAGAAAAACAACTCAAGAAGCTAAGGATACTGGGAGAAGGAATAGGATTGAGTAGTAAGGAGGTGTCAGCTGCATATAGCCCTCCTCTTAATCTGACCCACTGGAGGTCTCGACTGACCCCCCTCTCAGCATGCGTTATGATACTTGTAATCTTCATTGGGGGTTACTTGATCATTGCTTTCGTTGCTCTCGACAATCCCAATTACTGGCCATCAACAGAAACGTATCGCTTTGGCTCACTTTATGGAACAATCAACCCCCAGGATTTTGATTCAGATGTGTTCACCATGGATGTGATAACATGAGATTGTTCAGTCTACAAACAATTTGGTCTTTTGGATTCTTTAAATCCGGGTATTGGAAGATCCATTCCTATCTTCCATCATCTCTTAGAATAAAGTTGGATGGTCTAATTCTACGTACAAGTGCAGATAAGAATCAACTCAAGAAACTTGAGTTGTTAGGGGAGAAGATTGGTCTAAATGAGAAAGAGGTAGTAGCAGCCTATAACCCTCCTTTTAATATGACTCACTGGAGGTCTCGATTGACCCTCTTCACAACTTGTGTCCTGATTCTAGCTGTTTTTGTGGTGAGTTTTTTGCTTTTCACTCTTGGTACTATCAATAATCCCCCATCAACATATGCGTGGGGTACTCGATATGGGACAATCAAGCCTCAGGATTTCAATCAGCGACACTATAGCTCGTAATTGGTGAACACAGTTGAGGCTCAATATAGGATGCGGACTTGAATACAAGAAGGACTACATCAATATTGATGCTTTTGACAAGACTGTTGCAGACCAAGTGATGTCAGCGCTTGATCTTGATTTTGAAGATAACACATTCTCGCAGGTCGACTGCATACAAGTACTCGAGCATCTTGGTGCAGCGAAATCGATCTATTCGTTGGCGGAGGTATTTCGTGTCATCAAACCTGAGGGATTGTTTACCATTGAGACCCCAGATCTGATGAGTTCATTCAAGAACTTTCTCAAAGGAAATGAAGACCAACGAAAACAGTTGATGAACTGGATATATGGTCTTGATACACCGGGTATGTCGCACAAGTATGGATTTCCAGAAGAACTCCTTGAACGAATGCTTCTCGAAACTGGATTCACTGACATTACAATTACATCTTTGGGTACAAAATCATCTTACCCATCCCTCCGTGCGACCTGCAGAAAACCAGATTCAAAGGTTCATCAATTCTTCAGTCATTTCAGGAAAAGACTCGTCTGGACCAATATCGTTGATCTAGACAATCAGGTTGATGTGATAGAAAAGGAAGCAATTCTCCAAGACCTTATGCGAGTTGTCTTGAATTCCAAGAATAGTAGTCAGCATCTCAAAGGGGTGCTACAAACAACTTCAACAAGTTGTCCTAAGATAGGTCAACTATACTTAGAAATGGCAATCAGTAACAACTTACTCTCAGACAAAGAAGCAAGGGCTTATCTCAACGTCTTCAAGGAGTTAGTTTCTCTTCGACTAACCGATGTGATGATACATCTCTTTCAAGAAATGCCAATAGTACCAGGCCATCAGGCCGAATCCATCGATACTGTCAAGTCTATGTTTGATCAGTCAGTAAGAAAACTCCTCAACGGAGACCAAACAGTCGTTGATTACATTAGAAAGACATCAGAAAAGATTGATGACGAAATTCAGACAGATCTATTCTCTAATACCATCTTGGAGATGATTTCATCTACACAACTTGCATTAGGTTCTAAGGAGTTCTCCAAGACCCGATTTGACAACGCAATTGAGTATTATGACAAGGCAAGACGATTCAATCGGGATAGTATATTGGCATACTGGAATCTTGCTCGATTGCAGACTCTCCAAGACATGAAAGAACAGGCAAGACGTAGCTATAGGACGACAAAAGATCTTCTAAAGTTACATCATCCGAAAATACAGAGGGTTCTGTGCAAGAAAATTGATGATGAAATTGAATACATCGCAAAAGGGAGTAGAGAAAAAATTGACAATCCAGTCCTTTCGCTGTTTCGATAACAAGGGTGGTAACTTAAATCGCACCGAATAAATTCTAAGAGACATGGTTCTCATTCATACAGAACTCTGTGACATTGTTGGAATCAAACACCCCATTCTTCAGGGAGGTATGGGTCCATACAAGACGGAGGCACTATCTATCGCAGTGGCCAATGCTGGAGCTCTTGGTATCATCAGTTGTATCGGAATGGCAGCGACGCTCTTACCAGAAGCAGCACCACTTGATGCAGAGAGATTGTTTGGAACAGACCCGCCTGCGGTAATCCTTCAAAAATCAATTGAGGTGGTCACAAAAGAAACCCGTTCATCGGGAGGCATATTTGGTGTGAACGTACCTGTTGCTTCAGAATTCATTTTGGCATCCCAGATGTTCGTTGAACAGACCATTGAGTCCTGCAAATCGGACTCAGACACTGAACGTTCACTACGAGTCATTGTCACATCTGCAGGCAATCCAAAACCCTGGTCAGTACTCAAGGATGAAGGTTTCATCTGGATTCACGTGGTTCCATCGGCATATCACGCTAAGAAAGCAGAGGCAGCTGGTGCAGATGTGATTGTGGCATCAGGACATGAGGGAGGCGCTCATGTTTCATGGGACCCAGTTCACTCAATGGTCCTTGTACCTACAGTGGCAAAGGCTGTAAAGACTCCAGTAGTGGGTGCAGGAGGTTTCTGTGATGGATCAACACTTGCTGCAGCTTTGTGTATGGGTGCCGTTGGGATTCAGATGGGGACCCGGTTTATAGCCACCAAAGAGAGTGATTTCGAACCGATGTGGAAACAGGCGGTTATAGAGAGAGAAGAACGTCAGACTCTCGTAGGTCGAGGCCTTTTTGGTCCAATGAGATTCCTTCGTAACAGACGAGCTGAAGAGATTGTAGAACAGACCCTAGAGGATTTGCCAAACTTCTACCTTGGTGAACCACTTGACTCCAATGAGAAAATCCTCGATCTTGAACGAACAGGTTTCGTGGACCTCATGGATGAAAAAGAGGACACAGCATTGATGTTTGGTGGAGAAGTAGCTGGTCGAATTCAAGACCTGCCATCTACAGCCGAGCTCATCGAAGGCATAATCTTAGAGGCATCCGAGGTGCTTGAGAAGGCCCCAAATTTCGTGGTTAATAAGTGAGAACAGCCTGTGCGAGGAAATAAAGGGGCGTGGTTCCCCTTTATGACAGTATATTCTGAGGAGAGATTGGGAATGGTCTGGTGGTATTTTACGCCGAATGTGACTTTTGGTGAAGATGCTCTGAGTGAGCTTGAAACAATTGTTGGGAAGAAAGCCTTCATTGTGACTGATAAAGTAATCAATAGTCTTGGTTTCGCGGAGAAAGTATGCGCGATACTCACTGAGAGACAATGGGAAGCGGCTATTTGGGATGGTGTAGAACCAGACCCAAAGGTTTCTACTGTCAAGGCGGCTGCTGAGGGAATCAAGAGATTCGGAGCGGATTGGATTATTGCAGTAGGTGGAGGGAGTGTCATGGACACTGCTAAAGCCGCATGGGTGCTCTATGAGAAGCCAGAGATTGAACTTCATGCTCTGACACCTTTCGATGAGTTAGGTCTTCGTACGAAAGCGAAACTAATCTGTATCCCAACAACAGCAGGAACGGGATCAGAAGCGACCAAGGCTATTGTTATTCGTGATGATGAAACAGGAAGGAAATTTGCCACTATCAATCCCCAGCTGACTCCAGATATTGCGATTCTCGATCCGGAGTTTGTTGTAGGGTTGCCAAAAGAACTCACGGCCTATACCGGCATGGATGCGCTGACCCATGCTGTTGAAGGATACATCTCTGTGTGGAAGAATGACTTCTCCGATGGTTGTTCACTACAGGCGGTCAAGATGGTCTTCGAATGGCTTCCCAAATCTATAGAGGACCTCTCAGACCTTGAGAGCAGAGAGAAGATGTTAGTTGCCGCATGTCTTGCAGGTATGTCATTTGGAAACTCACAAGCTGCACTTGCACATTCTCTCGGTCACAGTATGGGCTCGGTGCTTAGGACACATCATGGTATGTCTGTAGGAATGGCTTTGCCTTATACCATCGAATTCAACTGCAGAGGTAAGGAAAACGAAGAAACAGCGAAACTATACTTAGAATTAGCACGAATGATTGGAATTGAAGGGAAGAAACCTGAAACGGTAGCTCTGAAATTTGCAGGAGCAATACGGGAGTTGATGACAAAGATTGGAAGTCCTCAGAGTTTCAAGGAGGCGGGTATCAAGAAGAAGGACTTCAACGCAGGACTAGAGAACATGGTTGAATTCGCGATGATGGACACAAGTCTGACTATGAATCCAAGAAACACCGACAGCGAAGAGATTCGGAAGATGTACAAATACATGTATGATGGAACAATTATCGATTTCTAGAAGGAGGTTATTGGTTTGAGCGGCTATCGAGGTAAGATTCTCAGAGTTGATTTGAGTGCAGGATCAACTTCTGTCACGTCAATTGATGAAAAATTGCTAAGAGGATTCATCGGGGGAGCTGGATTAGGAGCGCGTCTTCTGTATGATATGATTGATGCAAATACAGATCCACTTAGTCCGGAGAACCCACTTCTGTATCTAACCGGCCCACTCTGCGGCACCATGGCACCAACCGGTAGCAAGTCAACGTTCTGTTCCAGGTCTCCAAAGACTGGTATTCTTGGATATAGTACAGTGGGAGGCCACATAGGTGCAGACCTGAAGTTTGCAGGATATGATGGAATCATTTTCACGGGGGCATCAGCAGAACCGTCGTATCTTCTTGTAGAGGACTTGGATGTTGAAATCAGGAATGCTAAACACCTGTGGGGAAAGAACACAGAGCAAGTATGGGAGAAGCTGAAGAAAGAAACCGGCCATAAGAATGCGGGTATCGCCAGGATTGGCTTAGCAGGGGAGAATCTTGTAAAATACGCTAGCATCATTGTGGACCATCATAGAGCTGCAGGACGAACAGGACAAGGCGCAGTCATGGGTTCCAAGAAACTGAAAGCAATAGTAATCCATGGAACTAATCGAAAAGTCCCTGTTGCAGATGAGGTAGGTATGCGCGAGTATGCGTCTGAATTGAATAAGGACAAGGAAGAGGACCCAACATTTAGGATGTACTCAGACCTGGGTACTGCGGGTTTCACAGATATGGCCAGTATGATGTGGGGGTCACTCCCTGCAGGGTATTACACGGTTCCTGAATTTGACACATACAATCTGAGTGGTACAACAGTTCGGGAAACAATCCTGACAGGTAAGTCAGCATGCTACAGGTGTCCAATTGCATGCGGAAGAGTGATTGAGATCCCAAAGGGCAAATACAAGATGGAAAAGTATGCAGGCCCAGAGCTTGAAGTGACTGGAACCATGGGTTCCCTAATACTCAACAACAATGTTGAGGCTGTGGCGTATGCAAACAGGATACTCAACCAGCTCGGGATTGACACAATATCTGGAGGTAACACCATTGCATTTGCGTACTATCTCTTCAAGGAGGGGAAGATCTCTGCTGATGACCTTGATGGAATTACACCAGAGTGGGGTGAGGTTGAGTCAGCAATAGCACTAGCTGAGAAGATAGCAAACCGAGAGGGCATTGGGGATCTGATGGCTGAAGGGGCATTAGAGTTCGGAGAGAAGTTTGGTGTTCCAGAACTCGCAGTACAAGTGAATGGTCTGGAGTTTCCACAGCATGATCCAAGGGGTTTCTCAGGACATGCGATTGGATACGCAACATCACCGCGCGGCGCTTGTCACATGAGCGCAGATATGTACAATGTCCAGATGGGACAGCCCAATGAGGCTTTCAATATTGAGAGCGATGATAGATTCGCTAATGAGGCGGAGTTGGTTGCTAGACTTCAAGATTTTCGATCTCTGACAAATTCCTCTGTAAATTGCAATTTCTATCCAATTGATGGAGACCAGCTATTGAAGCTCATCCAACTGGCAACTGGATGGGACATAGATATTGATGAGCTGGTGCAGACGGGCGAGAGGATTTTCACCATGATGAGGTTACTTAACCTCAAACTTGGTTATGATTCAAAGAACGAAGGGCTACCAGAACTTGTGTTGAGACCACTCGAGGGAGCTACAGAGGGCCATGTTCCAGACATAGAAGCACAGTTGAAGACATGGTATGAATACAGAGGGTGGGATAGGAAATCAGGAAAGCCACCTAAGAAGAAGCTTGAGAAGCTCGGTCTAGGGGACCTTACCTAAGTACCAATCTCTTGAGGTTTGAAAGATTCTCAACTAGTAGTTTCAGAACGTTATAGAGAATCTCGACATCAATAATCCTGAGTCTTTCATCAGGAGTATGAGCATTCTCCATCTTGGGTCCAATAGACACCATCTGTATCCCTGGAATCTTTGACCCAATTATACCACACTCTAAGCCAGCATGAATCGCTTCAACTTTGACCTCTCTTCCAGTAATCTCTTCGAAGTGTTTCCGTACAAATGAGAGAAACGGACTCTTTGGTTCAGGATTCCATCCTGGATATGCAGATTTCTTAGTGACATCCCATCCACTCAGTTGGGCAAGATTGGCTATACCCTGCCTAAAGGACTCAAGCTCTGAGTCAACACTGCTTCTGGTGGACAGTAGGACTGAGAACTCAGAACCCTCTGTCTTTACAACAGCAACATTGTTTGAGGTCTCTACAAGACCATCAACGTTGGGAGAGAATCGTATTGGACCGTGGGGAATGATGTTGATTGATTGGATTATTTTCTTCGACTCTTCAAGTGGAAATGCGGGTTCTGTTTTGGATTTCTCCCAAGTGATTTGAATGTCGGGCTCAAGTTCATTGTAGTAAGCCGTTAGTTCTGTGCGAACGCGCTCAAGTAACTCTTCGGCCGCTCCTGCTTTGCCTGTTTCCACCGCAAATTTCGCAGTGGCCTCACGTGTTATAGCGTTGTGCTTACTTCCTCCATTCCAGTTGCAGAGATGCACGTTCATCTCAGCCACGATGTTTGAAAGGATTCTAGCAACAAGCTTGTTAGCATTAGCTCGATGTTTACCGATGTCAACGCCAGAGTGTCCACCAAATAAGCCTGAAACTATCAGATCGTAGAATGTAGCTTCACCAGTGACCTCGTTTAGCTTGAGCTTCTTGACGAGGTCCGTGTCACCGCCACCAGCGGAGCCAATTGTGATGACACCCAAACTTTCCGAGTCTATATTCACCATGAGTTTACTCTCTATCCCCATCTTCTCAGGTTCGAGAGCGAATGCGCCTACGAGACCGGTCTCCTCATCAACAGTGATGAGAAGCTCTAGAGGACCATGTTTTACCTCTGGGTCCAGCATCAGAGCAAGACCGAGTGACGTACCTATCCCGTTGTCAGCCCCTAGGGTTGTACCATCAGCATCCACCCATTCACCGTTGTCCTGAATCCTGATTGGTATCGGGCTGTTGTCAAAGTCGAATCCGTCAGGCCTGTCAGTTTCGCACACCATATCCATGTGACCTTGGAGAAGGAGCGATTGAGTGGACTCTTCTCCCTTTGTTGGACCTTTCTTGATGAGTATATTGCCAACCTCGTCCTCAATCACTTCAATCTCCATACCAAGTGATTTCGCACGTTCAGGCACCCAGCTCTTCAGCTTCTCACGGATCTTGTCTTCCTTCTTTGACTCTCGGGGAGTCTTGGTGAAGACGTCTTCAAATATCTCCCAAACAAGTTTTGGTTGTAAGTCCTCAAAGACCATTAGAGAACCTCCACAGAAAATGGTGACTCGATGCACCACTATAAGGTTTTGTGAATGAACAAACAGATTTTTGTATGACCAATTCAACAGCGTTTTCCTCAACACGTGGGTGAATTTGAAGATGCAAATCGAAATCACCAATTTTCTCAAAGAATTACTACCTGGTTTAGATGACTTCTTCTTCCTAATTTCTCAAATTGGTGGTGAGATTTTCCTTATTGTTTTACTATTGGTTCTATACTGGACTCACAACAAGAAAGACGCAGTACTCGCGTCTTACATTCTCATTACTGCAATCATCTCAAACTTCTGGTTGAAACTAGTGATTGCCAATGAGCGACCTCCTTCGAGTAGTTGGCATCCGAGTGCAGACCCACCCAACTATAGTACCCCTAGTGGTCATGCTCAAAACTCTGTCACTTTCTATGGTTGGTTCACTGCTCGAATCAAGACCTGGTGGATGGTAATCATTGCAATTATAATGACCATGTTGATTGGTATTTCAAGGGTATACATAGGTGTGCACTTTCTTGGTGATGTGTTATTAGGATGGGGAATCGGCCTCATTACAGTGCTTTTATGTATCTACTTGGAAGAACCAGCAAGGAATTTTCTTTCAAGATACGAAACTGAGAGTTTGCTGCTTGTGTTGATGACCATCGGTTTCTTGATGACTCTCCTTGCTGCAGTTCTCCCACCACCACCCAACGATAACTTTGGAGCTATTGGAGGACTGACCATTGGATTTGCTCTAGGCCTTATCCTTGAAACGCGGTTTGTGGACTTCTCGAATGAACCATATGATGGACAGAAATGGCGTCTTGTGCTGCGTGTTCTATTTGGACTAGTGTTTGTAATTGGAGTAATGGCAGTGCTCGAACCAATCCTTCCCTCAGAAGAGATATGGCTTCGAACAATTCGTTATAGCTTGATTGCTCTCACGGGTGTCTTTGTTTGGCCAGCAATATTCAAGAGGGTAAAATTGTAAGTCGGTTCTCGACAGATTCAATAATCAGGTCTTATAGAATAGTCAGGTGAGTTTCGATGACAAAGGGAAAGAGTACACCACTATTATCACCAACCTATCCAAGACCTCCGTACCATTATGAAGATGCTCGATTATTCCTAGCATTGTTCAACCCTCCAGAGGATGCAATCCAAGACCTACTACCTGCGCCATTACGACCCTCTCAGATGCCTCTTGCAGGTTTCATGTTTGGAGAGATGCCGTGCAAAGAAACAGGCACCTTCATGGAATCGGGATTGCTTGTCCAATGTGTGTTTGATAACCCTGCGACCAAGGAAGAGGAAGTCGGGGTATACTTCGCGCTGAACTATGTAAATACAGATGTCGCTGTGACATCGGGTCGTGAGATATGGGGGTATCCAAGAAAGCTTGCTGATATCTCCCTAAGCTGGAGAGGCGACACATTAACTGGAAAGGTCAGACGGGACAAGACCACGATCTACAAAGCTGTCTGCAAGATGGAGGATGAAGGTGCTTGGATGGATAGCGGCCCCAACATCAATGCCAAGGTCATTCCAAGTCCATCGGGTGAGGGCTATGATACGGCTGTACTGACAGCTGCGTATCTTGAGTATACAATAAAGAATGGGCGTTCCGGTGATGTCAAGTTTAATTTCCAGAGTGGACCTCGGGATGATCTGAGTCTTGTGAAGATCGAAACACCAATGATAGGACAATACTTTGACTGTGATATGATGGTGCCACCTGCGAAAGTTGTTGGTGACCTAAAGATATAGGACCTCACAGATAGTCAGAGGCTTCCTTCTGGGTCAGTCTATCTCCCGCACTCCGTGCATAGTGTCGAGAAAGGCTCAGACAAATATATCCGAAAGGCAACAAGGCGGCATATGCAAATAGAGGTCCTAAGAATAAACCGAGTCCAAGGACTGCGGAAAGACCTGCAAAACCAAGCATATTGGGTAGAAGCTGAGCCCGTAGCATTGACCAACCACGAATAGGCATCTGTACCGATGCTCCTCTTTGTCTTGTGACAATACGTTCAGCTTTGAAATCGCCACCAATAGCAGCAGCATTTGCTGCAATTCCTCCTGCTGCCTGATTGATGAAGATAGCTGAGAGGATTACTATGGGCACGTAAATCAATAGGCTAGGAGATATTATTGAAACTAGAACAGAGGTCCCAACACTCACAACAAATGCAAAGGGAGCAGAGCTGTACACTTTGCCTATCACATAATCGTACATACTTAATGGTGCAAGCTGGAGATTCATGAGATTCCGCCCTTCGTAAACTAGTTCGTAACCCGCAAAGCTGACAGCATATGAAACCACGAAGGGAACAGTAATTGCAATAACGATGTATTGTGAGAAGCCCATTAGAAGGTCCCCACCTGCAAACATTCCGAAAATAATGATGACGATAAACCTCAATGGACCAATGAGATACTGTGCAAGTACTCTACCTTCTCTTCGAATGTTAGCAATATTATACCAAACCGACACGCTAACGGCAGTATTGAACTTGATTCCAGGGATTGGCTGTGGATTCCACACATCATGAGCTATTGGTGTCTTCGTCTTCGAGCTCCTCTTTGATCCACTTGCTAGCCAACCACTATAATGAGCGGTTTCGCTGACATATGCATTGAGATTCACAAGACCGATGGCGAGGGCTCCATAGACCAGCGCAAGGAAGATATCATTGATGATTATTGGTTCCCCCAATAGAAATCCGAGGGATAGAGCGCTTGTTGCAGCACCTGGACTAATACCAGAGGTGAAACCAAGGGCTCCTAGTATTTCGAATAGAAGGGGAAAGATCTCTCCAAATCCGTCTGAGAGAAAGATGAAGTAGTAATAGAGAGCACTTGCGAGGACAGCAAAGGAAGTTCCGAGGAACCAACCTATTTGTTTGAGTCTTCGACGACCTGCAAGGATGCGTGAGAATAGAAGACCAAGAAGCCCTCCTATAGAAACTCCCAACGTTGAGAGAACAAGCATCATCGCAAGAAATGTAGGTATCGAAAGGAGAGCAAGTGGTGCATTTGACACTATGCTCAATCCAATGAAGATAGGTGTTCCAATCACAAGGAAGAATGCAGAACTGTAAAGAATCACTATGATGGTCTTCTCAAGGAATAGAGTGCGGAGAGAGAGGGGCATTGTCATGAGGTATTCCATTCTTGATGAGTTACCCACTGTTGTAGCACTTACCATAATCGACCCAATGAAAGAGAATAGTAGAAGGACATTGAACAGTGATGCTCCAAGCCCAATGTTCTCTGTGAGTAATGTATCAATAATTTCCCACCCAAAGCGAGGGACTACCCAGACTATTCCCCAGATAATCACTACTGCAAACAAT
>MEHG01000007.1 GCA_001940705.1 Candidatus Thorarchaeota archaeon AB_25
AAGCATAAACATCGCCATAATAGGGAGACCGTTCAAGTTCATCTCTCACGAGTCGAGTACGATGCCAGAAGACAAGTGGTGCAAGAGACTTGACTATCTCGACTGACACCTCCTGAGCTCCTACTAACCACGCTGCGGCTTTTGAGTACCTATTGAGATCTTTCGCCGCTCGCACGCTCAGTGGGATTATCACTTTGTTGCAGACACTCTTTGTTGTGCTAAAGTGGCAGCCATCACAGAGACCAGTTTCGACTGTCAGACCTGAAGACTGACTCTTGTCAACACGGATACAAGCTCCGAACTCTCTCACAAGCGACCGCATGAATTCTGAGGCTTCAGGCGGCACATGCACCTTATCAGCTAGGTTCCAGATCGTTAGCAAATCCTCTTCCGTGAGTACTGCGGGGACCTGCCAAAGCTCGTCAAATCCAAAGAGTCGCTCATCGCGAGCTGAAAGGATAAGTTCCAAGTCATTCACGGTAGGCATAGTTATTGGAACTGCCAATCCGAACCGGTCAAGAAAGGGAGGGCCAATATCGAATGTCCCCGCATCAGAGGGGTTTAAAGTCGCATAAAGGCAATATTCATCGCATCGCTTGATCTCATCGTAATACTTCACCTCGCCCTCTGCCAAAAGGGAAAGTAGAATATTCTGAGCATGCGGTGTGAGTCTGTTCACCTCGTCAATTATCTTCCAGAAGTCAGTGACAAACCGACGCCAGACAACCACCTCAACTCCCTCTTTCATCAGGGGTCCTGGTTTCAGTGTTGCAACCATTTTCTCTTCTGTTAGTTGTGGATGACCCCTCAGGATTCCATCCTCAATCTCATCAAGAGACCTCCCAGTCATCATTCTGCCTAAGAGTTTGACAAGTGTTGTCTTCCCACCACCATGGCCACCCACCAGAAGCATGGCAGATCTGGGAGCAAGGGCATTCAGGACACAGGACCCTACTATCAAGGGGAATCTGGTGGTCTTTACAGACTTCTTCTTTGAGCTCGGGTCGTTATATTTGATTTCAAGGTCTGACGAATGAACGAAGAGACCCCTACTCTCAACAGTGGACATGACATTCAATACTAATTCTCGAAGTTTCTCACTCTGACTCATTGGAACCACCTACCACGAGATACTGTCCGTCTTAACCGTTATGAACATAGCACAGAACGGCGCGAATGATACTCTCAAGACGCCAAGTCCTCTTTTCAGCAAGGTACAAAAGGAACTTCACCGGGCTAATCGGAGGCATTTGATGCAGGCATCTAGAAGATTATTGTACTAGGGTTGGTTCCTGTGCAGCAGCTGATATTTGAATTCACTACTATTGTTCTAATTTCAGTTGGTATAGGTATTATTGGTTCGATGACCGGAATAAGTGGGGGTGCGTTCAAGACTCCACTTCTCATAATTCTATTTGCACTCACTGCAGAGCTGGCTGCTGCCGCATCCCTGATATCAGCTCTTTTTGTCGCTGTTGTAAGCACAGTAGTATACCATAGACAGAAACCCCAATTGATAGATTATCAAGTAGGTATCCTATCAGTTGTTGCTACAATTCCAGGAACTTTTGTCGGTATCTATTTGAGAACCATTGCTGCGCATGCGCATGTCCTACGCTATGTTTTTGGCATTGTCCTATTCCCAGTCGCATTGAAATTGATCTTCGCTATAATTGATAGTGGGGATAGTGTTAGTGGCAGAAAGGCAAGGCTAGGATTTTCTGAGTTAGGTAAAAGGAAACTAGCTGCTGCTATTTTTGCTATATTCATGGCTGGTGTTCTAGCAGGGTTACTAGGTCTAGGTGGTGGGACTATCATAGTTCCAGTTCTATGTATCATCTTGAGATTCCCGATGATAGTAGCTGCAGCTACATCGATGTTCACAATGATTTTCACGACTTCTGCAGGTTCTGTAATCAACTACCTCTATCTGGCTCAAACTGAACAACTGATTGTATTCTTGTATTTTGGATTGACAATGGGAATCGGAATGATATTCGGTGGTGTAATTGGTCCCAGATATGCGTCCAGGGTAGACGAGATATTCCTTCAGAGAATCTTTGGCTTCCTGCTGATATTTCCACTAGTCAAGATGATGAACTTGGGACAGCTCTGGTTGGATCCAGAAGGTTTGAACTTTATCCTAGCAACTATTGGTGATGCCATCATATGGTTAGTAGTTGGCATACCAGTGTGGATTGTATCTTCAAATCGATTAAGGGCCAAACGTAATGAAACCCAAAGTGTAGATACCTGACCATGGTATTGGCACAATATGAGGAGAACGTTGTTCGGCGCGAAATTGTACCTTGTCCGAAGACGTAATATGCCTTCAGGCGAACGACCGAGAAGCCAGCAGTCAGTGGGGTTGAAAGTTGGGCGAAGATAGAGATTTCATTGAAACGGTGACTCTCACCACTCCCGAACAGGTACCAACAGAACGAGTGAGTCAGTACTCTGTAGTGAACTTCGCAATGGAGTTTCTCCAATTACTCAGACGGTACGATGTCCTAAAAGCTCAGATGAGCGAGAGAGGATTGGAGTTTGGAGGGAAAGTTCTGTTGATAGGACCACCTGGTAGTGACTTTGGGGCATTTCCACACTTTCTCGCACGGGAGGTGCCAATCAAGATTGTCCGCTTTAAAATGGAGGGCGTTCTTGACGAGAACAAAAGGAGTAGTGATGCACTAAGAGAAGGGTTTGAGTTTGCTCGAAGGAGTTCCCCTGCGCTACTCTATATCGAGAAATTGGAAACCCTTGCACCGAGAGACTCGGTTCAATCTATAGTACTTCAGGATGAGATCAAGAGCATTAGTTGGAGTGGGGAAGAAATAATCACCATTGCGGCTACAACAAGACCCGAACAGGTGGATAGAGAGTTGCTCTCATTGTACGATAGGACATACATTGTAGAGGGAACCTCTATTGATGACAGAATTCGTGTTCTTGAACAGATCTTGAAGGATCGAGAAGACCTTGATGTGTCAGTAATTGCGGAACTGACTGATGGTTGGGGTTTCTCGGATGTGAACCACCTGGCAATGAGCCTATTCATGCAAGAGGTAGCTGAAAGTGGAGAGATGCCAAGAGAGAATCTTGAGGAACTCATTGAGCAAAGTAGAGTGGCGGCTTTTGGTGACTCAAAATTCCTTGAGGCAGTAATAAGAAAGACTAGGGGCACTCAGCAACCAGAACTTAGCAAGCTGAGTGAAGAGTATCCAGACGACTTTCTGGATCAGCTCTACCTAATGGCAGTTGGTGAGGATTATGCTGAAACTCAGCGCGTGATAGAGGTCCTGAATGAGGGGCTGCCTCTTTCAGTAAAGGACCGCGAGTTTCTGAGCCGACATCCTTTCCTCCTTACAGGTTCTGCTGAAGACCGATTGACACGCCTTCTCAGAGCCAAAAAGAGTAGCGATAGACTTCATAGAATAATGGGAAGACAATAGATGAGTGAGACCAAAGTAAATATCGAATCAGTGAGATTGGGAAATTTCCTATCCTTCTATGCAGGAAAGGTTGAGTTCGACGAAGGTCTCACTGTACTTGCTGGACCTAATGGCTCAGGAAAGACATCAATCTTCCACGCGTTGAAATTCGTACTTGGCTCCAATCAAAGAGAGAATCGATACAGTAAGTGGAGTGATTTCATCAGACACGGAGCAAGTGCAGCAGAAGTTGAGATCGCAGTAAGGGTGAATGGACAAAGTCGCAAGTTCCTGAGACGCATTGACAGAGATGGTATCCCACGAGCATATGCAGATGGAAGACGAATCAAGGCTGCAGAACACAAGCAAATGATCAGTGGTCTAGGTCTTGAAGTTGACAATCCTTTGATATTCATGCCCCAGGAGAGAATCAATGCAATACGAGAGATGGACCCCTTTGAGGTCAGGCGGCTTGTCGAAGAGGGAACGGGTCTTGATGTACTGAGGGACAGAATTGGACTACAGGAAACCGAAGTCACACAGAGTCGTCAAAAACTTGATGCAGCTCTTGCGGAGTCAAGAACCGTTGAGCGAGAGCTGGAGTTGTTACAACACGACCTCTCTCGACTTGATAAGAAGAGAGCCTTGCAAGACCAAGAGAGAGAGTTGGAAAAGGAGCTGAAATGGGCAAGCTTTGACGACCTATCTGATAGAATTCAGCAGACCAAAGATGAGATTGAATCAAAGGAATCAGGTCTAGTTGGTGTGCTGGAAGAGCAGTCAGTTATTGAAGGACAGATCTCTGAACAAGAAGATGAAACCACGGAGTTAGAAGCTAAATTATCTGGAATGCAGACAGAAATTGGCAGAATTGACGCAAGGATTGAGGAGGAAGAGAGGAACCTTGCAAAGCTCGAAGGTGACTCTAAGAAACATGTGTCAGAGCTTCGGCAACTTGAGAATAATGTGAGGGCTGAGAAACGAAAAGAGGAGAAGTTGAAGGAAGACCTTGAACGAGTTTCGATAGCTCGTGAGCAATACATGGACCAGCAGAAAGTTCTGCGTGAAGAGATTGGCGAATTAGAAGAAGAAAGAGCAAGGATACGAGATGAACTCGCTGCTTTTGCTGAGTGGAACACGAAGAGAGCAGAAGCACACGGCAACTACAAGGCGCTCCAAGCGGAGATCGAGGGTAAGGACCTCCTCATGAGAAGTCTCCGTGAAAGACTCCAGATTGAGGAAGCTGAGCTTCAAGCAATGGAGAGTAAGTGGTCGCATATATGGGACAAGCTAGAGAAGACAGATGCAAAAGAGCTGGAAAAGAAGAAGTCCCAACTGGAGCGAGAGATTGCATCTCTCAATGAGGACCGATTCAGAAAAACAAGCCTTGTGTCTCAACTCCAGAAAGACATTGACGATATTAAAATCAGGCTATCAGAAACCTCCAAACGTATCCCAGAATCTGTCAGAGACCTGAGTGACGCAGTTTCAGAGCACAAACTTGAGTCTGTGAAGGGGCCTCTCATCAGTCTGTTCATCGCGGATGATGAAATCTCAGCAGCTGTGGAGGGAGTCCTCTCGGGAAACCTCCCGCTGGCGTTTGTCACAACAGAGCATTCTGATTATCAGCTTCTCCTCAAGCTGCGAAACAAGGAGGAAGCCCCATCTCCAGTAATCCTCTTGAGAGATGAAGGAGAACAGGAGAAGCCTGAACTACCTCAAGGGACAGGGGTTGAAGACTGGTTATGGGATAGACTATCAGCGGATGCTGAGATTCAGTCCCTCTTGAGTAGAGTGTTCGGAGATTTTGTGTTAGTCAAGAACTCTCAGACAGCCTCACGTCTTGCTACAAAGCACAATCTCAGGGTGGTAACTCGTGACGGTTCTGTCACAATACCGAGTGATGAACAGATTGTCAGTCACCCAAAGAGTGAACCAACTGGAATGGTGTCTACAGCACCTCTTCAAACGCGGATGGCAAAGATGGAGAAGGACCTCACAGTAGAACGTAAACGTGTCACAGACATAATGACAAGATTGGAAATTCTCTCGAATGAACGAGAAGAAACAATGGATCTGATCAGTCAGATGACTCGTTGGGGATCTACATGGGAACGACGAAGGAAGCTCAATGAGAGTATCCCCGAGCTTGAAGAAAGAATTGTGAACATCGATGATGAGTTAAAGACGTCACAACTAGACTACGGGAAAGCAGAGAGAAGCCTCAGAAAACTTGACAGTACTCAACCCCCAGAACGTAGTAGGTTAGTTGGGCAGGAGTCAGCAATCCGGACAAAGCATAGACGCCTTCAGAGTGATTTGACCAAAGTAGACAACAAGGCGCATGCCTCTGAGAAAGATGAGGAACTCAAACGCCAGGAACTTAAGAGTGTCAGAGAGAGCGTCACAATGCTCTCTGACAGCCTCACTGACTTACGGGAGGAGATCAAACAGTCAAAGGATGCAGCATCATCAATTTTAGAGAAGATAGAGATCATGCGTACGGGTAGAGAGGAAACAGAGAAGAGGCAAACAGAGATCAAAGGGGAACTTGCAGAGATAAGAAACACAGCTCGATCACTGAGTGAACGATTAGTTGAATTGAATTTACTTGTTAAGAATCGCAGAATCGAAGTTCTTCAATCAAAGAGACAACTGACAAACTGGGAATATGACCTAGAATTAATTGTACAGGAACTTCAAGGAAAGAACAAGCCTGACAATATACGTGCTATCGACCTTGTCAGGAGTGAACTTGTGAAGCTACGACATATCCTAGATGACTATCAGGATGTTTCCGAAACCGTAGCACATACAGAGAACCAATTGAAGGGCAGGCTTAGAGAGCTTGTTGAGCGTGTGGCGGAGTTGGGTGAAGAGCTCGAAGAGGCTGAATCTGCAGTACGAAACATAAGGGAGCAGTATCACAACGGAATGAACGAAACACTTCGAAAAGTAGAGAAAGGTGTAAACGAAGTTCTGGGACGAGTCCAATTCCCAGGCAGTGTCAGGTTTGAACTTGCTCTGAGAGATGGAAAATATGGAGTGGAATTCAAGTCAAGAATTAAGACAGAAGGCTTTGGGGATATCAGTGCGGGTTCTGGTGGAGAGAGGTCTCTAATAGCGATTGGCTTGATACTTGCATTGCAGAGGTTCAATCCAGCACCAGTCTATATCATGGATGAAGTTGACACATTTCTAGATGCAACAAATACAGAACTCGTTAGTCGCCTATTTCATGATGCATCCCGACGTAGCCAGTTCATAGTGCTCACACCAGCTAAGAGTACACACCTGTTGAAACATGCTGACAAAATATTGGGTGTAGTTTCACCTAATGGTGTTGAACCTTCCATAATAATCGAGAGCCCAAAATTCAAGGCTCAATAGAGAGTGATAATCGTGAATGAGAACGTGAGTCTTGCCGACAGTGTCTTTATCATGGTGCAAGCTGTTCGTGCTGGTGAGATTGATCCACTTGAACTCCGATTGACTCAAGCTTACAAAGACCTGCAAGAATTGACAGCAAAGATTGACAGCCGTATTGACATTGATGAGATGTTGAATGAGATTCTGAGCACTAAGGTCAGCCGAGTTCAGGAACTTGCCCGAATCCTAGCAGCCCCTGAGATCTATGTGAGTCGATTGAAGGAACTCTCCATGAGGAATCTCGCAAAGCTGGTGACTTTGAAGCAACCAGTCGTCATACGACATCTTGAGCAGGATTCTCTCGGAGGTGCACTAAATCGAGTTGTGGCATTGATTGATGCAATGTCAAAAGAGCCGCCTGAGGACCCAATTCCTAAGATCACATCACTGCCTAATGGATTCGCTCTCGATACTGAAGACTCGGTCTTTCTCGAGGATTTGGAAAGATTCCTAGCGACAATCCCAGAGGATGAGAAGACCAAGTTCGAAGATCTAGTGATGGATGATGAGTTTGAGTTGTTTTTGAAACATTTCCTCTATATAGTAATCTTGGTCTCCAAGGGTAGATTACACTACGATCCTGACACACGAGAGTTATGGAGACCCTCTGTTTCAGAGATTGACTTAACTTGAAAAAAAGAAAGAAGGGCTGCTTGATTGTTCAAGCAGGGACCTCAACGACTAGTTTTTGTGAAATTATTGGCTCATCACTGTCTTTTGAAAGACCAGCATGAAGGTTAAGTTTAGCAACTGCTATGAAGCCAAGTATTGAAACCATAACTAGAGCAACTGCAGCACCGATCATTGGAGGACCTGTTGCTGCAACAACCTCAGCCCAGACACCACCTATTGCCATTCCAACAACTTGCAATGCTGTAAATGCTACACTGAGAAGTGAAAAGACACGTCCGCGTAGCTCGTCCTCCACAAGTTCTTGCATGAGGACAGTTAGTGGAATATTCAGAATAACATCCACAGCACCAATCATCACCCATGACAGCATTACTGTCACCAGGTCAAATGCCAGGACAAGTGCAAAGACAGCAACACCTGCGAGAAGCCCAGCGAAAGCAACGAGATAGAGAGGTCTGTCAATCTCTTTCTTACGACTGAAATACACTGCAGCGATAGCTCCTGATGCTGCTCCTGCACTCAAGACTAGACCAATCTGAGCTGAGCCCAGTCCGAGCTCACCTTCAAGGAAAGGCATGAACAGTGCATTTAGAATACCTGATGAAACTGCGAGGAGCATCGCGAATACGAATAGGAACGAGAGAATCGAATTGCCAATGACATATCGAGCGCCCTGCTTAATCTGAGCCATCAGTGACTCCTTATTGTCAAAATCACGATTGGGGATGAGATTCGTTTTGATTCCTCTAAGCGCAACTGCGGAGAACACGAATGCTGCGGAGTTGATAGTGAATGCAAGAAGGTAGTCGGGTGCAAGGAGCGCAACAAGGATTCCACCAACTGGAGGGACTACTAACTGAACAACCTGGAATGTCATCTGAGATAGGGAGTTGGCTGCGACTAATTCATCGCTTTCGACGAGATTGGGGATTGATGCACTCCTTGCGGGAAAGAACCATGCATTAGCAGTAGCATAAAGAAATGTGAGTAGGTAAACCCAATAGATTGTGGGCATGAAAGAGGGGAAGTATATTGTCAGAGGAATAAGGAGAATCGCGACTGCACGGATAACATCAGAAGCGACCATTATCTTCTTGCGGTTCCATTGATCGATGTAGACACCAATCGGACCTGCAAAAGCTACAACTGGTAGAGTCTGTGCAATAGCAAGAATAGCCATTGCCATAGCGGACCCGGTCAAGTCGTAAGCATAGAACATGAGAGCTAGTGAAGCGATTGCTGTACCAATGTTTGAAACTAATTGACCAGACCATAATAGTGAGAAGTCGCGATGAGCAAGAACTGCTCTGAATCCCTTCGGATCATCGCGCATCTCTGTATCTTCAACGCCAACGACTTCAGTCATATGAATTATCTCCTGAAGTAAGTCCTAACCACTGCATCAGTGGTTACGACAGTCTTAGCTTTCTTCCAAACACGGGGAGTTCCTTCTATCTTTGCAAGTGCCATTTCTTCACCTTCTTACTGTCAAATATGCATAAGCCAGAGCCTCAGCCGATTGCACGTGAGTGAATCTGGTTTCGTCGACAAGACGAATGATTCGGGAATTGTTAGTTAATCTCATTATCTTTCACACGTTCCTATAGGCTGGTCACAGGATATGCTGTTTCTGAGACGAACTGACCACATCTGTGACCACTGGGTGACCACACTGGGTCACGACAGGATCAACCAGAAGCCAATTCAGATGTCTCAGAGGATTGTTCAAACACTTCACCTCACAACAGGGACGTAAGCGTAGGAGATTGCGGCAGTGCTTGCGACTGACCGCTTGTTCTTCAACACGGATGATTTCCGAGAGTTAGTTGTTAGAGCCATGATATTTCACAAGAAATACTGCTCAGATTTAGTATAAATAGCGGAGCCACTTGTGAGGGTCACAGAATGAAGTCACATATTGTTACTATGCAGACAGTGTGGCGCTCTTTGTCAGATTGAAAAACCGAGACCCTCAGACTTTAAACAACAGGCTGGATGGGCAGAGTGTTGGGCACAATGAACGAGTATGCCATCCTTATGAAACTCCTAACGAGGTCAGGAGACCCAATAGGTGCAGGTGTAGATGATATGCTTGATGCTCTTGGTCTTCCTGAAGATTTGGGCAGAGAGGTCCTGTTCAGACGGTTGAGTGAGTTGCATTCGAGACTAGAACCTGTAGGACTCACAATTAAACACAATCCTGTGAGCAGCGTGTTCTATGTCGACACACTACATCAATCAAAGATGGAACAAGGAGGCTCTATGCTCCCGGACAGGTTAGCTGCAACTCTCCTTATCGTAATCACACTGGCATATCAGGAAGGAGGATGGGTCTCTTTTGACCGAGTGCGGGAGTTTCGTAAGAAAAGCCTCAGGGGAGTCATGGAAGACCTAAGGGAGTTGCAGAATCAGGGATACATTGAGATAGACCAAGCAGAAAAGAGAGTCAGACTAGGTATGCGTGTGCCCTTCGAGATAGACTATGAGGCATTCTTCAGAGAACTTGTAGCAGAGAAATAGTAGCCAAACTTCGGCGCCTTCGTTAGTTTTATCAAGGCAACATCTGAGGTCAACTCGGTCGGAATCATGTCACATAGACGTTCACTAAGATTCTCAAAGACGACCTGCCCGATCTGTGGTAGTAAGGAAGTCGCCCGGGACGATAACAAAGGAGACCTCCTCTGCACGAACTGCGGCCACATCATAGTCCGCACTGAAACTAGAGCAGTTGGCAAGTTCGATATTGCTCAACATCTGAAAAGAAGTGGCAAGATGAACTTTGCCGGACTCCAACAGGTCACAGGAGCATCAGAGGACAAGCTGTTTGGAGTAATCCGTAACATGCAGGACATGGGACTTCTATCAGAGATTCAAGGACAATACTCTCTAACTAAGAAAGGACAGAGATGGTATCGTCAAAGACTCGGGCAGGAGTGGGGATACTAGCCCCTGAAGGGGCACACCCCTCGCATTAGTGGACACTATTTTCAGGCAAACAGCAGATCAGTGAACCCGAAATTTTGTGCAATATTCCGGCAAAAATAAGTTTATTAACCGACACCATGCGGTCAACTCAGGATTCGATTCGTCGATTTCTATAAATCTTCAATCTCCCTCCTACCACGCGATACATCGTGCAAGCTCTAACGACTGGCACGATACACACACACCGAATCGGATCCCATCCTCTTCTTGCTGTTCATTGCTCAAAATCAGTGACCCAATCTCTTGAACGCCTTTGAAATCATCTCTCTCTGTGATTCCAAATCCCCAATAATATGAATCATGTCGAGGTCGATTTCACCCAGTCCTCTCTTTTTGGCTTCTTGCAATACCGGCATCTCTGTTGGTTCAAAGCCTACAAGATGACCTCCTACAGCCTCAACTGCAAAAGCATCCGTTCCCACAATGAGAAGATTCGGAGTAACTGTTATTCTCTTCTTCCCGAAACCTAGGTAGCAGTTAGTCGCATCCAGTACTGCGAGGTCAATCCCACCGATTGCCTCATAGATGTCTAACAGTGTAGTGGTCAAGTGTTTGTGGAATCTATGCTTCCTTGTGTCAGGAATCATGCCAAGAAGATTCTTGATGACAAAACCGAGATTCATGAGATCCTCGAGACCTGCATCTTCGTATCTTCGAGGTACATGTGTGCTGATGAACGTGTTTGGTTGTGAGAATATCTTGGGGAAGGGAACACTCTCTCCAGCAATGTCAACATCCTTCGTATCTTTGTCATCTGAGAGATTGAAGGGGACTACTCTTTCATTGTAGCAATCATTCCAAATCTCCAATCGTTTCAAACCAGGTCCTGCGCCACTGTCAGACTCCGTCACTCGAATCTCTAGTGACTTATCAAACGAATCAACAATTGATTGCAGTGTCTTCACTGTCGTACAGATTCCAGTTTCAGGATTGTATATCCCAACCTTGACTATGACCTTTCTCTCAAGTGAGTTAAGATCGCTCATACCCTCAATATGGTCAAATGCATCTGTCAAAGAATCATTGTCAACCACGATAACAGTTGGCTTCATGGAAACCCCCACTCGTAAGACTTTATGACGTCTGCTATTAAACAGTGTAGTATTCAGCAAACATAGTGAGCTGTCACACAGTTAATTTTTACAATTTCCTCTAAGGTAATCCTTAATATACTTCGAAATGAGTTTCTATTAGGGTCTGGCGCAGAGGGCTTCAAACTCCCCTCCTAACCACGCGAATACCTACGAAGTAGGATTACCTACTTTCCCTTTTTACCTCTGGGCCCGATCCTATCTTATTCTGTCTAACTTCTATGGGATAAATCCATTCTTCAAAAAGGATAACGATTTAGAAACATTGATACCCATCTAAATTCCAGAATCAAATGAGATGAACAATGAGAGGTAGAGGAAGAAGACCACGAAGCGGTCCGCGAAGAATTTTCAGACCATTTCGAACGTTCCGGAGAAGAAGGCAAGCTCGAATTGTCAGAAGACTACTACGAATTAGTGCTGGTACAGCGATGTTGTATCTAATAGCGGGTACGAACAGAGCTGTGAAGCTGGAAAGTGATGACGTACATAGACTGGAAAGCGACACTAAGAAGCCAGTGGAGGAGATGGATGAAGAGGAACTTGTGGAAGCAATGGAACGTTTAGGAATAAGGTCAATCTCCTTGACTGATGAGGAGAAACAACTTGTACTAGTGGTGTGCCCCTATTGTGGACACAAGAATGAACAAGGCATAACAAAATGCGAGAAATGCGGAGCAAGCGTCTGATACTGTTTTGATAAGTAACTTCTTGAAAACTAGCTTAAAGGAAAGTAATGTAGAAACATTGAAACCTATCTAAATAGCAAAGGCAATTGAGATAGGCGATGAGAGGTAGAGGAAGAAGATCTCCGGATGGTCGACGAAAAAGGAGACCTCGGGTAGTCAAAGAATTATTGCGAATTGGTGTAGGCACATCGATGTTGTATCTTGTTGCAGGCACTGATAGGGCAGTCAAGTTACCGAGGGAAGATGTGCAACGACTGGAGTATGATACAGGCAAGCACATTGAGGAGATGTATGAGGAGGATCTTGCAAAGGTGATGGAGCGTCTGGGTGTAAAGACAATCCCTCTGACCGATGATGAGAAACAGATAGTGATGTTAGCATCCAAGTATGTGTTAGCGGGCTACTTCTTGTTAACTGATAATTGACCATCTTGACCTGAGAAATGACTAGATATTTATCGAAGAAATATCATGCACTCCGAAAGGGGTGGATTCGTATGCGACCACAGTCATTTCTTCGAATACTTGCTCTCTGTACAATAGCAATCCTAGTGCTTTCTAGTACTAACACAGTTGATGCAGTACCTGCAGAAACTGAGAACCCATGTTCTGGTTCTTATGTTGACAAGGTTGTGTACACTTCGTATCCGAATCCGAACGATAGAGTGACTCGACTTATGAGTGGAGATGCTGATGCACTTATTTTTCCAGTTGACCCTTCATTTCTGAGTAGCTTGGAACTTGAATCGGATATTGATATTTATTCAATGACAGGCAATGGTTTGAGATACATCGATATTAACTGCATGAAGTATCCACTGAATATCTCAGGTTTCAGAAGAGCCTTTGCCTATGCATTCGACAAGAACCAGGTCGTAACAGAGGTCTTAGATGGGCATGCAATTGCGCACGATTCAGTAGTTTCTATGAGGGAAGACTGGTGTATCGAGGAGCAACTTCCTTGGTACTACTACTCAAATCAATCAGCCGTAGGTGATCAAATCCTTGACACCTTAAACTTCAGTATTGATGGAGTCACAGGTTGGAGGTTAGCGCCAGATGGCTCTCCGTTCAAAGTTACCGTTGGATATTTTGCGGGTGCTGAAAAATCACAAGGTATTGCAGAAAAGGCGGTGGATGCGCTACACTCAATGAACATAGATGCCGAAACGGTGGGTGAGCACACAATCTTCGTCAATAGGGACAACCATGGTGATTATGATATGGCCGTCACAAAGGACGTCTTCTATAGTAGAGATCTAGATTGGATATTGGATAATTACTACTCGCAGACCTCGACGATTCCATATATGAATCCATCAATGTACGAAAATGACACATTTGATTCACTACGAGAGGTTGTTTTAAGTGCCCCAACATCTGGAGAGTTCCTAGAAGCAGTTGCTGACATTCAGAAACACCTCCATGAAAATGGCCCTGTGTTAATTGTGTGTCATGATATCGAATATCATGCGTACGAGAACACATACTTCACCGGCTATGTAGAGGATGGCTATTGGGGAATTCCTGGTCCTTGGACAAACGTGAAGGTTCATAATAAGATGGGGAGTGTTTTTGGCGGGGTCTTTGATATTGCGATTGGTTCCTACCCAGTCACATTCAATATGTTCCGTACTGATGCATATGATGTACAGAGTTTCCTGAGTAGCCTATACTCGGGTGTCTACACGATGGGACCTGATAGAGAGAGATATCTTGACATTGCAAAGGAAGTACTCATTGAAACTCATTCTACAAACATAGCGGTACCTGAAGGACAGACATGGATCAAAGTAGAAGTCAAAGATGGTATTGTCTGGTCAGATGGGACTTCACTCACTGGTAGTGATGTGGCTTTTACATTCACATATCTCTATGAGATTGGACTCCTAGGAAGACCAGCAGGTGTGGGTAGATGGACTGACGATTTTCTTTCCTCCGAGGTGTTATCGCCAAATATAGCTAGAATTAGACTAGATAGAGACTCGTACTACACACTACTAACCATTGAAAAAATGTTATTGGCAAAGATTATTCCAGAGCACATCTTCAATGATGAAACTGGAATTGGGTATGCAGGCTGGGCGACTTGGGACCCTGTGTTGACCTCAGATCCATTCGTCACATGCGGACCATTTTATCTCTCTGATCACGATTCTCTCTCCTTTGAGCTGAGCAGAAACATGGACTATCACTGGCTATCAGGATTGGCACCTGAGATTCTTTCATCAGCTGATGTCGACTATGTTCAAGGGACTACTGGGAATCAAATTGTCTGGAAAGTCACTGATGAAGACCCGCTTTATTATTCAATAATCCAAGACGGCAGTATTGCTGTAACTGATGACTGGAATGGGTCAAACATAGTTCACAATGTAGATGGTCTATCAGTTGGATCATACAACTACACTCTTGTTCTCACGGACATCTCTGGACACAGAGTGACTAACACAGTATGGGTTAGAGTGAGTGGTTCTGGGACGCCCGAAATGCCAGACATGTTGATTGTTGGAACCGTTGTAGGATCATCCATAGTCATCATAGTTGCTGTAGTCCTCATTTACGAGAGACGTTGAGAAGATTTCAGTTGATTACTTCTTGACCACAAGCAACGGACCATCAATCTTGACTGGGGTTTCTGGCGGAAGATCTAGTAACCAGTCCTCAAGATCTTCCATGCTATGGAATCGTAACAAGATCGCCAGTCGCTCAAGAGGAAGAGTGTCATACCGGGTGATAACTTTCTTGAGCTGAAACATCCTGAATGCATCGAGTTCAGCTTTCTGTTCCTCTTCGCGGTCCTTGGACGTGTCAATCCAAGGGCTAAACTTCTCAAAGTCCCAGATCTCAACATTGCCGTCCATCGATCCAGTGATGACCTGTCGTCCGTCAGAAGTCACTGCCATTGAGTGAGCATTCTCGGTAGAGGTCAAGCTCTGTAGAAGTACACCACCACGAAGCAACCACGCTCGAACAGTGCCATCATTGGACCCAGTGATGACATGTTGACCATCCGCAGTGATGTGAATCATAACCACTGCAGAGCCATGCCCAGTCATTGTCTTCAATAGTGTACCAGTTTCGAGGTCCCAGAGATGGACAACTCCATCCTGTCCTCCTGAAAGGATGTACCGCGAATCAGAGGTTATGGCAAGTGCAGTAACATGGCCTTTATGCGCTTCCAGGATCTTCAACTCGACTCCCAACTCAAAGTCCCAGACCCAAATGAGACCAGGTGTTTCAGTAAGGGGAGCTTTCTTACTCCCGCACAGCAGGTGACGTCCATTTGGACTAATTGCGATGGTGTATATTCCTTGTGAGTGTTCAAGATAACGGAGCATAATACCACGATCAATGTCCCAGAACCGGGCGATTCCGTCATCCCCACCAGTCACTATGTATCTCTGATCGGGACTCACTGCAACTGCATTGATATGAGCTGAATTGGGAGCAAGTGAGGTCAGTAGAGTCCTTGTTTGAAGGTCCCAGATTTTCACAGCAAGGTCCTTGTCTGCAATAGAGACCAGTCTATTGTCATCTGGCAGCAGTACAAGTCCATAGACCGGACCATTATGACCAACAAACTTGTGCAGCTCTTTTCCAGAAGTTGTATCCCAGAGGCGGATAGTCGCATCCTGTCCTCCAGAAACAATGGTCAGTCCATCCTGTGTTAGTGCCAGCGACCATACCGTGAACTCATGTCCTTCGAGTTGTAAGTTAGGAATCAATTCCCCTTCCAAATTGCTCAGCTCCTCTCAACCTATTATTGTAGATAGTAGCTTAGCAATCAATCGAACAAAAGGTTGTCGTTTTTTTGAGAAAAAGAGAGGGGTGGGTGGCACCAAGTGCCACCACCTTACACTAGTTGTTGTTATTCTATTGGACTGCTTCTGCAGGGATTTCTCTACCCATACCGAAGTCAGCTGGCTTCATGCTCTTACGAAGTGACCAGATGGTCAGCACCAAAAGCACGAAGAGTGCTGCTATTGCTGCAATAGCAATATTCGGATCTGTAGCAACATTGTTCTCAATCATGACCAGAAGTGGAGCCAAGATTAGGGCTAGCAGATTGACTACCTTGATCATTGGATTGAGTGCAGGACCAGCAGTGTCCTTGAGGGGGTCACCAACAGTGTCACCAATAACTCCACATTTGTGACGTTCTGAACCCTTACCAGTGTTACCCAGAGGGTCACATGGTTCATCTTCAATAGCTTTCTTCGCGTTGTCGTAAGCGCCACCAGCGTTAGACATGAATACTGCTAGGAGTTGACCAGACACGATGATACCACCTAGGAATCCACCGAGAGCTCCAACTCCAAGCAGAAGTCCGACCATGATTGGTATAGACACTGTTAGAGCAACAAGAGGGATGAGCTCCTTCTGTGCTGCAGTGGTTGAGATACCCACAGCTCGGTCATAGTCAGGATCTTTCGTGCCTTCAAGAATACCAGGTATCTTGAACTGCCTTCGAACTTCCGTCACCATTTCTCCTGCTGCTCGAGTAACTGCCTTGATGTTAACAGCTGAGAACAACCATGGAAGTGCAGCACCCAAAAGCAATCCTGAGAACACTCGAGGATCATCAAGGAATAGATGCTCCAAAGGTGGAACTAGTTTGTGCAAAGCAACAACAACAAAGCTGTCAAAGAGGCTAACTGCAGCAATTACTGCTGAAGCAATTGCGACTCCCTTAGTGATAGCCTTGGTTGTGTTACCAACTGCGTCAAGCTCAGCCATTGTCTTCATTGATTCCTCATCGAAATCGCCAGGTGAAAGTTCACCAATTCCAGCTGCGTTGTCGGAGATTGGACCAAAAGCATCCATAGCTACATTGTTACCAGTGTGTGAAAGCATTCCGATACCAATCAGGGCAATTCCATAGAGTGTCCAGAGAGTGCCTTCAATACCAACTACGAAGAGAGGTGCCATAAAGGGTGTGAATAGGAACCATGCTATTCCGAAAGTTGTCACAATAACAAGCACAGATGCCACTGCAGACTCAAATCCGGCGACAAGACCAGAGAGAATCATTGTTGCAGTACCAGTATCTGTTGCTTTAACAATCTCCTGAACGGGAGGCTTCTTGAGTGAAGTGAAGTAGCTCGTAAGGGGATTGAATGAAACGGCAAGCAATACACCTGTGGCAATAAGTATTCCAAAGCGAAGGTCTCCAACATAGACCCAAGACAGAATCATCGATAGGATAATTGTGAAGACACTTGAGGCTTCATAAGAAAGGAACATCGCTTTCTCTGCATAGACTGCACTCTTCTTCAATAGCCTTGGCCAGACTGGAACCATGACGGTACCAATCATTGATGAAATTACACCAATAGCTCTTACAAAGAGTGGGAATACAACGACTGCAAGTGCGCCACCAGCAAGAAGCGGGTAGACTCCAGCATCTGTCTCAAGATAAAGTACAATTGCAAGAATCAATGATGAAACGATAGTGACTTCGTATGATTCGAAGATATCTGCCGCCATTCCAGCGCAGTCTCCGACATTGTCACCTACAAGATCAGCAATCACTGCTGCATTCCTGGGATCATCTTCAGGGAGTCCTTGTTCAACTTTCCCTACCAAATCTGCACCAACATCTGCTGCCTTAGTGTAGATGCCACCGCCAACTCTCATGAAGAGGGCTAGGAGTGTGCCTCCAAGACCAAATCCAAGGAGTGCATCGGGGGCCGCTAAGCCGTAGATGATGAATATCATTGTTCCACCAAGCAAACCAAGACCGTCAGTCAGCATTCCAGTGAATGTGCCTCCACGGTAGGAGATGGTTAGTGCTCGGTTGTATCTGTTTTCGCCTTCACGTGTAGCCTGAGCAACCCTGATGTTGGATTCAACAGCGATACGCATACCGAGTTGTCCCACAATCAATGAAAAGCTTGCACCAAGAACAAAAGCTATTGATCGACCAATTCCAACAGTGATTCTAGCATTTTCTATATCTGCTGGAGTCGTACCAAATAATTCCAAGGTACCTGCTTCTGGTGTTGTAATGTATACAGTGAAGAATAGAAGGAATGATAATACGATAAGAATTGGTATAATGGATTTTAACTGCCTATCAAGATATGACAAGGCACCTTCACGAATTCCATTCCAGACCTTCTGCATCTGTTCTGTCCCTTTATCTTGGGCAAGAACACCTTTCCTCAACCACCAGGCATACACGAGACTTACGAATGCCGCTGCTACAACAGTCAAAATCAGAATTTGTTCTAGCAACGACATGTCTTGTAGAAATGTCTCGAATAATTGCATCTTCAATTCACCACTTCAAGGGTCTTCAGCACCTCGAGTATCGAGACTGGCTGAGATAGTACTCATTCTGAATCCCTTGACGTTTCGATTTCCGCAAAGTTGGTGCCCTTTAAGGGTTCCTTTGCGACAGAATTTGGGCAAATCATTAGTTAAGGTTCTCTTCGGATATCATCCAATTTATAGAATTAGCAGAAAGAGATAATGGTGGACCGAGCGAGATTTGAACTCGCGACCTTCTGGATGCAAACCAGACGATCTGCCAGGCTGATCTATCGGCCCACGTATATCGAGAGGGTTTTCGGATGATTGTTTTAACCCTTACGCTCTCAACTATTTCTGAGCAGTATAGTCCTCTCGGATTGTATCGATCCAGAACGGTGCACCCTTCAACTGCGAAGCTTCCTTGATGCTGAGTTCTTCATACTTGACCTGAGACATGTCATCGGTGATGATACCACTCACACCCGCAGGATCTTCAATCACTAGGGTGAACGGAAAATCACCTTCAATTGCCCGATTCATTTGTTCAAGAATCTCAGCACCTTTAGCTTTCTCTTCAGGTTTCTCAGCAAAACCGATAGCGGTTTCTACAACAGACATTGTCCGCTGAAGGACTCCCTCTACATTGGTGATGAAGGACTCAGCTGTTGGACCTGGTTCAACATCAATCCCAAACTCAAGGAATCGAAACGTACCAGAACCTGAACGAACAACGCGTGCACGAAGAAGAGCCGGGTTATCAACATGAAGTGTGAAGCGCGCGGGCTTCCTCTGTTCTGCAGAGAACACATCACTGTGGCTGAAGTTGCATGATGGACATTCCATTGAGAACATAGCGAGTTCGTTAAAGAAAGGAATGCTATAGAGCATGGAACGCACTAGCAGATTTGCCTCATTGCAAGAGGGGCAAACGATGCCAGGCGCTTCCTTCTCAGACATGTCAATCAACTCTGTTGGCGTGTATCATCCTATAAGGGTGACCTTGTGGACCAGTAGTACTTCTTTGAATACATCCCTAGAAGGCTCAAAAGCATCTAGGTTTCATTGAACATGCGCACGCCAAGACTTAGGTCTAGGGCGAAAGAGGATAGGATTAGAGTCTTCCATCAAGAGATTGAGGTACACCTTCCATGGATATCAACAGTCTGTATATCATTAAGCGAGATACAGGGGTGTGCATATATCATAAGGACTTCACAGAATCGGGATTTGATCCACAGCTTCTATCTTCATTTCTTGTTGCTATGACTTCGTTCTTCGATGAAGCAACTCGATCACTAACCTCACAAGCACGAGCGTTTGAGGGTTCTAATTACAAGATTGTTGTAGAGTTCGGTGACTGGACGCTGGGGGCCATTTCAACTAAGGAGGACACGGAAGGTATCAGAATCAAACTGAGGAGAATGATTGAACGGTTTGAGGAACAGTTCAATGTTTTGAGATGGGTTGATATCGACTTAGCAGTTCAAACACGTTTCGAACAGAACGTCATAGATGAGTTTGTCAGATACCTAATAACCCCGGAAACAGTCATAACTGTACGTGCAGAGTGGCAACACTATACGAACAGACCTGATGTCATGTCGTTTTTACGGATTATACCATCGATTTGTTCAGTTAGGGATGCCGCTGAATTTCTCGAAGTTCCCGTAGAAGTCGCATTGAACCTTGCTGCAGAAGCGCTTTGGGAGAACGCAATCACCGTATATAATCCAGTCAAACCCGACGATATCTATCAGGCCACATCCTTAACAGGACAAGATGTTGGGGATGAAGAATTATCTCCAGAAACTGCCAGGACATTGACTGAACTTGACGGTGAAACTCCGGTTTCAATTGCCGCTGAAAGGGTGCGAACCTCAGATATGAAGAGGTTCCTCAATGATGTAGCGATTCTAGAGAAGAGGAAAATGATAGAACTCGTTACTCCTGCGCATGCAATCGCAGTGCGATATACATCTGTTTTACAATCTCTTCTCAAAGGATGCTCCAAAATTGTAGGACTCAATGCTATGAGGAAAGTGTTCTTTGTTTCTAGGGAGGAGCTTGTTGAGATGTATCCATGGATGGCATATGTAACTTTGGAGGAGGGTATAGACATCGAGATGCGGAGCTCCCTTACTGCGGCGACCATCAGAGGAACAATCAGCCCCGACATTCTGAATGATGGGTTCAGAGTTCTAATACAGTTCATCACCAGAAGAGTAAAAGACTTGACTGGTGCGCAACCGATTAACAAGATTATCGCTATTACCCGGGATGAAATTCGACAACAGTATCCTAGCACAGTTTTTGAGATTGAATGGGAATCACTTGCTGTGTGAGGAGAGTTATCACATCAACACAACATACAAATCTGGATTTCAAATCCCTAGAGCAGCGGAGAGTTAGGAGCAGGAACCTAGTGTCACAATCTGGATGGAAATATGCAGCCATTATCATTTTCACTGGATTTGTAATTCTGATGGTTGCCGAGGTTCTTTACTTCACAGGAATGAGTACAGTTCTCAGTGCAATGACTACTGCTCTTAGTCCATTCATTGCTCTTTTTCTGGGAATATTAGGACTGAATTTCTTTGGAAGAGAATCCTTAGTGAAAGAGGATCGATTTCATGCAATGAATGTCTGGATGGCTCTTGGACTTGTTGTCTTCAGTCTGGCAGAGATAACTGGATTCTTGATTCGAATAACTGAGAGCTCAACTGAGATTTTCTTTACTATAGGGCTGGTCCAGATGCCTGCTTTATTGCTATGGGGGGTCGGTGTGATTGGATATCTTAGGTCATCAAACTCTGCACTTGGAGTCTTTACAGGAAACAGAATAGGTTCAATTCTATTCATCGTCACAGCAATATCTAGTCTAGCTCTAGTAGTTATCTTGATTTTGATTAACCCGAGTCAGAACCTTCTGGCCACTTTTGTATCCGTGCCAATGATTGTTGGGCTTGGAGTTATCTTATGCGTCCTTGGCGGCATCATTTGGATTCTGAGAGAAGGATTGATTGCTAGACCTTTGATTCTGATGTTCCTAGGTGTACTCATGCTTCTAATCAGGAGCTTGTTTTGGGGCATTGTCACTTATTCTCCAGGATCTCCATTCGACTATGTCACAGCTATTGAAGGGTATATCCTGGTGGGAGCTTCTCTCGCAGCTGCGAGTAGACTTGATGACGTGTATATGACTAGAGATGAAGAAGAGGTCGAATGACAATCAGTCTTCTGACTCTTCGTCTTCTGCTATACGTCTAGCAATCATCTCACGGACATTAGGTGGTAATGAAGCGGGATCAGCCTTGTACTGCTCCTTCAACTTTTCAATCATCTCGGGAGTAGGTCTCCCAGACCCGATTGGTCCACCATGACCGATTGTTTCTTGCTTCCCAACTTTCTTTTTCTTATCATCGTTCATTTCTTCAGCCTCAATCATTTTCTCTATCATTTCGCGCATTGGAGGAGGTATCGAATCCGGATCGGACTTGTACCTCTCCTTAATTTTCTCAATCATCTCAGGGGTAGGTCTCATTCCACCCATGCCACCGCCCATTCCACCGTGGCCCATTCCTGTACCCATTCCACCACCCATTCCCATCATCATCATACCAGGACCAGATGGTGTGGGGGTCTCTTCTGCTACACCATGTTTTTCGACCTCAGACTTGGCCACCTCTGCGACCTCCTCTGTGATCTCTTCGATTCCTTGATGTACATAGTAGGTGTCATAGAGCGACTTGAAGACACCATTAAGTGCAAGTAGTTCTTCATGAGTTCCTTGTTCGACCAAGTCTCCATGATCAAACACAAAGACACGGGAAGCATTTGCAATGGTTGTCAATCGATGTGCGATTACGATAGTTGTCCTGTTTGAGAACAACCGCTCTTGGGCATCCTGAACCAAGGACTCGCTATAAGCATCCAAACGGCTTGTTGCTTCATCCAAGATGAGAATCTTTGGATCAGCCAGCATTGTTCGTGCAATCGTTATCATCTGTCGTTGACCTGCACTCAGGTTCTTTCCACTCTCGATAATTTTCGTATCGTATCCATCAGCAAGAACTTCGATGAACTCATTCGCACCGATAATCTTACAGATTTCGTAGATCTCTTCGTCAGTTGCTTCAGGACGACCATAACGAATATTCTCAAAGATACTGTCATCAAAGAGATAGGGTTCCTGAGGAATCAAAGACATTGAATCGTGTAATGATTGCTGAGTCACTAGTCGAATATCCTGTCCGCCTATGAATATTCCACCCTCTGTAGGGTCATAAAACCGATTGACCAACGCTGCGATAGTCGTCTTGCCTGCGCCTGTGTGGCCAACAATAGCAACCATTTCACCAGGTTCAATTGAGAAGTTCACACCATTCAGTACAGGTGTGTCTTCCACATATTCGAATGTCACATCCTGGAAGTGGATACCATCACTATTATCTTCAAGGGGCATTGCGTCCACAGCATCTGCAATCGCAGGTTTAGATTCAAGAACATCCATCACACGGTCCATTGCAGCCATTGAGGATTGAACTTGAGTTGACATCATACTAAGTCCTAACAGTGGCCACAGAAACCTACTAATTAGAAGAATTCCAAGAAATAGATCACCAATGGTGAGTGCGGGCAGGGTGCCAACAACTAGACCACCTGCAACGAAGAGCATTGTCGCAAGTGCAAGCTGACCAATTGTACGTACAAGTGGCTGCATTGCACTCATCAAAATCATGAATCTGAAGCCATGATGGTATGATTTCTGATTAAGCTCCATCATATCTTTTGCAAGTTCTTTTTCTCGGTTGAAGGCCTTGGCAACATGAATGCCACTAAGGTTCTCAGCTATTTGTCCTGAAACAGCACCTGATGCTCTGCGTGAAGCAAGCATGATCCTTTGGCCCACAGTTCCAAAGAGGACTGTGATAAAGGCTACACCTGGCAGAATTACGAGTGTTGTCAGTGCAAGGGTGGGACCAACCCACAAGAGCAGGAGAAAAGTTGACACCAACATTAACACTTGACTTGAGAAGTCGATTATCACTTGAACTCCAGTTCCCAGTTCAACAGTATCTGATGTTACTCGTGATGTTACATTTCCACTTTGTTCTCCCTTGTGATATGATAGGTCAGCTCCCAGCAGTTTGGTGTAGATATCTTCCTGGATGTTCTGAACAAACCCTGCTTGGGCACCTGCGAGAATCCACGTGTTGATGCTACTGAGTATCCAAGAGGTCACCTTAAAGATAACATAGAGACTGGTCAAGAAGATTGCGGTTCCAATAACTGGATTAGCCACCAGAATTGAATCTATTGCATATTTTAACACTAGAGGGTCAAAGAGAGAAACTATTGTTGCTGCAAGGGATAGAACAGCCCCTATTGCGACAATCCGTTTGAATCGTCCAAGGTAATGTATCATCTTACCAAGTAGAACTCTAATAGGACGACTCCGTTTTGGTCTCTGACCAGCCAATGCCATTGGGCCTCGTCTACCGTGCATAGCCATTATGCACCACCTCCTCCAGCAGAAGCTGCTGCAAGAATTGACTGCGCTCCAGGAAGTCGTTCGAATATCTTCCTGTAGTGATCTGAATCACGAAGCAAGTCTTCATGACATCCGGCAGCGATAATCCGCCCCTTGTCGACGATAATGACAAGATCCGATTCGATAAGAGTACGGAGACGTTGAGTGACAGTGATACTGGTACGATTGACCATTACTTCTTCCAAAGCCTTTCTCATGAGAAACTCTGTTTGTGCGTCAACTGCACTTACTGAGTCATCCAAAAGGAGAATCTTCGGATCTTGAATAATAGCCCTAGCAATTGCAAGACGCTGTCTTTGTCCACCAGAGAGAGTCATTCCTCGCTCACCAATCATTGAATCATATCCTTCCGGAAGTTCAACTATGAATTCATCAGCTTGAGCACGTTTTGCTGCTTCAACAATTTCCTCATGAGTCGCATCGTCTCTTCCAAAAGCGATGTTATCTCGAACACTCATCCGAAACAAGAAAATGTCCTGTTCTACAAGACCAACAACGTTTCGGACAGTTTCAGTATTAACATCGTGAAGGTTTACATTGCCAATTCGTATTGTGCCCTCAGTTGGGTCGTAAAGTCGAAGAAGTAATTTCAGTATGGAACTCTTACCGCCACCTGGACCTCCAATAAGGGCAACTCGAGAACCACCAGGTATTGTGATATTGAAGTCTTTCAGCGCATAGTGTTCATTATCGTTGTTATTAGCCCCATACTTGAAACTGACATTTTCAAAAACGATGTCACCTAGCCAATCTACCTCGGGGACCTCTTCCTCGGGTTCGATCAGAGTTTCCTTCCAGTTTAGGATGTCAACAATTCTTTGAGCATTCACATATCCTCCTCTGATCATGAGTAACATTCGAGGCAGCATGAAATTGAAACCTTCAAGTGACATGAGAAGTGCCATTATCGTGACCAAAGTTCCAGGTTCGATTGCATTATTGATGACTGCATACGATGCATAGAGAAAGGCGAGCGAAGTCATTGCTATCATAACAAGGGCAGGGATGTAGAAGGCTGCGAGTCTACCTTCTTTCGCAACCATTTTCTCATATGTTTTACTGACATCATGGAATTTGGTTTGCTCGTAATCCTCTTTCCCAAATGCACGAACAACTTCAATTCCTGAGAACACACCTTGAGTTGTTGCAGTTAGTTGTTCCATATCTTCGGAGCGTTTCCTACGCACTGGTTCAATAGCATTTGCATATCTGTAAGAGAATGCCATATAGATGGGAGTACCGATAATCATGATTGCTGTGAAGCCGTAAATCGGAATAGAAAATCCACCGAGGTTCAAAACTAAGAAGTTCTGAAGAGAGGGCATGAAATCAATCTGAATCAGAATTATTATGGTAATCCCGAATGAGATGAATGCACCAGCAAGGTTACGAAGTGCGGGATTAAGAGAGAAGCGGACCCATGATATATCTTGCATGGCCACGGACAGGAGTCGTTTGCTGTCAACCTCATCATGAAAGGTCATGCTATAATCTTGTAAAGCTTCAAAGAAGTCTTGACGAGCATCTCGTTCCCAGCGAAGAGTAACAATTGCCCAAACATAACCTACAAAGAAAAAGAGACCCATATAGAGCACAGCAAGTCCGATTATTATCCAAACGTATGTGATGAAAAGTGGGGAAACGGTAAGTTCAGGTGTGACGCCATCTGGTTGGAGTAGCTCGTCAACTGCCATTCCAATTATAATTGACGGAATTGTAATAAGTAGCGTTGAGATCACTGTTAGAATCAGAGCGAAGGTCGTGACTCCTTTGTTTCGTGCAAGTCCACTAAGCATGTAACGCGCAGGACTCTTTGTGACGGTCTTCCCACCGTTGTTTCTAGCCAATCTATGTTCCTCCAGATTTAAGCAGGTCAATGAGAGATGAGATTCGAGAGTTCATCTCCTCGAGGTGTTTTAGTAGTCTTTGTCGATCCTTTGTTTTCAGAGAGTCTGCGATTTCCTCCAGTGTGTCCATTGCAAATTCTGTTCCATGAATATGAAACTGGACACGTTCTGATGGGTCGAGTAGTTTCTCCCAGATTCGGGGTCCAAGACGGGTTTTATGACCCACTGACCCCCTATGTTTCTTGATGATCATCACCATATGCTCACGACCCTCCTCAGTTAGACTGTAGGTCTTGCTACGACCCTCTGTCTTGACAGTCTTGATGATGCCAGATTCTTCCAGTGATGAAAGAAGAGGATAGATGGTTCCAGGACCAGGATTCCACTCACCTTCAGTCAAATCGTGAAGAGCCTGCATGATTTCTGTACCGGTCATATCACGGGACTTGAGTAACCGTGGAATTAGGTGACGAAGTAGTCCTCTTGGTACTGATTGGGGCATTTCTAGTGGCTCACAATCCTTCTGTGGAGCTTCGTCATTCATGATGATCATCTTCAGTAATATCGGATACGATTATCGAATACGATATTTTTTGATATCGAATGCGATATAAAGGCTTCGGATGTGACATTCAATATCTATGGGAAGTTTGATAAGACTGCTAGCGACGATGTAGCGAAATAATGAGTGATGCAATCTTGGGAGAGAAGGCGAAGGTCAAGGAAACAGTCCGGTTGTATTCCAAAGTATGGCAACTACCCCCCTATCGCCAGATAGTTTTGAGAATGATTCTCTTAGTCCTCATAGGATCATTGATTCTCAGTGCTGTGAAAGGTCTTCTTCTCGATGTATTCCTCTGTTATCTGGTCATCCTTGGAGCACCAGTGTTCATCGGCTCAGGTCTTCTCTATGTTATTGCTACCGAAGAGAATTCACCCCTTGATGGAAGAAGGACTGCAGGATTGGTTCAATTTGGATTGCTGTTCTGGATTGCACTGAGCGTGGTTGGAGGGATTGTAGATTCATTAGCTGGCTCAACTGCATTTGAGATTAGATTCTCGATATTAGGAGTCGCAATTGCATACCTAGCATTTGCGTTCCTCGTGAATGGCTTGAGTGATCATCATCCGATCAGAAACACCATTGCTGCCTTGATGCCCCCTATTCTTTGGATTTTAGCGGAGTTATTTCTGGCTCCGAGGAATGCTGCACTACCGGTATTGCCAACACTATGGTTTATTCCACTTGTCACCTCGTTGACTATCGCTTCATTGGTTGTACATTACATCTACAGGGCTGTGAGTGTTCCCTTTGAGAGAGACCTCGGAATCAATGGACCGCAACTCCTCAGAGCATTTGGGCATGACTTCCTAGCTAGTAATCCCGAACCTCTTGAAGAGATACTTACCAAAATCGCAACTTTTCAGGACATTCCCGTTGAGATCATCATATTTCGAGATGATGCAGGTCCTGTTGCGTGTGGGGTCATTCAGTATGTCCATCCTGGACCCTTCCGAGATATTGGAAGTAGTGACCTCCCATCTGTCATAATTGAACACATAAAAGAAACACATGGAATACCTGCATTTGTCATGCATGGGACTTGCACACATCAACAGAACCTAACAACGAAAGAGGACTACCCAGTTGTTCTAGCAGAGATAGACAGACTCATCGAGGAGACCGAAGTCCATGAACTCATCTCCGGACCCCACTGGTCCGATGGTGGAAAGTTCAAAGTCTGGAGTCTATTTGTTGGAAATGATGTACTCACTATAAGTACAAGCGCACCCGATTTCACAGATGATATATCCCTTGATGTTGGATATGATTTAGCAAACATGATTCGCGAACGCCTACCTCAGGTTGGGGGCGTGGCAGTGGTTGATGCGCACAATTGTATTGATGATAGTGCGGTTTCTGTGAATCAGGGAGACCCTGAAGCAGGTGAGTATGTAGGTACGGTTTCAGGAGCTGTTTTCTCAACCATAAACAACGATAGAACCAAAGTGCAGCTCGGCATGCATCAGATCCTTCCTAATGACATCAGCCAATCGGAGGGGATGGGTCCAGGTGGAGTGATAGCTATTGCCCTCAATCTTGGTGAACGGGAGATGGCACTAATCTCCATTGACGGGAACAACATGGAACCTGGATTTAGGGAACAAGCACAGAGTCTTCTCAAGGCACAAGGGTTTGATGATGCGGAGCTCATCACTACAGACACCCATGTTGTGAACGCAATATCTCTCTCAAGTAGAGGATATCCTCCAATTGGTCGTAACAAGCCAAACGAAACTCTGGAACACATTGTGACTGCTTCGATGAAAGCTCGTGAACGTATTCAACCTGTCAAGGTCGGTCTCGGATTTGGTAAAGCAACAGGTCTCAGAACTTTTGGAGAGAAAGGGTTCGATATTCTAACACAAGATGTGGCTGAAGCCGCTGATATTGCCAAGAGGGTAGGAATCAGAGCTGGAGGGGGATCGATTCTCCTGTACATTCTTCTGGCTTTTCTCTTCTGAGTCCTTTCGATAGAGGTATATGCAAAGTTCCTGTTCAGAGATTTTGGTCGATTGGTGACAAACATGAAGAAGCGAGTACTTGTCTGTCTAACAGGAGCTAGTGGTGCAATCTACGGAGTTAGACTACTGAGAGCTCTGAAATCAAATGACCATGAAGTACACCTGATTGTCAGCAAGTGGGGTGAAGAGACCCTCAGGTATGAAACAGGGATTGACTCAGAAACTCTCGCCAAAGAGGCAGACTTCTTCTACAATGAGCATGACCTCACAGCAGGTCCAGCTAGTGGTACATTTCCCATCGATTCAATGGTTGTTATTCCATGCTCTATGAAGACACTTGCGGGAATTGCTCATGGGTATGCAGACAACCTCATAGCTCGGGCGGCTGATTGCAACCTCAAAGAAAGACGAACGCTCATAATAGTCCCTAGAGAATCACCGTACAATCTGATTCATATTCGGAATATGGCAGCAGTGACTGAGGCAGGGGGAATAGTCATTCCAGCCAGTCCAGCTTTTTGGACAAAACCGAAGACTATCGAGAACCTTGTGGACTCTGTGATAGAACGCGTACTGGTTCATCTAGGAGTATCTGATGACGAACAGGCAATATGGACTGGTGAGTAGATATTCTATCCCCAGTGTAATGGAGTACCGCAATGTTCACAAATGATAGTTTCTCCAGGAAGTGCGCGTTTTGGAAGTGCAGCACCACATTCGACACATTGGATCTTTTTCGGTGCAATGTCACCAGTCTTATCTTGAAGTTTTAGTAGGACCTCTCTGAGATTATCTCGCATCTCTGAAAGTAGTATGTTCATTTTATTCTCATCATCGCTCGCAACTGAAATTCGCATTGTCAGATTCTCTTTTGAGACGGAACCAATTACAACATATTCAGTACCTGATAGAGCCTTGCCATAGTACCATGATTCCTCACCGTTCTTGGTACCACTCTTTTCACCGATGAACTTCACACTCTGCTGTTCGATGACGTCATTAACAATGTCAAGCATTTCCTGAACATCAGCATCAGGTTCAATCTGGTATTCAGCAGCGCGTTCTGTCTGTAATCGAGTCTCTAGGAGTTTCTCCAAATTAGACATTGACATGGTTGAGAGATATGCATCTCTCGCTGCTGCTGCATGGGCTTTCGGAATCTCTACCCTACTCTCACCATGGTTTGTACAATTGAGGATTGCTTCTGACTTGTCATCCTTTTCACCAATGGTTAAGAGACTCAATGGATTGTGACACTTGTGACATTCGTACAATTGCTGATAGAACCGTTCAATCACTGGCTCGTCTGCACCAACATGTAGATGACGTTCATCACCATGACCATTCATACATTCCATTTTTAATTCAACGATGTCGTCACGAACCTTAGTTCCACGAATTGTCATTGGAGCTGTGCACTTCTCGCACTTGAGACTCTCCTCAGTCGAGGGCATCCTGTCGATGTGCTTATCTCGTTCCTCAACATGTTTGTAGATACCCATACTTACTCCTTTCTTGAAGTCACCATGAACAGGACAGACTAGCTTCAAGTCCACATTATTGCCGCTGACCTTGGTTTCAACAATGTCGGTCACCATATCACAATCGTTGCATTTCAAGATACCACCGACTATGGCATCAATAGCCTCTTCATCCAGATCAGATGGCTGAGAGAGATCAACATTATGACCTTCCATGCAACTGCACTTGAGTTTGTATTTCATCTTGTCAAGTTCAACAGATTTGATTGATAGCGAGTTACCACATTCACGACAGTTCAACATCGATTTTATGATACTGCCCTCAGACATAGCTTCAACAATTGATTCTACCATCCATGCATATTCAGCAGGGAGTTCCTTCTTCATTTTTCCGTGTGCTGGACATGCAATTTCTAACTGAGCTTTGTTACCTTTGGGTTGTGAGCCTAAAATCTGACATGGAAGGCCACATTCATCACAATGAATGAGTCGCTTGACCATTGTTTTGAGGACTGACTCGTCAGATATCTTTGGTACGAATCTCATTTCTTTGTGCCCATTGGAACATCGTGCTTTGATCTCAAGGATTCCTTTTTTCTCAGTAATCTCCGTGGCAACGAAAACCTCGCCACACCTTGGACAACTCAAAGAGTCAAGAATCGACTTTGAGGCGTTCATGTTGGCTTGCATTCCTGTAACCGAGGTGTGATAGAAAGAAGGAACCTGTCTTCCCTGAGGACCATGTATTGGGCAAATGAAGACATACTCAGCTTTGTGCCGACCCACATCAGTGTTCATCAAGGACATCGTGGATCCACATTCAATACATGTGAAGATTCCTGCGAAGATTTCATTGGCCATACTATCAGCCTGATATTTTGAAATGTCCCTCTTCCCTTTGTGACCTTTCAGACATTGGCAATATACTCGAAGTGTGTTACCTCTCAATTCCCCAGCCTGAACGTAGAAAGGTTCCTTACATTTCTTACAAGTGAAAATCGTTCTCTCCTCCACTTGGCGCGCGGTTGCGAAACTATTCCAGATTAGCGATAGTTCCTAAAAGGTATTCCTACTGCAAATAAAGAGTCAGCGTCAGCGTATGAGTACAATATTTGCAACGAATTGGGAGTCGGCGTCCCATTTCCTCAACCTGTTCCAGCTCCAATGGTGCACCACACCGAAGACAGATCCAAGAGTCCATTGTATCAGCTAACTCATCAATGGTGGTTGGCAACATAGCCACATCTTCACCTAGTGCTTCAACTTTGACACATGAATGACGACCGTTCTCGGGTCCACTAATCAAAATGACCACTGCTATTTTCTTCTGTGTGTACTTCCCTTCAGCATAGCCCCTGATCGTACCGATGAATTCTCCACCCACAATGCGTTCCTCACAGTCTACGATGTGGAAATTCTTTGCTGGTAGTATCTTCTCCGCCTTTGTGAATAGGACCTGAGCATTCCAATCTAACGTCTGTTCTTGTTGTGTCTTCTCGAGTCCTATCAACACAAGGTTGAATGCCTCAGAGGTCTTCTTTGATGGTTGAAGTAAATCACAAACAGACCGTATCAGATATGGTTCAACGCTCATAGTATGTAACTGGTCTAAAAAGTCAATATAAGATACAGTAGCAACTACTTTGCCTTGAACACAGTCCTTTGTTGGATAGAATGTGAATTGGGGACTTCTGAAGCCACCAACTTCAATTCGTGATATTGTCTTGACATTTTCACCTGCTAATTCCATACAGTCCTGGGGATATGCGACGATAGAAACGGTGACATTGGTAATCACATAACCACTGTCGTTCTTGATCTTGACCTTGAAGTCGAACTTACCTCCAACAATCTCACATCCCCGGAGAACCGCAATGCCTGTTTCGCTCGTAGCCGATGATACGCTTGAAACCTCGAGAATTTCAGGAGATTCTGGTTCATTCGCTTCGACTGGAGGTTTTATCTTGTCCTCTTGTATCTCGTTGTAAGCCCTTTGCATTGCTTCTGCATGGTCTGGCGGGATGTCTAAGACAGTTTTCCCATGAAGGGAGCATAATAATACAACTCGGTCTTCACGACCTCTGGGTTCAATGTAGACCAAATCTAGTGGTTCGTAGCATTCTGGACATTGATACAACCTTCTGTAAAGACCTGTCAACGTTTCTTGGTCAAGGCCTGGTATGAATAAACGCGTGCTCCTGTGTCCATTCCGACATTCAACATCAAATTCGATCAGACCACGTCTTTCTTCAACATCGCGAACGTTAACAGGCATACTACATTTTTCGCAGCTCAGGCTTCTCACAATGGACGGCATGCGATCTATCAATGCTTGATGTTTTGAAATGAGCTTGAAGACATCAGGAGGTGCCTCACGTGTCATAACGCCATGTAACGGACATACTATTCTAAAACCAACTTTCTTCTTGGTCTTCTTTTTGTCCAGAATGTGAGTGAGATGCCCACAATCATCACAGGTCAGCATTGCCGTTGTTATTCGATTAATGACAGGGTCGTTCCATGTTAGTGGTAAGACTCTGTCAGAGGTGTTTTTTGTACCTGGACAAACACACTTCAGTTTGTAGCCCTGTTTACTTTCTTCGATGCTCCTAATTGCAAGAGTACGACGACAATCATGAGATGTTAGAGTAGCCTTCACAACTGCATCTTCAGGGATTTCTGAAACTGCCTCTTGAAGGAGGTCCACTTGCGTGGAGAGAAGTTCCTTCTTTGTGGTTCCATGAATAGGACAAGCTATGGTGAGTCGAGCGGTATTGTCACTTCTTTCAACTTCTATTATGTGTCCAGGTAGACCACACCTGTCACAATGAACCACTCGCTGTAGGATGTTCTTGAGTAAAGAGGTTTCAAGACTACTTGGTAGGTATCTTGTGGCTTTGTGACCATTCGCACATCGAGTTTCTACCTCTATAACACCACGCCGCTGGTCAATCTCGTTGACTGCATAGACGAGACCACATTGAGGGCATCTGAAGGAGTCAATTATGGAACGAGGACTGTCAACATCTGCACCAGCTAACTCAACAATTGCATGATAAGAACGAGGGAACTCACGTTTCTGAGGTCCGTGTATTGGGCAAAGGAATATACTCTCAATATTATTTCCGCGCCCCCGTTCCTCAATATGGGTCATATTAGAACCACATTCTGTACAAGTATATAGTCTCTTGAACACCTCAGGAGCCATGTCCTTTGCCTGATGTTCAGATAGTCGGCGGATACTTTTGTGGCCTCTTATGCACTGCACTTCCATCGTCAGGATTTTTTCCTTTAGCTCAGCCCTACGAATGTAAAGAGGGTCACCGCATCTCTTGCATGAGAACACTAGTATACACCACTGAAAGAGAGTGTTGTCAACTACATCTGATTTTCATGATACACTATTAAGGGCATTTCCGGTAAGCCCTTTTTCGATGCCTCTGCGGGTTACTCAATTATTGTTCAGAGGTGTCTGATTCTTCAGCGGATTCTTCGTCTACATCTACAACTTCTTCTTCTGTTTCCTTCGGTGCTTCTTTCTTCTTCCTTGATTCAATGAAACCTTCTATGTCCTTGACTATGGGGATATCAGCTCTCTGAAGTGCAAGGGATGATCCATAGAAGAGAATCAAGACTCCACCAATAACTATCAAGGGGGGACTGATAAAGAATCCAAACAGTGGAATCCAGCCAATATAGTATCCTATGACTTGGATAGCTCCTCCTAACAATAGGCCGGGAAATGCTGAAGTCACAGGTTTTGTCATTGCAGCTTGAACTGTTGAGATCACAGTTAGCCCGAAACCACACACTACGACCAAAGGTCCAATGAATGGTATGTACAAACCCAAAAGCCAGACGGCAGCTCCTATAACCATCATCGCAAAATTCTGTGATGATACTACTTGTCCAATTACCTCTGATGGCATGTCACTCATTGTTCTCACCAATACTGCAATTCATGGAGTGGGAGATATTATGTATTGTGGCATACTGTGTTATTGACTGCCTGGTGTGTCCACACTCTCAAGAACTCGGTCTGCGGATTTTTTCACCTTAGGTCTGTATCCGCGTGTAGTGTAGACACGCACTGGCTTTAGGATTCTTGAGAAGCTCCTAGCCATTGGACTTAGGTCAGTAGCATGCCAAAATTCGTAGCCGCTTGACCCTCGTTCAAAGAGTGCTAGATCTTCAAAACCAAATCGTCCAGGATAAAAGGTCACTGAGATTCTGTCTGGAAAGTCGATGTAGACATGACCAGGATCGATTCCAGCATCATCAGCGATCTCCTTCTCAAGCCCATATATCCCGTCAGCTGTAGAAAGTCTCCCCAAGAATGTTGGATCTGATATGGCTCTGGAACTAGCCAACTTAATGAGATTCCTTCTACTGAAGTCATCAAAGATGCGATTAGCAGTACGAATCTCCTCGCTGTCATCAGGATTGACATGGAGTAAACGGTGGAGAAAAGTCAGGTCATCGCACCTCAGATATGATTCTGAATCTTCTGTAGGCAAGGCAAAGAGTTGCGACCCAGCCTCATCTAAGACTCTGAGTAACATGAGCTCTGCAGCTCGTACAGTCTTATGGAAGTAGACAGCTTCGAACATATTCGCTGCTGCAGACAAGTAAGACTCGAGAGTGAATAGAGAACTCCGTTCAACAGCGATCTTATTCTTCGCAATCCTTGTTGCAGAGAACAGTCTTCTGAACTCTAGCTGGGCATATTCTACTCCTGCAAAGTATGAGTCCCGTATAAGATCGTCAATTAGCTCTGGGTTAATGGGACAATGGATAAGATCAAGTCGGAGTCCCCTTATTGGGATTCCTTTGTGAATGAGGTCAATTACCTCATTTTTCGTAAACCCATGTTTTTCAACTAAATCTCCAACTGTTGACTGCTCGACGATTATCTTGGCAATCTTTGGTCTGTCAACACCTCGCACAGAGAGGTACTCCTCGGAAACATTCGCCCATGGTCCATTGGTCAGCATGAGCAGGAGGGATGCCAAACGACCCTTGAGCACCTCATCAACTTCTCCGCCTAAGTACTCCAAAAATACTTCAGTCATGTGCATAAAACCAAAGGTTCTACCCATTAGAGAAATAGCTGCTCCAGGGTATACAAGAGAGAGACCGGCAGGTCCCTGAATGTATCGGAGTCTCTGACTTAGTCGTAAATCAATGATTTCTTTCTCCAATGCAGTGAGAGAAACATAACCATGAATCGGATCCTTGATTTTTAAGACGGTGGGGAAATCTGCTATTGGCATTTATAATTCAACCACTTTCTTCGACACCCAAATTGTATCAAAAACCCTGAAATACCTACGCTTCTTTGCTGCTAGGAGAACCTTCTTGAAGGGTTTTGTATCGGGCAAGATAACATGAAACGTCTGTGGATTCTAAGTGTATTGGTACTATTATTAGTCATGCCCATGGTTCCAAGTGTGGATATTGCACCAACTGAAAATACCGTGCAGGCTGATACTCCATCAGATATCCTAACAAGAGTCTATGGTGAAGATTACTCAGAGGACATATTCGCAGAGGTTTCACTGTCTAGTTACACTGGTTTTGTACAGAAATTTACTGAGAACGGTTCGAGATGGATCCTGGACTACTCCATGGCAACTGCAGGAGCTAACATGTACGCCAGGAATTACATTATACAACAGTTAGAAGAACTCTCACATGGAAGAATTGAAACCGAGATAATTGGAAACTGTTTGAACGTTGTAGGAAAACTACCCGGATACCTCCCCGGTGATAATCCCGCATTTGCAATAACCGCGCATTATGACTCAGCTCAGGGGTCTCCAGGTGCTAATTGTGATGGGAGTGGGATAGCAGCAGTCTTGGAACTCGCCAATGTGATGTCGATGTATGAGTGGCCGCTCGATATTTACTTCATCGCATTCAATGGTCTCCTCAGTTGGAACGGTATGGATGGCAGCCCACAGGTTGCGAGCGCTTTCGTGAGCAGAGGAATTGAGCTGCTGATGCTTTACAATGTTGACACACTCTTGGTCGGAGACGGTTCATTACCTATGGATGAGAGGGTCCAGTTTGGTTATTCAGAGATGGGATACCACACTGGTCTTTACTGGGCAAATCTGGCTCGTCAGATGAGCAACAACATTGGAACGAACCTCATTGTTCCTGTTCCATCCAATTATTTCTATCTCTGGGAATCCTCAGACCATTACCCTTTCTATCAAAACGGCTTTCCTGTGATGTGTGCATTTGAATCCGGCCTAACAAATGATGATGCATATCAGAGCTCAACTGATAGATGGAACAAAATTGGATACAGTTACAATCTTGGCCGAGAAGCAACCGCAGCGATTGGTGCGAGTATTGCCTATACTATGAGTCGTGGCTTGGGTGAACAGATAAGGATTGAGTCAGAATTCTCTCTCAGAAATGATGTTTGGGAACAGATCTATATAACTGTCACAACACCAACTATAATGAACATCTCAGCAAGATGGTTTGGCGGCACATCATCCTTCTACTTGTTTAATCCTGAGGGTACTCTGATAGCATCTAGAGAGTATAATCACTCTTCAGCATGGGGCCCATCAGAAGTCCTCAGCCAGTCTGTGACTCAAAATGGGCAGTACACATTGATTGTGTACAACAGTCACAACAGTGTTGTTGGTTATGAGATCAGTGTCACTATTGAGGCTGATATTGAGGGCAACGGTGTATTGGATAGTCAGGAATACTGGATCGACCCAGGGCTCTTTGAAACTGATCAAGACGGTGATGGTTTGAGTGATGCGGAGGAACTGTTTCTAGGAACGAACCTTTTTCTTGCTGATTCGGACAACGATGCAATGCCTGATAAATACGAGGTCGATAACGGCTTTGATCCGAGAGACCCCTCAGATGGCAGCGAGGACGTGGACTCGGATGGATTAAGCAATGCGCAGGAGTATTCTGGAGGACTCAATCCCTTCTCCGCAGATTCTGACAATGACTTGATCCCCGACCTCTGGGAGCTCGAGCATGGACTAAATCCATTGGAAGACGATGCGAATCTTGATCTTGACAAAGATGGAATCAGCAATCTCGAGGAGTACCTTAATGGAACGGACCCACAAGAGCCCGAGCCTATGGATATTCCTACAGAGCTGGTCGTCACACCAGTGTTACTAATTGCTGTAATCGGTGCATTTGTTTATATTCGTAGTAGAAAAGACCCATGGAATTAGAAGAGGCCATAATATGAAACGAGGACTTCCAATCTTCCTCATCTTTATGTTCATACTTGTTAGTCCAGTGAATAATGAGATTGTTGTACTGGATGATGCCTCTACCTCGGTGCATGAACTAGCAGTTGCACCACCTGAAAGGGTCTATGGAGTGGACTATGCACAACGAGTCTTCGATACAGTTTCCATGAGCTCATTTCAGAGCTACATCATAAAGCTCACTGAGAACGGGTCGAGACCCGCAGGAATCCCAACCGATTTGGGAGCAAAAAATATCGCTGCAAGAAACTGGATTGTTGATGAATTATATGCAGTTTCCAGTGGCAGAATTGAGGTGGAAGTCCTCGGAGAATACGCGTCAGTCTTAGGCAAACTACCGGGGTACTTACCTGTGGATGCACCAGCTCTCATGGTGGGAGGACATTATGATTCAGTTTCAATTGCACCAGGAGCCAATGACGATGGCACTGGTGTCGCCGCATCCTTGGAACTAGCCAGGGTGATGTCGATGTATGAATGGCCATTAGACATCTACTTCGGATTTTGGAATGCTGAAGAGGTTGGGCTCCTGGGAAGCACAGAAGTCTCCCACATCATGAAGGACAGAAATATCGAACTCTTAGCATACTACAACGTGGACATGCTTTTAGTGCCAGACCCAGGAGCTCCGCAGGGCGCCCAGGTTCTGATGGTATATCCCATTGGCTCATATCATGAAGGAGCATATTGGGCAGACTTAACCAGGGCGATGAGCCAGACTTATGGCCAACATATGATTCAGCCAATCATGTCCATTGATTTCTCAGCATGGACACGTTCCGATCATTACCCATTTTCGCAACGGGGATACACCGCGCTCTTTGCACATGAGAGTGGTTTTGCATATGACACAGCCTACCACACACCACTAGACAGATGGAACAATCCTCTCTATGACTATCCGGTAGCCACTGAGGCAGTAAAAGCAATTGGGAGCGCTATGGCATTTACTATGGCGAGAACCTATGGAGAACCTACAACATATGATCTAAGTTTTACATTAGTAACTAGTCATGAGAGAAATTTCACATTTGCAATCAGTACTCCTACTGCAATCAACGTGACGTGCCGATGGTTTGGTGGTGGTACAACAATTTCGCTCTATAATCCCAACGATCAGCTTGTGACTCAAATGGTTGATCCTGATGCATCTCCATGGGAACATACCCAGATAATCAGTGAGCACGTGGTTTCTAAAGGACTATACAGATTGCACATTGCCAATACTGGCGGAACAGGTGTTGGACATGAATTGAAATTGTCCTATGAAACTGATATCGATGGTAATGATATACTTGATAGTGAGGAGTTCTGGTTTGACGACGAGTACTTCTCTTTGGATTCAGATCTAGACACAATTAGCGACGCTCAGGAGATGTTTATTGGTACAAATCGTTTCTCAAACGATTCAGATTCAGATACACTCCCTGATCCTTGGGAGGTTGAACACGAACTCGATCCCCTAGACCCAAGTGATGCGGAAGGAGACAATGATTCTGATGGTGTTCTGAATCTAGTTGAATATCTTTACAACTGCAACCCAAATCACCCGGATTCGGACTCGGACACAATGCCAGATCTATGGGAGATTCAGAATGGGCTTAATCCTGCAGTCGATGATTCCTTAGAAGACCCAGACAACGATGCTGTGACGAACGTCAAAGAGTATGAGGATGGTACAGATCCACAATATGCAGAGTTTAGACCAGAGCGACTTGTTATACCGGGACTTATAGTTGGCTCTGTTGCAGCAATAGTAGTGGTGGCATACAAAACGATTCGAAGAAGAACCTGATTGATATCTGAAGTGGACACTTGCCAAAGATTCAAATTCTATGTGAACATCCGCAACATCGGGACCGGTGAGAAGTTTTTGTACATACCGAGTAAGAGGTCACTACGGCTGGTCGAGATTCAGGAAAGCGTTCTTCCTGAAGATGAGTGGTTGATAGGAGTCTCTGATCTCGGTTATTTCCAAGGTGTAGGGTACTCTATGCCCCTTGTCAACGAGGGTGAGGAAACAACTGAATCCGAAAACCTCTATGCTTTCCTCCCCGGGTTGTTCTACTGTTCAGCCCAACAAACATCAGTTGACGCTGTGTTGATTGAAGTTACTCACAAGAGCTTATCAGGAGTGATGCTGCCCAGCTTCAGACCAGAGGATGTCAGAACCTTTGATGTCGCTGGTGGAATCGTTCTTGACGAGATGGGACAAATCAAACCTGTTGAGATTACGATTGACACTCTTGGTAGTTTCGGAGTTGAATCATTTCTGAAAGACTCCGGGATTGGCCTTGAAACATTCAGTTACAAAAGGGAGATTCAAATCGCGTCGCATCTTGCTGAGAGGATTCCTCTTAGTGACTTAAAGAGAGCATATGTTTCAAGCTCATTCTTACAGACTAGACTCACGAAATTACTTGATGATATTGAGTTCTATGGGCTAAAGCCCCGAATGAGGGTTTATGTTAGAAATAGAAGCAATCCATATGGTACGGTGGTTGATGTAAGGTACAGGGGTCTAGATGATGTCATTGAGTTTGACTCTGGAAAGAGCCTCAAGGTCCCCGATAATGCTGAGTTGGAAAAAGAACTAGGAAACCTGTCCTTTTCAAAGATGGTTGACTCGGGCGTGGAAATTGATGTAGAGAGAGCAATTCTTGATATGCTCCTTTACATCAGATTCGAGCTCGAGGGAAACGTGACCCGTCAGGACGTCTTGAATAACCTGTTTGAGGAGGATGGTTGATGAGCTCTGACCTTGGGTCTATGGCAAGAGCAATTGTTGACAACGTCCATCAGACCTGGCTCTATAGAGCAATTGAGGGGTGGTGCAGGAAGGACGCTCTTGAGTTGAGAGAAGATCTTGGACTTGCTAGTTTCTCTATCACTTCCTCAGATCCTCTGGAAATGTATCAAACAGTCAAGAAGCATTTACTCTCTAAGACTTTCCATAATGATGAAACTATGCAGTTCCTCATGGATGCTCCCCGCTGGGTAGGTTTCACATTGGACAACGATGAGTTCCAGTCAGGTCAACAAATCATCAATGCTGCAAAAAATGAGGCAATTGCACTACTTTGGCTGATGGCAATTCCTAAGCTCATCATTAGTCCGACTATAATGCCTGAGGAGTACCCAATTGATGGCATAATGCAGTTCATTGGCAACCTAATGAAATCAGATGAGTCACGAGATTCACTTGTGAAGCATATGTCTAGTGCAATGGAATCCCGAGGTATACATGACATCGTATTCGAACCTAATCCCATCGGTAGAGGGTATACAATTGATGAAACAATGAGGGCTCAGAGGCTCAGTTCACTTGTCGCTATGGTGATAATGCGTTCAACTAAGTACCCCTTTGACATTGATCAAGTATTCCCGCTCAATGAGGAACAGATAGTTGAAGAAACAGCAGCATACATAGCATCAATGCAAGCCAAGACAATGTTGAAGAATCAAATCACTGGGGGCGCAATGCGAAGACCTTTTGATTGGCCTCTAATTGGAAATCCCAAGATTTGTAGTAGATTATTCAAAACATTGGATGTACTGAAACATTATGCTTCAAAAATAACAACGTGTTCACTATATTCATCTGAAATCGCAGGAGAGAGTGTTCCCTGGGGCCAACGAGAATTCATTTCATTCCTGTTGCATGAGCTTACAGACAATTACTCGGAGATACACAGAATTCGTCATGGCAAAAGTAAGAGCAGCGAACTTGACCATTTCATAAAATTACTCACAGGAGAAAATATCGAGATTGCGGAGAGACTCTCGCAGGAGTATGATCCCGGAGCTGCTTTGTTTGAGGAGTTGAAAGATTACAAACAGAAAGCGAAGATTGGGGAGAAACCTCGAATTACTCCTGAACGTCGTTTCAGAATCATACTCGCTTCACTGAAACAGAAGGTTTCAGAAGAAACATTGGAAGAAATAGCATCAGATGAGATCATCGACCAAATCATCGAAGCTTTCGATGTAATAATCGAGGTAGTTGAAGGTCACAGGAGCTCACTTGGTGAGGAAACAGAGAGATTCGCTCATGCCCTCTGTTTTGAAACAGCTTATCGAATATTGCAGCTTCTTGATGTTGGAGATGCACTCATGGATCTCCCATGGGTTTCAAGGTTCATTGCTGAGGAGTCAGCTCGTTCAGACATATCTATTGGAGATATAGACCACTTAGATGAGGAACACCGCATCAGGAGAATTGTTTCAGCATACGCAGGTGGTCTCACATACCTGATTCTCCAAAGTTTAGAACAGTAAGCAGTTTTTCAATGGTTATTTCTTACTTGCAAAGGAATCCTCATATCGAGGATAATGGACTAGCTACGTGAAAGTCCGCATGAGCATGTCCCATCTGTGCTGGATGAAGTCCTCGAACTCCTTGATCTTCTTGTCAGCCCGTTTTGGCTTATAGAGATGTGAGAATCGACCTTGCATCTTCAAGAACTCATCGATGGGTTTCCTCTTCTCAGGGTCCTGGAATCTCTTGCTATGTCTTCCGAGTGTGAACTCATCACCTACACGTTCCCATTGAATCCAGTATCCAGTCTCTACCGCAAGCTTTCCAATCTCGACTCCCTTCTCCACTGGATAATTCCATGCCTGAGGACAGGGTAGGAAGATGTGTCCAAATTTGGGACCCTCGAACTCACGTGCCTTCTTAACCTTATCAAAGAGGTCTCGAGGATAGGAAGTATTTGCTGTGAACTGATATACGGGTTCATGAGCAGCCACGATGAAATCAAACATCTTTTCAGGCTCAGCCTTACCGAACCATGCAGTCGTTGTTTTAGCGTGAATTGGTGTGGCTCCAGAACTCTGAGTGCCTGTGTTGCTGTAGACTTGGTTATTGTAACAGATATACAGGAAATCGGTCCTCCGCTCGAACGCTCCGCTTAAGGCTTGGATACCAATATCAAAGGTTCCACCGTCACCCGCCCACACCATCACTGTGGTATGGTCGTTGCCCTTTGCTTTTAACGCGGCCCTCACTCCTGATGCAGTGGCGGCTGATGCCATGAATGCAGTGTTGAGAACCGGAATACCAAGACCGCTTTTTGGCCAGAGTGACTGAACAACAGCTGTACAACATGCAGGGACAACTTGGATAACGTCTCCTTCGAGTGCCTTGTTAGCATGTCTGAGAGCAACCATGTCCTGGCAACCAGCACATGCCGCGTTACCCTTCAACACATATTCCTTGAGTGGCATTTCTTTAGTTGCTACCATTTCACTCACTCCTTCAAATCGTTCCAGGTCTCTTCTGGACCCAGATCCCCACTCTCCACGGCTTTGAATGTGTCCAAGATCACCGCTTTGATGTCAGACACTGTCATATCCCGGCCCCCAAGCCCACCAATGTAACTCTTGATCATTGGGCGGTGTTTTGTGTGGTACAATGTAGAACGAATATCATTAGCCACAGGACCACCAAACCCGTATGAAACCCCACGGTCAAAGCTCGCAAATGCTTTCACTTGGTTTCCAAGCTCTCGGATTTTGTCAACTGGGAAGGGTCGTATCATTCGAATCCTTGCGTTCCCTACCTTGTAACCCTCTTCACGAAGCTCGTCAATGGCATCCTTTGCCTCGGCTCCCATTGAGCCCTGAGAGGTGAAGACGACATCAGCATCATCACACTTGTAACAGTCGACGGGACCTCCGAAATACTTGCCAAACAGTTTCTTGTACTTCTTCTCAATCTCTTCATAGACAGGGAGGGCGTTCTTTGTTGCCTCGTGCATTAAGTTTCGGAACTCGCCAAAATAGTCTGGGAACACCATATTTCCATGACTCACTGGATTCTC
>MEHG01000008.1 GCA_001940705.1 Candidatus Thorarchaeota archaeon AB_25
GGACAAGAGGGTACTCCACTCGGAAGATCCCACGCTTTGCGTTTACTCAACGCTTTGAAATTGTAAATTCGCCAGAGCTCGAGATAAAGCACTGGTTGAAGCTCAGGGACTCTCTTGATTCGGTGAGTGAAGGAAGAGTACGACATGACAAGCTCATGATTCCCCTCTCCATCTCCTCATTTCATCTCAACCGAATGAGGGAGGGAGAAGTGAAGACTGTCCGAATCTTCAAGGACTCTCGTCGTAAGTGGTGGGCAATATTCACTGTCACTCTTGTGGTTGATAGTATCAATACAGATGGAAAACCTCCAGCTATTCTCTCTATCGACCTTGGAATTAACAAGGCTGCATGCTCTGTTTTACTTACCAAGAAGGGGTACAAACAGACCCGATATTGGAAACAGGAGGACAAACTCCAACGTATGAAGTCGCTGGATGAGAGAGTATTTTCTCTCCAGAGAGAGAAAGAACATCTACTCTCCACTGATGAGAATCCTGATAGGGTGACCGCTCAACTTAGAAGAATGAGTGGAAAAAGAGAGCGAGTAAGCAAGGAATACGACAGGAAACTTGTGAAAGATCTCTCTGACTATGTCAGGGAGATGACAGAGGATTACGACCTCTATGTTTCAATTGGGAAGTTGAAGGGAATCCGAAACAGTGCTCGAAGAGGGAACTATAAGGGGCGACGGTTCAGAGGGATGATCCATCGTTGGGCTTTTGCACGGATTCATGTCATGTTAGAACACAAGTTTGCTTCACTTGGTTTTGATTCCAAGAAGTTCATTGCAGTTCCTGAGCAATGGACCTCAATCATGTGTCACAAGTGCGGGCATAAGGGAATACGACCAAAGCAGAACCTCTTCATCTGTGCTACCTGTGGCCTAAAAATGAACGCCGACCTGAATGGCGCTCTCAATATCGGGAAGCGCCTCATCATGCTCATCCCATCACTGAGAGATGAGAACGGACTAGGGATGTGGCTCACATCTAAGGAGAGAGCCATACTGAAAGCCCGAAGGAAGAAATCTTCTTCTCATGGGAAGTCCGCACTCTCCCATAGGACACCAGCCTTGAAGGGGGAGTCCGTGGCCGACTGCTATGACCAGACTTCACTTGTGGAGTTTGCGAGGAGTAAAGACCCTGCCATGGTAAATGCTGTGGAAACACCGTCTGCTATCACACTGACTGGTGAGGGTGAGTCAATGCAGCGGACAGAAGCCGGGTCCCATCGGAGGAATGATGTTCCTATGAAGAGGGGCAAAGTTTTCGACACTTTGAAAGACTCTAGTTTTTCAGATGCTGGTGACAGCAGTCGTAAGAAAGGTGGAACACAGAAGTTTCTTGACGTGAGTTCACTCACTCACAAATAATAGAAAATGGTCTTACGACATCTGCTCCAAGCCAAAGAATTGCTATAATTTGCACTTCTAAATGTCAACAACAGATTATTGGTCCTTAAATTCAATAATGGAAATTATTTGGTGACACATCCATTATGTGTCAGCCTCGAATACAACGACATCTGCTCCAAGCCTCAATCGTTGCTCTGAGGCCTTCCACCGATGGCGAGCAACTTACTTTAGCCATCGGTAACCCACCCTTTTGAGCGTACAACAAGCTAATCAGGAACATGTGTATGTGGAATGTGAAATAGAATAAACGAGTGAAATACGAATGACCTGGCGGCTGATTGATGAGGATAGTACAGATGTCTATCAAAACCTTGCATTTGACGAGGCAGTAGCTAGGATAACAGCAAGTCGAGCTGAGAAATCAAACACACTTCGGTTCTGGCGTTCTGATAGAGCCGTAGTAATTGGCAGATTTCAATGTGTACACAAAGAGGTGAATCTGTCATACTGTGAAGAGAATAGGATAGCTGTAGCTCGACGGTTTACGGGAGGAGGAGCGGTCTATCACGACTTTGGAAACCTAAACTTCTCAATCTGTGCGAATAGGAGTGAGAGATATGTCCCACAGTCATTGAGGGAGATCTATGAGTTGTTCATTGGTAATGTGGCGACTGCACTCCAATCGCTTGATGTTCCCACTAGGTACGACCCTGTTGGATCGTGTATCAGAATCAATGACCTGAAGATTACTGGGACCGCAGGTTGGCTCAAGAGAGGAGTTGCATTTCTACATGGCACTTTATTGATTAACGCGGACCTTCCAATGCTTCGGCAGAGCCTTTCACCACCAAAAGGACAGCCCGTGTTTCTCCGTGATAAAACCCGAGTCCGATGCATGGACAGTAAACGGGACATTGTAACGAATATTGCTGATCACGTCAAAGTGTGTCCCTCAGATGAAGCAATCAAGAATGCGATAGCGTATCGCATCGAAAAGATCTCCGAACAGATTGTCAAGAAAGGAAGTCTATCACAGGAAGAGAGGGACACTGCACAGGCTTTATATCAGAGCCGCTATTCCCAGTCCGAGTGGAATCTGGGTACACCAGCCCAGTGAATCTGAGGAATGATCCAATGACTGATGATGTTGAGAAGACACTGAAAAGTTTCATGAGACACTTTGGTGCACTAAACCGGGATATTCCTGATGCAAGAAATGCATTTACCGATCTTCAAAAGACAGTGCACAAAGACGGTGCTCTATCAGCCAAATTCAAAGAGATAATCTGTATCGTGGCTTCTGTTCTCTCACCATGTGAGGAGTGTATGGTTTATCACACTAAACAAGCTCTTACTCTAGGAGCAACAAGAGAGGAGATCATGGAAGCCTGTTCTGTTGCGATAGTCATGGGCGGAGGTCCAGCGGCATCACACGTCGCTACTGTACAAGACTGTCTAGATGTTTGGGCACCTAAGAAGAAGTGAAATCCCGAACGCATAGGAATTTCACAGGTTCTGATCCTCGATTGAAGAACTGGTGGGACTCATTACCGCTAATATGTAGGACATCCCCAGGTTGTAGTAGTAGTTCCTCATCTTCAACCGTGACAATTGCTTCTCCACTGAGCATGTACACTCCATGTTCATGTGGATGCATATCATGAGAGGTGTGACCACCAGGTTCGATTATGTACGCGCGTAACGCAAAGTTCGTCGAAGAATTATCAGGGTTGAGAAATCGTTTACGTCGCACTCCTTTCATACCTGGATGTTCATAGATTGCATACTCTTCAGGGTTAGTATCCTTTGTCAGGTACATCTATTCACCATCCATCTTCACTCAAGCTCAACGAAGAGGATCTTGATTGCTTTTTGGCTTTCCATTAGTTCAAAGCCCTTCTCCCATTCTCTTAGAGAGATACGATGAGTGATTAACGGTGAAACATCTACCTTGTGTGAAGACATGAGTCTGAGCGTAGTCACCCAGGACGATGGAAGTGTCCCCCAAGTACCGGACATAGTAAGTTCTTTTACAATGATTGGGTCAAGGTCTATATTTGCGGGCTGTCCTCTTACTCCGAGAAGTGTCACGTGTCCTGCAACCTTCACGAAGTCTAAAGCTTGAGTACAAGCTACACATGCACCAGATGCTTCTATGACTGCATCCGCACCTCGACCATCAGTCTCAGCATTGACAATCCCTACGGGATCAGACTCGCTTTGGACATCTATCGTCAAATCAGCGCCAATTTTCTTAGCAATATCAAAACGCCAGTTGTCAGCAGTTACACCCGTGACGATAACTTTGCCAGCTCCCATTGACTTGGCTATTTGCGTAGCCATCAAACCCATAGTGCCAGGTCCTTGGACAACCACAACGTCTCCCGGACAGATTGGAGTTTTGTCAATTACCGAATGGACTACGCATGCAAATGGTTCGGCAAGTGCTGCCTCTTCCAGTGATACTCCTTTGGGAACATGATGGACAATGTAATCGGGTACTACGAGATATTTCGCAAAAGCACCATTGGCATTCGAAGTTCCCAAGATTCTCTTATCTTTGGCTGTGCACCTGTTCATATGTCCAGTCTTACACTGGTGACACTTACCACAATAAGCAGTAGCTGGAGAAACAACACGATCACCAGGTGTGAAAGAGGTGACATCTTCACCGACTCCAATAACTTTGCCCGAGTACTCATGACCTAAGATAACAGGAGGGGTATAGAATGCTTGATCATACTTGATATGAATATCAGTCCCACAGATACCAGCAGCAGCTACTTCAATCAGGACCTCGTTTCTCTTGGGCTTTGGATCGTCAACTTCCCGAAGTTCCAGGAGTCCTACACCACGGGCGGTCTTCATTAGTCCTCTCAAATTGGTGACCTCTAAAGTGCGATATCTGATACTCTATAGAATCTTGTGGCTGTGACTTGAGACATGTTCTCCTGTCAGTCACGAGTCAATGAGTTGAAAAAATCTGGAGGTTCATCTCCTTGGTCCAATGAACGGACCCTAAATCCTGTGCTTAGCTCACCCCTAATCTTACCTGCAACTTGTGCTCCCACGAATCGCCTGCGTACGTTAGCTTCCTTGCCCAACCATATGTAGACGTTCTTATTCATGTCGTCTACAACACAAAAAACCCGGTCTGGCTGCAGACTCTCCCTAGTTATATCTACGTTGAGTGTTGTGCCATCTTCCTGCATCTCAAGTGCTTCGACCATTGGGTTTTCCTCGTGGGTGGGCAGCGCAAGTCCTAAGAAGTTGCGTGAAATGCTAGTGAAAAAGCTTCCTCGTATTTGGATATATATTCCTCTAGCATGTCCTCAGGTATCCTCATTGACTAAGAGTGTCAGTATAATCCCGACATTGGGGGGATAAGAGCACTAAACGCTCTCGAAAGAGGCTCTAAGAGTGCCTCCGCAGTAGTTACACTTTGCCTCTAGAGGTCCGGTCCAATCAATTCCTTCTTGAGAAACCGCCCCTCCACATGAGGGACATTTCTCAGGCAACCGTACTGTCTTCATCTCTGAGCCATCTGATCGTCTCTGACCTCGATGCTGATCAGGAATTACAAAAGATGGCGCCTCGATGGAAAAGCCACGAGTCATCGTACTAGCAACGCCAGAACCTGCGCGGCAGGCAAAGCCAACGCCGATAATAACTATGACAATGACGAAGATAAAGAATCCAATAATCATCAAAGTGAATGTTCCGAAAATATCACCGAATATATCAAAGACCAACAGCAAATTCACTCCTTAAGTGGGGGGATTTCAATTCCTTTCGACAGTTGAGGGCTTTTTACTCTTTTGCGGAAGGAATTTCTCCCAAAAAGAACACACAAGCCACCTTCGGAACTTATAAAAGATTCACAAGATTGCTGGCCAAACACAATTAGTCGGAGGCTAAATGACAAATGCAAATTCCAGCGTTCTTGCTAAGGAAGCTATACATTAAAGGAAGCCTCGAAAATGTCGAGGGCGGCTTTTCGTTAAAATTGAAGAACTCATTATCACCAGGTACTACAACAGCTGTAGCACCAATCAAGGTGGATGGTAATGAGTACTCACTAGACTCCCTTACAATCAGGTCCGTAGATGGTGAAGTTCTTGGGTCTGAAGTTAGTGCAGAAAACACTTTTCCAATCAAGGTTGGTGTTGAGATAGAACTCATTGTCAAAGGAGATCCCCTTCCCGAGGGTGAGCACACCATCGATCTCGCACTCACGACAAAGGAAGCAGGGACTCTAGCTTTCGATGTGACAGACTCAATTTAGAATACTCAACTGCAGGAGGCCATTCGCCTTCTGCAATCAACTCTATTGCATGTTAGAACAATCTAGTGGAAATTAAAGCTATCAAGAATAGTACTGGTGTAACAAAAAGCATGAAGAATACGAGGGCATCACCAGCTTTCTTCCATTTACCTTTGCTGAAAGGACAGACATTTTCTTCCTGTGGCACTCCTGAAAGTGTGAAGGTCTTTTCAGGAGCTTCTTCCTTTTTCATGATATTTCATCGGTCATTCTGAATTCTTATGACCATTCTGTTATGGTCTGAAATCTCCACAATAGTTTTCAATGAAGGTATCTTAATTTCAATTGGTGGAAGGTAGTGTATATCAAAATACGAAGCGATGGATCTCTTGGTATTGGCCGCGGAACCGAGGGAAGCGCAGAGATAACAATGGGTTATGGAGAAGCCCATATGGTTGCCGCAGCCTTAGAAAAACTTGCACAGACAGCACGTAGCTATAAGCAAGAATATCTCAAAACCACAGGTGTCGGTGGTGGAAACAAGATCATTTTCGAGAGATCTGATGATGGTACTATCACAATTTCAGGAGATAGGCAGACATACATTTGTACAGAAGCTGAGGTCCGACAATTATCCGAGAAGTTGAAACATCTGCCCCCTGTGGAGGTCGCACCACCTTCAGACTATGTGAAGAAGATAACTCCTTCTGAAGGACTGTGCCTTGTGGTCACAAATGGAGGGAACTCTATCAAGATTCGACTTCCAGAGGCTGCAATCATCAAGACTGCTATCAAGAGTAGTATCGATTCAAGATTCTTTGACGAGGTCATTGCTGTAGGCCAGAGAAAGCTAACAGTGAGTAGGAGCAGCGATCTGAAATGGCAGCTCGATGGTGACGGTACTACAGTGCGATTCACAGCATATGAGATTGAAGCGCTTGTAGCAGGTCTGCACAATGGCATCCTTGATGTCCTTATGGATGTAGTGAAGAGTTTTGGGGCTGATGATGTTTCAGATATCAGGGTAAAAAGCCAGCTGAAGCGTATTGAGCAAGACGCAATGAACATCTTTGGTGAAGATAAGAGTGCAAAAGGACTGGTGAGGGATATCACCAAGAGAGCAAAGAAAATCATCGGGATAGACGAGCTTGCTGATGAACGCGCTGACAAGTTCATAGAGATGTGTAACCATGTCTATGCTAAGATGAACACTACTTACATCGAGCCTCTATTCGACCTCTTCTCAAAAGTATACGTCGTTTAGAAATGAGCAAACGACTGTCAACAAAGACAGTTCTTTGCAGAGGATGTTTTAGAGAACAGATAGGAAGATTTGAGGTCCCAAAAAATCTTCTAATCAGCATTCTCAACAAATTCCACCACATAGTGGTCTTTGGTAAAAAGGAAGCAGATCTTACGATTATCAAAGAGTGGTGCTTCAACAGGTTTTGAGATGACAATAGCGCCACTTTTACGAGCATTCATCTTTGCTTCCTCAATATCAGGAACTGAGTAGCATAGGTGATAGAGCGATTGACGTTTCTTCAAAAGATCTGTAACTGGAGAGTCCTTGGTGAGCGGGGAGATTAGTTCAACTTTGACGGGGTCATTTTCAGATGTACCCATCAGGACAACACGCACCTTCTGTGTGTGATCATCCACTATAGGACCCAGCTGTTTGTATCCAAAGAGAGCCTCATGGTTCTTTATACCCTCTTCAATATCTTTGACGATGATGCCAATGTGACTAAGTTTCATGGACTCACCTGAATGATGATTCTTTGCAATATCGCATAAGTGTTACCATGTATATAGACCGATATACCACTGGTCGGAATCCTTTTGAAAGGAGCCCCTTAGCCAGAATGTGTCTTAGTAATGGTGGAGATTGTGTCAGGTTCAAGCTATATGAGCCAACTTGGAAAAAAGTGGGGTTTGAGAGCCCCGAAACAGCTATATCGCATGCTGAAACTCCACCGAACCTCATTTGACACCATTCTCGACAATATGTTTAATGCTCTTGACGAAGTCAATGGTCTCTTCACATTTCCTACAATCGCCGCAGTTGCAAGAATGAAACCAGAACTTGTCCAAAGAATCGAGAAGGAGGGCCATGAGGTCGCAAGCCATGGATACAACCATGTGAGATATCCTACAATAAGTGCAGATGCAAGAGAACAGGATCTACTGCTCAGTCTGCAAATTTTCAAGAAACTAGGTATCAAAATATCGGGTTTCAGAGCTCCGTACGATAACTACACTGATGACATGCCAGACTTACTCGAAAAGACCGGTCTCATTTGGGATGGTGGTTTTGGTTATCGTCCCGAACATAGAGAGAAGACACACTTTTTCCATGCAGATATTGACGGTCAAGAATCGAGTGTCACATACATCCCCCTCAATATCTGGAGTGATGACTATATGATAGACCGGATGGGGATGGGACCGGAGATTATGTCGAAAGTTCTGAAGAGAGAAGTAGCAAAAGCAGCACCTACGGGAGGAGTGATCATGTTCGACCTTCACCCAGTTAGGATGGGACAAAGGAAGTACGTGGGATGCCTGAGGAATGTCATAGAACATGCGAACAGTATTGGAGCGTGGTGTACAACTCCAACAGAGGCAGTGAAATACTGGAATACTCATTCGACTTGGAAGGGTGACAGTAAATTCTGTCTTCTTCTCACCGGCGATATTGATAACTGGGTGTTCTCAGATTACTTGAGAAGGATCTTATGGAAAAGAATGACTAGGTGACAAGATATGGGAAAACTACTTGGAAGATTCCTCCGCATTTTAGCTTGGCTAGCGCCTTCATACCAGTTCCGAGCAAGTGTCTACCGGAGATGTGGTGTGAAGATTGGAAAAGGAGTCTACATGGGATTCCTAGTTGCCATTGATGGAGAATATCCTGAGTATATTGAGATCCAAGACTGGGCTAGCATAGGACCAGGTGTGAAGATCATGGCTCATTCGGGGGCAAGTCCATACCACCAGAGAAGACGTATCTTTCACGAGGGTCCAAAGAAAGTCGTTATTGGTAAGGGAGCTTGGTTAGCGGCAGGAGCGATAATTCTTCCAGGGGTTATAGTGGGAGAAGGAGCTATTGTCGCTGCAGGGGCGGTTGTTAGTAAAGATGTACCACCGCTCTCATTGGTTGCAGGAAATCCAGCGCGGATGGTTCAGAAACTTGAACCAAAGAAAGACTAGGAAGAGAGTTTGGTAGCGAGAACCTTCTTGATGTCACCAACTGTCCATAGTTCTATAACCTCTTCATCCTCGAAGAATATCTCAAACTCGTTCTCAATCTCACTCACAATTACTAGGTGAGCCATCGAATCCCAGGGTTCGAAGTCTTTTCGTCGAATGTCATCCGTGATTTTGTCGGTGTCCAATAATAGAACCTTTGAAAGTATCTCCAAAAGCTTGTTTTCAAAGTCAGTCAATCGTTCATCCCTCTTGTAGTTCAATCCAATCTGGGACTTCTACTGTGTCTGTGTCGAGATCGAGTGTCCAAGTTGTTCCATTATTATCGCTTGTTGTAGGCATTCCGAATCCATGTTTCTCGAAGAGGTCTGCGGCAGGAGGATTCTTTTTTGTTGGAATATACTCACCTATGATTCTCTTAGCTTTTTTAGCCCGGGCGTCAGACACTATCCTAGCGAGAAGGGCAGTTTCTGCAGACCGACCAATGACTCTGCAGCTCATGAGGAGGGAGTCGATCCACCAGTCATCATCCTTCATTTTGACAATCGCCACACCTACGACTCCTTCATCACCAAACTTGTCCGTCACTGCCATGCTGTAGACAATCGAATCAGTGTCCTCACGAAATTGACGGACTTCAGCATCAGTGTATCTTCGAGTTGTGAGGTTGAATTGGTTGGTCTTTCCGATAAGCTGAACAACACGAGGTGTGTCAAAATCGTCTACAGGCTGTATCTTCACCTTTAGATCCAATGTTCTGAGAAAGTCCTCGATAGACTCCGCGCTCTGCTCAAGCTCAGTCCTCTTACGTTTCCCTGCATACATCTCACCCCTTACTAGATCTTCCTTTGTGAGAGAGAGAACGTCGAAGACATTCAAATCCTCCAGAGTCTTTCGATAGAGACGCGGGTTCTTCGGTAGATCAACAACCAGTACCGCGGGGTGGGTCTGAGAAACTTGCGCTCGTTCAACAGGGTTGTCATCGAAGAATACCATGCTATCAAGCCCAATGTTGATCTCCTTGGCAAGATCAGCAATATTCGCGGCCTTGTTCTGCCAGTTGATTCTCATAGCTGCAAAGTGCTCTTCTTTCAATACTTGATAGGGGTGTTCCTGAAACACCTTAATGGCATCATCGTAGTTGTTCTTGCTACAGATAGCAAGAATCACTCCTCGGTTGTAAAGGCTAAGGAGACCTCTCTGAAAATCAACATATTCGATTCCTGGCGATGTGTTACTCAGTTTAATGCCTTCTAGCCCATCCTCACCGATTATCCCACCCCAGAGTGTGTTATCAAGGTCTAATACGATGCACTTCTTCGCACGACCCTTCAGTGCGCGGATATAACGAAGATACTCATCAGCCAAGACTGGTGTGAAGTCTTCACTGAAGGGTACAGAACCTCGATACCATGTGTTCCAATTGATTACTCGGGATTTACCGAAGTCACCAGAGATTGCGTCAAGGTCCACAATGAAGACACGATTACTCTTCATGAACCATCCTGCTAGCGCTTCATTTGCACTATCGAAGAACTTCTTCAATCCAATCTTCTGTTTGTTATCCACAATCCCGAGGGGTGAAAAGACTGGAACAATGAAATTGTTAACAAGGATAAGCGCAGAGGTGTTTTTCTCCAGAACCTCAATGACAGATGCAATACTGGAAACTAGGTCGTCCCTTAAACCAATGCGTTCATTTTCTGATGCCCTGACAAACTTGGATGAGAACATTTGATCCAACACAGATTCTGCATCCACAGACAATACGATGATGTCAGGCTCAGCCTTGTAAAGGGGCGATTTCTGATCAAGAGCTTCTTGGCGATAGGTGTTAAACCCGCCAACGAAGGTGTGTGTTTGAAATCCATCCAGTCTTGTTTTGATATCAAGACAAGCCGCTAAAGGTTCGAGTGTTGTAGAGCCAATTACAGCTAGGCGCAGGGTCTCTTTCTCATCCGAAACAGGAAAGTCTAGACTCCCAATCTTCTTGTAAGCGCTCCACAAGTTGAGATATGTAGGATTCTCTCGGACTAGTTGCAGAATCGCTTCGATATCCTGATTTGTATCCGTCATGAAACCTCACTCCTTGGGAGAATTTGCTTCACCGTTTCTTCCAGCAGTCCTCGAATCAGATTCACTTCCGATGAATGGGATTGGTCAACTGCAAGTGCGACTGCCACAGCATGCGATGATGAGTAGGACAGACTTACGTGTATGTCACGATTACAATCCTGATGAAGTATAACATATGGTGCTCCATCCTCATCACGCAATATCTCAATGTTGCTCAGAGAAGCTCTGCAGTTTGAGTTTGTTGCCTTTAGGACCGCCTCTTTCCCGGCGAAGGTAGTTGCAAAATGGGGAGAGGGATTCGAGAATCCACGACAATATTCGAGCTCCCTCGCTGAGAAGACGCGGTCATAGAAAGGAGATTCAGTTTCAAGATTTCGAAACCGGTCTATCTCTACTATGTCAGTGCCAATAGCAATATTGAGCTCATTTTCATCGGTCAACGTGCTTCGGTTTCGAGAGAACCCGCCGCTCTTATAATCGTAATGACAGGACTAGCCGAGCTTCTCCGAGTCAGTCTCGACCACTGCAGTAGACCAAGGATAGCGGTCAAGAATGCGAGTCATAAGACGATTAACTTTGCGTTCCTCAGAGGTCTCAGAGTATGCAAGTAGGATGACAAGACCACCTCTGGTACGTTTGAATTTCTGATACATTGTTTTCGATGTGTTTATCGAATCGCATACAATCATGACCTCAGCCTGCGGGATATCGAGGTCTCTCTCACCCACGGGGGACATGACTAGAACCTGAGTGTCATCATCTTCACGAAATGCCTTGAGCACCTCACCCTTGTCACGGGTGGTCCCAGTTATTGTGAGGACTTTAAGACCTGCTTTCTCAAGAACATCCTTTGTCTGGGAGACCATCTCAAGATATGATGTCAGTACAACAGTTTTCTGATACTTCAGTGCAATCTTCAGTACTCGAATGGTCTTGGATGAGATGGTTGGCAAGGTCTTTCTAAGATCACTGAGATTGAAGTAGTGTTTAAGATAATCGCCATGAAACATTCGTAAGAATCTCTTTGGAGGCATTGCATAGACATACTTTCGCAGCATGAGGAGACCGGAATATTGTCCTTTCAGTTCCTCAGTAATTGGTAGTCGCTCCAACATGAGGTGAACTCTTCGAGCATCTCCATCAACAAGATGAAGATTGTCCTCCTCAGCCAACTCATTCATGATGTCCGTTCTTGTGTTTCTGATAAGCTCATCAATGACTTTGGAGATTGAACGAATCTTGGGGTCGTTCACTGTGCTGACTGTGAGAAATGTAGGCTCAAGATACTCCTCCACGTCTGTATCGTAGAGGTCCTCCATAGTGATCAACTCAGCACCGGGGAAGAATTGCTTCAGAGTGTCGAGCTCTTTTCGAATCTCGACTTGTTCATTGTTGAAGACAGCGTGATCATCTCGTAGGGTACCGCTCATTCCGATGAGCCACTTTCCTTCTAAATACATGAGCAATGTAGGCCAGGGGAAAACAATGGCTGTTCGAGTGCTAGTCCGCCGAACCAGGGTGTCAACTTCATTGATGAGTACGATCTCGAAGGGTTCGAGTAATGATGGGTCCTTCTTGTACATTCCAGCAAGCACCTGGGGTGTTGCCACGATGACTCGTTTTTCACGGAGTGTGTGAACACGTCTTCCAGAGGGGACCCTTGAAGAGAGTTCTCCCAAATCATCCTCGAGACCTCCATACTCACCTCTGAGATAATCGACGGTCTCAGCAAGGGATGACGAGGAATGAACGACGATGATAATCTTGGATTCAGGAAACTTCTCAGCCACTAATTGATGTGTTATAAAACGCTTACCTAGACCGCAGTCAAGCTCCAGAAGTAATGGTGTGCCCACTTTCTTCTCCACTTCATCGAGAATGTGAGTTTGATAACCTCTTGGAGTGTACTTGGTCTTCGACATCGCATCCTCACGTCTGTCTAAGATGTTATGAACCCATCTAATGACAGGCAGAGTTTAGCTCTTAGTCTTCGCGAGGTCCTCTATGGTCTTACCGAACTCTTCGTACGGAATACGCCAACTTCCAGTTTCCTCACTGTACATATCAATCAAATGACAGTACCCCTTATGTTTTCCGTCCACGACAATCTGGACGAACATCTCATCAGTATACTGTTTCAGATTTCGGACGTATTTTAGGAAATCATTAGTTTCTGTCGATGGGAGGTGTATCTGTACCCAGAAATGACTATTGCTTTCCATCGTGATTTGGTGATAGTAAGGTAGCTTGTTGAACCAGATCAAGAGCTTTCGAGCATCCTTTGACTTGAAGAAACAGAGGACTGTCATGCCAGAATCAAAAGGTTTCATGGAAAGCTTGTACCCTCTGATAATACCGGATTCCTCCAGTTTCTTGACACGATTGTGAACTTGTGGTTGAGAAAGGTCCAATATCTCACCCAATTCTCGAAGAGTGATCTCTGCGTTTTCTACCATGTGTCTCAGAATCAGAGTGTCCTTCGAGTCAAAACTCACTGTCTGTGGAAACTCCTCCATGTCTAAGTCAATCTCTTTGGTCCTCTTCATTATCTTGGGAAGTGTATTTGACCACTTCTCCCAGTCCCAGGATTCAAGCTCGTCTAGCTTGGCTTCATATCTTTGGTAGTCTACAACATCGAACAAATAGTAGTCTTCAATGAGCCCCCTCTTCTTTAGATCTGCTGCTAGGTCCGGCACTGTGCGGGGAGCATTGAGAGGATAGACTGTGTAGATGAAATATCCCTCATATTTCCCATATGTCGATGCATAGTAATAGAACGCAGGGATTTCATCCAGAATTTTCTTGAGTGTCGATTCGGTACCCGGCTTACTGGTTGCAATGAGGATGTATTCTGCTAGACCAAGTTTTCGCTCATGCGTTTGCACTTTAGCCTTGCAGAGGACACCTTTCTCTTTCAATTTCGTAATCCTATATCGGATGGTTCTACTCGGCTCGCCTAATCGCTCACTGAGTTCTCTAGTCGATACTTTTGTTCCAAGCTCTTCATAGGCTCGCAGGATTTCAAGGTCTAGGGGGTCAAGTGAGAACTTCAGCGACATTGTGTGTGATCACCAGTCTTTCCAAATTACGTCGAAGACTATACTTATATTCTGGCAAACCTCTTTATAAGTAATCCTACCAGCAAGTTTCTTTACGGTTAACTATTGGCAGGATAGTAGCATATTTATTTGCCCAAATATCATCCTAAGGTTTGGCAACATTTATATACAAATGTATGCCAGATATTTAGTAGGTGCTTAAAAATGGCATTCGCAAAATTAACCAAAAAAATCCGTGCTGAACCGGACTTGAAGGAGCTTCACAGACTGAAGTCACAGGTACGGACTGAAGTTTATAGAACCTCTTTCCAGCGGTAAGCACTAGTCATCTATCTCGAGAGAAGGACCCACACTAGTGGCAAGGGTCGTGCGTATATCACGACCTCTCTTCCTCTTTATTGTAAAACGAGGGGCAGATGACGCCTCTCAGTAACATACCTGCTCGTGGTACTGTAGGTACAAGCGAGCCGACATATTTCACAAATTCCTCCTAGAACAGGAAGTGATCAAAATGATTGTAACTCAACGTATAACCAGCTTTGGTAGAACTGTCATTGAGATTGTAACTCCAGCTAGAATCAAGAAGAGAAAACTTGAGGAGTACAAGGACGACTCGATTGAACTCCGTCGATACCTCGCTGCTGAGATTGCTAACAGAGAGTTTGAGCAGCATAAAGACAGAGCATTGACCGAGAATCACAGGGCGGGCTTTTTGAGATGATTTATCTCACCCGCCACCTTCTTTTTTTCAGATTATCCTCTTGAAGACCTTCGCCAGAGAAGGTCCCTTCACATGCAGATTAAACTCGTAGAATTGACCAAAGGGCACGATATGAACATCATATTCACGGTCACGAAGTTTCGATGCAACCTCTTCTATTAATGATTCAGCAAAATCAGGATCTGCTTTGCTGTCGTCTAAGTGAGCAAATGAGTGAAGAGTAACTTCTTTGCAATCTAGCTTCTTTGCGAGCCACCGAATGTTCTTGACCATCTTTCGAAGAACACCTGCTCGGTGATCTTCGTCATCTTTCTCAGAATGGATCCAGACATGCAGTGACTCACCTATCTCCGTACGTTCCCCCGACGTCGACTCGTTTGGTCGATACCAGAAACTCTCTACGTACAGCATCAAAAGACGCATCAACACCACCTCGATATTATTGAAGATCTTCAGACTTTCACCATTTAATGGTAGATCAGCCCATCTTAATTCATGTTTTCTTCAGACTATTATTCGTTTTCTTCCGTTTTTCATCCTCAACATCCATGACAGGAGGCCCACCAATCGGTTTGTGCAACCTCTCCGCCTTGGAACCAGGTCTTCGAGGAATCGCTTTCCCATGAACCCAAATTGTATTGTCTGGTACGTGACCATCTTTTGGAACAACAGTATTTGCACCTATGAGCACATTGTCGCCAATGACGGCTCCAGGAAAGATAATCGCATATCCACCCACTGTAACATTGTTTCCGATTCTAGCTTCCTTGAGATATAGACCTTCATCCTCGTAAACATGCCCAGTGAGTACTGAACCAAATCCGAGGAATGTATTGTTGCCAACAATTGTACGTTCCGGATTCATTAGAACCGCGTTGCCAACAATGGAGTTCCTTCCAATTCTTGCTCCAAAGAGAGTATGTAGTGCTCTAATTTTAAGAAACATTGAGAAGAAACCAGCAAAATATGGGTATAGTCTGTAGTATACCTGATAAAATTCGTGTATAAGCCATGCCTCTGATTCTCTAGAATAGTGACCATCCTCAAGATGAGGTATACCTCTACGTGAAATCTTGAAGAAACCCAATAGAAAGGCAAGAAACACACCATAGCTGATCAATGCGAGTGGTACGAAGAGAATGAGGAGCCACCAATACTGGAGCGCAAATGCAGGAATCCATTCTGAAAAAGTACTGATGACAAAATTATGAATGAGTGAGAAGGGCCAAATGGTGTTAAGAAAAATCGTAAAGTTCTGAACGATAATTGCAAAGAGAAGTATCGCAGGAATTGCAGAAAGTGTCAGACTGATCATAATGGAGAATATGAGGTACATAGCATAAGCTATCGTGCTAGCTTTCATCATCAACACTTCTGGAAGACTGTCATCGGTTCTTCTTTTGACTTTGTATTATAGCTTTACCACGAGGCAAGACCACTTAGAAAGAGATATAGATGAAACATAGTGGACTCGTGTAACACGACGGAGCACCTTCACGATGACATATGATGTGATTATTGCCGGGACAGGTCCAGCCGGACTCATGACGGCTGAAAAGACAACCAGCTACGGTCTGAAGACCCTGGTCCTGGAGAAACGTCAAGGTGTGACTTACTCTCTCATGGGCGAATTGGTCACTGACAAAGCTCTGAACTTTTTACGAGTCAAACCAGACTCAGAGTACATCGGAAACAAGTACACTTCAATCGTGGGAGAGAGCCTAGATACTGGATCCAATATTGTTGTTGACAGGACCCTACTCGGTAATTCATATCTCTTCGATGAGGATAATTGTCAAGAGTTGATGAGAGACCGTGCACTCTCAGACGGTGCAGAGTTCAGATACAAGGCTCGAGTTGGCTCAGTCGTCAAAGAGGGTGATTCCGTGGTGGGTGTGAAGTATAACCAGAGTGAGGAGGAGCGAGCCAACTTGACAGTTGGTGCCGATGGTTCTTTCAGTAGGGTCTCCGAGACCGCTGGATTCACACATCCAAAATGGTTACTCAGCTATGGGTACAGATTCAAGCTCACCAACTGCAAGAATGTGGACCCGAATGTTGCATACTTCTACGTTGGCAAAGACGTGGGCCTAGGTTATCTGTGGTTGTATCCGAGATCTGAAACAGAGGTCAATCTCGGAATTGGTCGGGTGCCCTCATCAAAGACCAACTGGCATGCACTCCCTCCGATGCAGGACGTCCTGAGGAAGTACATGAAGGAGCATCCCGAAACTCAGAACGCGAAGATTGCTGCTGTGAATGGCGGTGTTGTTCCTTGTGCAGGGATTATTCCAAGGTTCACTGATGCAGGCGTCGCGCTATGCGGAAATTCTGCGGGACAAGTTTCGTCTATAGTCGGAGGAGGGGTAACCACCTGTTTCCACGCAGGCCAAGTTCTTGCAAAACATGCAAAGCGAATGGTAGACTCTGGCGACTTTTCAAAGAAGAGTGTCGGTGAATACGAAAAAGAGTATAGGAAGTCAAAACTAGCCTCTAACATCACTAACACAGGGAAAGGCATGTGGGCGGTTTCAAAGTACGCTATGCACAACGACCCGATAGCTGCTGCAGAGATTGTGCTTGGACAACTCGATGCTAAGACTCTGAACGAACTAATCCAAGGACACGCAAGCGTAGCCACGATAATGACCCTCATGTCTGACTTTCTACCAATGGTGGCTAAAATCGGAGTAGGATATCTTCGAGCAATCGCCGTGAGTGGCTTTTAAAAAAAAGAGAGAATCAAGGAGGAGTTGAAGCAGGGGCGCCCCCCGCGTCCACCTGCTTCATTTGCCCTGTACCATGCCCGTAGTGTGCGATTACCGTAAAGCATACGCACCCGGAGTTAGCAGCGGACAGCTGCTAAGAAAGTTATAGTATGATGAGCATATATATATCGCGTGGTTGTATACAGTCATAAAGTTAGTAAGTTGATGATTTTTGAGCGTTACTCAGGACTGAGTAAAGAGGGATGTTCTATGCTAAAAGATGATGGTCTTTCAAAAGCCATGGAACTGTGTGGATTCATGATCGGAGATAGGCAAGAGTCCCGTCTGATGAGTCTGCTAAGTGTCATTCTCAAACTTCAGACCGACCCACCTATCCCCTTGGCATTTGCAGAGATCTATGAACAGATGTTGAGAGAGGATCCGGAAACTAAGCTCACCAAGGCATGGGTCCATAGGGTACTCAAATCATTAGTGGGGGCCCAACTTGTACGCGTGGAAAATCCGACCTCTCACCGCAAGAGGTACATTGCTGATGTGAACACTGTCATGGCCGGACTTGAGCAGTTAAAGAGCGAAAGGATCAGTGCACTTGAGGTTCAGAAAGGAGAGATTGACAAGACACTTTCAGACGTTAGTGATTTGGATTGTGGTGAGCTTGCTCAGCGGTTTATTAGGAGCGTCACTGGGGCTCAACAGAAAATCAGCTCACGGGTTGTTCGAGGTGTTGAGGAACTTCATAGGGTTCTCAGATACAATATGCTTGATGTGGCAAAGAAGGGAGACACAATTCGAGTAACAGCCCTGTGGCTAGGACCTTTTGTAGAGGGTGCAATGGAGAGAACGATGAAGTTCATTGAAGCAGCACAGAGAGGCGTGGATGTTAGATACATGATATCTACGGATGTTTTTAGATTTGAAGATGAAGATCTTGGTGCTTCATTCAACATTGAAGAAGTGATGAAGCTCATGGGTAATCTTAATGAATTCAGAAAAAGTGGGATGAAGTTTGATATTCGTATATATGCAGGCCCTAAGACGTACAACCAAGTGAGCCTCAACAATGACAACATGGCGTTGATTATTGCGGAGGATCCGGTGACTGCCACATGGATCACTAGGGACTTCAATCCTGATCTTATTGACAACGCTGTGAAAGCCTTTGACAGGGATTGGAAGAAGTCCAAATCATTCCTTGAGTTAACACCCAAAGACTTGCAGGCTTTTGGTGGAGAACCCGGAGGACTAATTAGTAAAATTACTAAAACAAATGGCGAGGATCAATCCGACGTACGGGGAGAGTGAGGGAAGTATCCGAATTACAGTATGAAGAAGTGCTTGAGATAATCGGTCTAGACAAGACTAGAAAGGAAATGCTTGTACTTGGAGCACTACTTAAAGTTCAAAAAGAACCTACTGAATTCATCGATTTCGAAACATTACGTGAGCAACTTGCCATAGATGAGGGATCGCGAAAGGGGAAGGATTCCCTAATCTATCGAAGTCTTTCATGGCTTGAAAAAGAGGGGTTCTTGAGAATTGACAAGAGTGGTCATAAACATGGATACAACTCATCCATAGCAATTATCGATAAAGCGTTGGAAAAAATGGTCAATAAGGCAATCAAGAGCTTGGAGAAAAATCTACAGGATATCAACTCCGATATCACCTTTCTCTCAGAGATGAACGTTGACATCATGGCATCCAGTGTAGTTGATCTTGCAGCTGGAAAAGAGAAAATCGAAAAGACAGTCTTTGCGCAGGGATGGGAGAACATTCTGAAATTATTTGATAACAAATTGTACAAGGATCTCAAAGAAGGTGATGTGGTAAGGGTCAAGTTAGAGTGGTTGTCTGGAATAGACTATCTTGAGCCTAGAAGGACAATACAATACGAAGAGCTACTTCAAAATGGTGTTGAAATTAGAGCCCTCGATCACAACAGGGGTGAGAAGAAGCTACGGCCAGGTATGAAAAAGATGCTCGTCAATATGCGCGACACTGGGAGTAAGGTTGGATATAGGATCCTTCCTCGAGAGGATTCAACATATCAATTCATCGGACGTAACACTGAAGGAATAGTGCTTATAGTTTCAGAGAGCCCACTATCAGCAACATGGCTACCAAGAAGCAGTAACTCAGAATTGGTTGACAATGCGATTGACAGTTTCGATAGAGACTATAAATTGGGAATTGACCTACTAGACTATGAAGGGTGAGTGAAGTGTCAAACAAGGAATTCCAGAGAAGCCTTGAGAAACTAGGAATGGATATGACCTCGAGCAAGATGCAAGTATTTCGAGCTGTTCTATTGGCAGCAGGAGGCACAGGCAAACCTACTAGATATGGCGAAATAGCAAGTAGTCTTGAATCAATAGCCAAAAAGAAATTCACAAAGGCGTACATCTACCGACAATTGAGTGAATTGGAAGAAGCTGGGCTCATCATAATAAACACCATTACAACTCCAAGAACTTATTCTATCACAGAATCTACCATTTCGAAAACTCTCGAGTTTGAAAGACAGGAAAAAGTGTCTGAGAGCGAGGCAAAGCGACAAGACCTGACCACAAAGCTCAATCGATTAAAACCTATCAAAAGCCAAGAACTCGCTCTCATGTTTCACAAGCAATTAGCCGGAGAGCCCTCAATTGAGGGATCACTTATGATTGAAGGAATCGAGAATGTTAGAAGTGCAATTATTCGAGAGTTTGCAGATGGGGCTAAAAAGGGGGACCATGTCAGAGTTCTCGGTCATGCAAGCACTCTGGCAGAAGGGCTCGGACCTGGGGGCGTTACCGAGTTGAGGCTGATGCAGTCTGGTTTTAGAGGAGTTAAAGTCAAGGGTCTTCTCACTCCTGTCGGGGATGATTCACTTAACTTGAATCTGATGGCAGGACATCTGACTCCGATGGTGGAGGTCTTCGAACAAGCATCGAAGACTGGCAATATCCAACTTAGATTTTCCAGCGAGCCTATTAAGACATACAGGATGCTCACTCTCAATGAGGATAAGATGCTCCTCTACCTGACACATGCAAAGGAATCGGATATGGCGGCTCTGGTCCACAGGAAGGACAACCCTGGTCTCATTGATGATGCAATTAGAACCTTTGATGAGCTATGGGAAACTGGAATCGATGTGCTTGATATCATAAATCAGATGTTACAGAAGCAAGATTCCTAAGACTCTGAAACCCATGCCTTACTCTTCGAGAGGGTCAGGAAAATATCATCACAGACGGCCTGAAAGTCCTCATAGAGACCATATTCACCGCCAGCAGCATACGGATGGCCACCGCCATTGAACATCTTGGCAGCCGCGTTGCACAACACCCCATCCCTACCTCTTCTGAAACCAAGCATCCCACCTTGGCTGAGTGAGAGTAAGAGGTCTGCAACCTTCAGCTCAGGATCAATTGAGTTTAGGTTTTCTTGATTCGAGGCAAAAGTACCTATGTCCGTTGAAGTTAAGCCACTGGGAATTTCAACCACACGCACCAGTTTTCCATGGATGACTTGGTCACTATGACCGGCTAGAGCCTTTCTCATCTTCTTTGTCTTCTCTTTCCTATAATGCTCAACTCGTTTGTTCAGAAGAGAGTCCTTGAATCTGTGTGCATCATTATCCCACACCCCACTCATTCCACTCTCAGCCAGTTTGGTAAGAACTGGGTGTAAGGAATCGGTCACGTCTACTTTCTTATCGATTGCTCCGAAACGAATGACACTGACTGCATCTGTGAGTGCTGTGGCAGCTTCAATCTCTCGAAGATTGAAATCAGTGTCGTGGGCAATCTTGGCCAGTTCAGTGGATATATCATCTCTTGGCAGTAGGACCTTGTGAGTAATTTCAGCTGCGCAAAATTCGTGATTGACTTTCAGTACAGGTTTGTTCCCAAGAGAGAGAATCATTTTGATTGCATTGTCTGACCATTGATGATGGTCCAACCACACAATGCGACAACCCTGTGAGATTGCTTTGGTCAGTCCTTTTTGCACAATATCAATGATGGTGTCATCCATCCCAAGATCTGTGATGATTATGAGTGTGTCTCGTTTTTTTGCGATAGCAGAGAACACCTGCTCAAATGAACCATAATCAGTGAGAATTGCCTTGAAGTCGAGATTCTTTGTTTTTGCATATCTCCATACAATAGCGGCAGATGCAAGTCCATCTACATCCTTATCATGAGAGATAGAAAGAAGAGATGTAATCTTCTTAGCATTTGGCTCGCTTTTTCGTTCTTCAGGCATTTACGCTCATCGCACGAGTTGAAAGAGTGCTTATTTTATCTTCCCGTAGAGCATCCCGACTAATATAGGAAAATTCGAAAGTGTTTTGTGATGCCTTACTGGCTGTTTATTTGAGAGGGATAGAATGAGCAAATCCAAGCGTGACACTATCATGAGTGGTAATGAAGCCATAGCCAGAGGTGCGCTAGAGGAAGGCGTTGGGTTCTGTGCATCCTATCCTGGAACCCCATCGACTGAGATTACTACAAGTCACTTCAAAGTTGCTGAAGAATACGATATCCATGTCGAGTGGTCAGCGAATGAGAAGGTGGCTATGGAAGCTGCAGCTGCTGCAAGTTGGGTGGGCATTCCAGCCCTTTGTTCAATGAAGTCACTAGGCTTGAATGTTGCTTCAGACTTTCTACTAAACCTGAATCTCTCAGGCTCAGGAAAGGGGGGCCTCGTGATTGTCGTCTGCGATGACCCAAGGGGCCACAGTTCTAGTAACGAGCAAGATTCCAGGTTTTATGCAAAGGCGGCAAAGATTCCTTTGTTTGAACCATCAACCTACCAAGAGGCAAAAGATGTCACGAAAGCAGCCTTCAAACTCTCTCAGAAGTATGAGGTCCCAGTTCTCGTTCGAAGTACAACTAGGTTGTCACACTCTAGGGGATTGGTCCAAACTGACAAGGTCTCAACAAAGACAAAGAAGGCCCATGCTCTGCCAGAGCGACTCTACAACGTGCCTTCACCGCATCTAAGGCATAGAGACCTCTTAGAGAAGATGGAAAAAGTAACAAAGGAGTTTGAAGAGTCCCCATTCAATGTTAGCACAAACGTCAATGACATGAGCCTATTAGTCATTTCAAGTGGCATAAGTTCCTTGTACACTCAAGAAGCAATTCAGACCCTCCAGTCTGACAAGATTGGTCACCTGAATGTAGTCACAACTTATCCGTTGCCTAAGAAGGCAATATCCGATCTCCTCCAAAGGGTTGACCGTATTCTATTCGTTGAGGAGAATGATCCATTCCTTGAGGATGCAATCAGGTCTCTTTCCGCGGATTTCGAGGATACTCCACATTTCTATGGAAAAAGGACAGGGCATATTCCAACCTATGGTGAAATGAATACAGATGTAGTTTTGACCACTTTGGCTAAGCTGACAGGACAAGAGGAATCAATGAAGAAAGAAGACCGCTCGTCGGATCTACTTATCGACAGACCACTCACGTTCTGCGCAGGATGTACTCATCGTAACTTCTACTGGGCAATACGCACCGTGAAGAAACGGCTGGGCGGAAAGCTAGTAGTTGCTGGAGATATCGGGTGCTATTCTCTCGGGGTGTTCTATGATGAGGCGATGGACACAATGCAAGCTATGGGCTCTGGCATCGGTGTTGGTAGTGGGTTAGGACAACTCCAACGGTTTGGGTTTGAATCTAAGGTGGTATCAGTAGCAGGAGACTCGACCTTCTTCCATGCATGCTTACCTGGACTCATCAATGCAAGACACAAGAACGCAGATTTGACCCTCGTCATACTAGATAATGCCACAACAGCCATGACTGGCTTTCAGGTACATCCAGGTTCGAGTAATCAGGAGGATAGTCTGAGAAGAGTTCAGATTGAAAGCTTGGTCAAGGCAGTAGAACCAGATTTCTTCTCTACTGGAGATGCAACAGATATCAAAACCCTCACTAATCTGCTCCACTCAACGGTGCAAGAAGAGGGGCTGAAGGTCCTATTGTTAGATAGTGTGTGTAGACTTGAGGAGGTCAAGAGGAAGCCAGGATTTGTTGGTGCAACTCCTGTAAAGATAGACGAGGGTCTCTGCAAGGGAGAGAAATGCATGATATGTGCCCGTGACTTTGGTTGTCCGGCTCTTAGCTGGGATGCTGAGACCCACTATCCTGTTGTCTTGGACCATGTTTGCGTGCAGTGTGGCGCATGCATTGCTGTGTGTCCTCACAATGCCATTGTGGAGGGTGAGTGAAGTGAGAGACCCATATTCCATTTTAGTCGCAGGCGTTGGAGGACAAGGCAACCTCGTCTGTGGCAGGATTATCGCAGAAGCCACGATGAAACAGGGTCTTCGACCAGTCGTGGGAGACACCTTTGGTGCATCACGCAGAGGTGGTAGCGTGGTGACTCATATCAGAATTGGAAAACAGGACTGGGGACCGCTAATACCCAAAGGGGAGATTGATGTCCTACTTGGGTTTGAGCCAGTCGAGGCGCTCCGCGCAGCCACGAGATATGCAGGCGATAGGACCGTTTCCATTGTTAGTATGATGTCTGTGCCACCCTCAAATGTAACATCAGGAGACCTAAGCTATCCAGAGATCAACGATATCAAGCGGGAACTGGAATCTATCTGTAAGAAGGTGTACATGCTAGATACAGAACCAGTCTTGAAGCGGCTGGGTTCTACACGCGTTCTGAACTCATACATGATTGGTGCAGTCTCTTCAATAGAAGATAGCCCTCTTGACTCAAAGAACTTACAGGAAGCAATATTGAATATCCTCAACTCTGAGAAAGACTTGGTAGCGTTCAATGAAGGTGCAAAAGCTCTACATTGACGACTTCTTCTCATCTTGGTGCTTGCGAGCTTCTCGCCACATGACCTCAGCCAGCACCGTAAACATATCCGCTACACCCTCACCAGTCTTTGCTGATGACTCCATGTAGAGAAATCCGTTGTCCTCAGACCAGCGCTTTGCCTCATCAGATGGTACTGCACGATCCGGTAGGTCAGTCTTGTTACCCACACAGATTATGGGCACTCTGCCACCAATGGACTCATCAGCCTCTTGGACCCACTTGGCTAGCTCGGTGAAGGAACGGCGTCGTGTCACGTCGAAAACCAGTATGATTCCAGCAGCTCCAGAATAGTACATCTTACGCACCGCCTTGAATCGTGCTTGTCCGGCAACGTCCCACGCCTGCAGTTTGATTCCAGTTGCATATTCCTTCTCTGGCGCGGAGATGTGTGCTAATTTGACAGCGAACTGACTTCCAATGGTAGTCTTGTAGTCCCGCTCGAAAACACCGGTGACGTAACGGTTCACGAGAGTTGTCTTTCCGACAGCACCCTCTCCGATCACCATTGTCTTAAACAGGAACTGGTAAGAGTCTGGAGCAGTTCCAGGTTGTGGAGCCTTTGGTCGCCTTTGTTTTATCTCTGAAACAAGCTGGCTCTCAGTGTCAGAAATAACAGCAGTCATTACGGTCTCTTCAGGAGTCGGTTCAGCTGCGAGTGCCTCAATATCATCAATCTCTACCGATTTTGCACCGGTCTCCTCAGCACCAAAGAGTTGGTCGAGAAGGGCCTCCGCAGCTTTTAGTGACTCAGAACCATCATCAGACATTGTTGTCTGCAGAATCTCGGCAGCTTTGTCTTTGGCTTCCGCATCTACAAACCCAGTGCCAACTACGGATCCAAATGGCGATTCTTCTACTACCTCTGGAGGTTCATAGATCGCTGTCGGTTCTACGGGAACAGGAGCCACTGCTGCAGGAGCAGCCACTGCTGCACCCTTCTCAACAAGGACAGCTGTTTCAGGTGTTGTTACCTGTCGGACCTTACCACTGGCATCAGTCCACATCAGGACTATAGGTCGTACAATCACAGTTCCTTCTTCTTTTGGTGTCAATTGAACTTCCATACACTTGCTCTCTCCTGGAGCAAGATCAAAACGAAGTTGTTGGGGCTCGACATCCATGTGATCCTTTGGGAACCAGTAGATCTTACCAGACACACCATTGACTGGTTCGTCACTCACATTGTACACAGTGATCTTTCCTCTGAGTTCTGCACCTGTCTTTGTTTCAGAGCTCACTTCGAAAGTTGGAATAATCGTGTAGAGACCCTCAATGACCGTCAATGGACCATCGGAAATACCCACTTGAATCTCTTTTCGACCGTCGCCTCCAGCATCGCCAACATTGATGGCGAGTATCTTCTTCCCAATGTCGACTGAGGCTAACTGGTTGAGGTCAGCCATATGAAGGCTGTAAAAGTTGATCTTGAAATCAGAAGTAGCCACAACGATCTCATCTTGGTGATCGGCGTTGAGCTCTTCTATCCGAATTGATAGTGCGTTCACGTCCTCAAGTTTTGAAAATAGGTCTAGCTTGCTCTCTTCATTTCTATACACGCGAACCGAGCCGTCATGAGTGACAACACCAAGTTCCATCTTCCTGTCACCAAGCACGTCACCTGCAGCCACAGAAATGACTGGACTGGGCAGCTGAATGACCTCTATCTGGTCAACAGAATGGTCTCGTACTTTGAATATCCTAAGAGTGCGGTCTCTGCTTCCTGTGACAATCTCTTCGATTTCATCGCCAATCACGTCACAGGTACCAATGGTAATGGGCATGTCATCGAGCTGATGGTTCACAAACTGTGTGAGGTTATTTGCGGTGTCCATCTGGAGGATTCTCAACGTTGAATCACTACCACCAGCTAGAATCTCGTTCTTCTCGTCACCAGTCACATCAGTGACATAGACTGAAGTGACAAAACGATCAACTGGAAATTCAGCTAGGAGTTCGAGCTGGCCACTAGGGGCATAGCGGAAGACTTGGACTGTTCCAGCTTCACCCGGATTCTCACTACTTCCTATTGAACGACCAATGACAAGCTCCATTTGTCCATCATTGTTTGCGTCAGCAATCCTAATGGAGAGTATACTCCCTCCGACATCATGCTGTGCAAGAAAAGCAATCTCGCTCTTGTTGGCATCATACAGGCGAAGAACGCCATCACGACCGCCAGTACACAGCTCTGCTGTGCCACTACCGGTGACATCTCCTACTGCAATAGCGCTAGTGCTCTGGTCATCTTCTATCTCGAACAGAACTTTCGGTGAATCCAAGTCAGCAACCTTCCTGTTGATAATGGCGTCTATGGCATTATCTACTATTTACACGTGCCTAGTACAGATATTGAATGCATCTAGTGCCTTTTTTTACTTTGCTGGGTTGACCTCCCCCCTAGTTTCTTGTGTCAACAGCATAGCATTTAACAGATTGAGCGATTCCAGTTATCTTGGTAGCAACAATGCCCAAACTCTCAGTTCGAAATCTCTCAAAATCTTACCCAAATGGGGACAATGAGGTAGTAGAGGTGCTCGATAACATCTCATTTGATGTTCATGAGGGAGAACTTCTTGCCATAGTAGGACCCAGTGGATGCGGAAAAACAACTTTGTTAAAAATCATCGCCGGATTATTAGAGCCAGATGAAGGACAGGTCGTCATAGATGGCGAAGAGGTTCAACCAGGCCACAATCGTGTGGGGTACATCTTTCAACAGGAGTCATTGTTTCCTTGGAGGTCAGTCCGACGGAATATCCAGTTTGGACTTGAGGTGGCAAATATCAACTCTTCAGAGATGAAGGCGCGAGTGGATGAGATCATCGAAATTGTAGGAATGGAGGGTCTCGAAGACAACTATCCCCACGAGATATCAGGGGGACAGGCGAGAAAGACAGAGATGGCTCGCAGTCTAGTGGTTTCTCCAGACATTCTGGTTGCTGATGAAGCATTATCCAATCTTGATGCGCAGACCAGGAATCACCTACAGGAAGAGATTCTTCGCATTCAAGAAAAAACAGGATCCACGATTCTCTTTGTGTCGCATAATGTGGATGAAGCTGTCTTCATGTCTGAGAGGATTCTGATTATGAGCAATATTCCTGCAAAGATAATTGCAGAGTATGAGGTTGATGTACCAAAGCCAAGGATTAGGACATCACCGGAGTGCCTATTATATCGAAGTGATATCTTGGACGTTCTCAAGGTGGAACAGGAGAAAGCCATGAGTCAGTCTAGACAGAAACAATCTGTCTCCATTTGATCAGACGTTTTTCGATGAATAAGAAGAAGTACGTGATGAGGAACCCGATTAGGCCGATGAGAAGCATACTAAAAATCACAGCCCCAGTGCGGCCAACCTGTTGCATAATCAGTACCAGATAGCCAAGGCCTAAGCCGCCCCCAATCATCTCTGCTGCAACAAGACACATCCATCCAATCCCGAATCCAATTCTAAGACCAGCAAATATCTCAGGCCCAGCGGAAGGAACTACAATTTTGGACAGGATTTGGGCTTCACTCGCACCGAAGGTTTTTGCTGAGTCTATGTGAACAGGCTCAGTTCGTTTCACTCCAGTAACAGTGTTTGTAAGAATTGGAAAGAATGCACCCACCCAGATTATGAACACTTGAGCTCCAAGCATGTTCCGATAGAACATGAGAATGGCAAGGGGAATCCAAGCGATAGGAGGAATTGGGCGCATAGCCTCAACAATGGGACCAAGTATCGAATCTACTAGGCGATATCGTCCAATTGCTATTCCAAGAGGTATTGCTGTAGCTACTGCAGCGGAAAATCCTATCACAACTCGGGTGAGACTCATCCTCACATGATCAATCAGGAAGTATCCTTCACTATCCCCCTCGGTCACCAATCGAATGAGAGCAGCGAGAACCTCCTCTAAGGAAGAACCCGAAATTGTGGAAATCAGATGCCAAAGAAAGACGAGTAAAATGACTGGAAGAATGACTTTCAGAAGAACAGATTGAATGGCATTGACTATTGACTCCTGTGCATCTGGAGCCTCGGTCTGTGGTTCATTCGCTATTTCTGGTACGGACATTCTTCTCAAGTAAACCAAATTGAGTCCTGCTTTTCTGTCTGTCGTTTTGTCAGCAACAAAGTAAGGTTTCATCAAGGAGTGTCATGTTGATGAATCCATCTAGGAATTCAGTTACATTATCTGGCACATTGTCAATCCGATTCTGTGAGATAAGGAAGTCCAAGTACATCTCTATACCAGTCACATTCAGGTTGTAATCGAATATGATTCGACTAAACGCAGTTGCGACAGGGGTATCATCCATCTCTAACCAATCAATAGCGATTGCTAGAGCTTCTGTAGGATGGGTCGCAATCCAGTCAGTTGCTTCTTGGTGAACCTTGACAACTGTTTCAACGATATCTAAGTTCGCTAAGAAGAAGTTATTCTCGGATGCCACGACGCAGCAAGGATGCCGAGGCCATATCTCACCCGATAAAGCCAGTGGAACTGATTTGTTCTGATATTCAGCCAATGCATTGAAGGGTTCCCACACTATAAATGCGGGGTTCTCAGGAGTGAGTGAGTCTGCCATTAAAGATGGAGTCGTTGTCAGTGCAGTAATATTGGAATAGCTTAAACCAGACTGATTTAGTGCTAGACGAAGTAAGAAGTTTTGGACGGTGGAGGGGCCTGGTTGATATACTCCTTTTCCAGCAAGATCTGCAATGGTTGTAACATGTCCCGCATCATATTCCGCCTTGGAACCCATGATTGCAGAACCCTCCATATTTACTGCGGCAAGGATTGTAATCAGAATATCTTGATTCAGGCGTTTAGTCAATGCGGGAGCAGCTCCAAGATATCCCATATCGATTTGACCACTGGCAAACCCATCCATCTCTAGAGCTCCATTACCGTATTGAACTAACTCAACGATAATCCCTTCGCGTTCAAAGTATCCATTTTCAACTGCTACTCGGAGGGCTAGCTGGTGGAGATCTTTCGATAAGTAGCCTATTCGAACGTCGGGTATGGGAGTAGGATTCCAGAATGCCACAACAGCAACTGAACCGATAACAACTACTACAACAACAAGAGCAGTAGCTTGATTTCGTTCCAAATTCAGCCAACCTCAAGATACCGATGCGCTAATCGCATATGAGGGTTGAGATTGGGGATTCTCTATCCATCAAGTTGATTAGTCCAATTTAGCATTCAATAAGTATGTCACTCCGAAACCGCATACCCGAGCAGCTTGAGATTGGAGAAGATTTGATCGCAATAACGATTGAGGATGACATCGCAGTGTATCCAACGAGTGACTATATCCTTCTTGAGATATCACACAATGCAGGAAAGGTCAACATACCTAAGATAGCAAATACTCTCCGAGGGCTAGTAAAGGACGACCAAAAAATGGTCGCGATACGTGGTTTTGGGTTCAAAGGAATTGGTCTAGCAGTTAGAATAGCACACGAGCTGAAAATACGTGAAAGCAAATTCATTTACCAGATGACCTTTGATACTTTTGATGCAACGGATCCCAAAACCGATCGACCTGTAACTAGTGTTCAGATCATCGTTATGCCACCAGAATAGTTGCTCTGGAGGATGGTAGATGACTGCTTCAGAGAAAAAGAAATCTTCGAAAATCATGGTGAAATTATCAAAGATTCAATTTCCAGAGGTCTGTCCAGTATGTTTGGAGGAACCAGAAGACCTTGTGTTTGTCACAATATTTGAGAAAGCATATGATGATTATACCTCTAGTTCCTGGATGAAGGCACAAGATAAGACAGCAATCGCATTGAATGCAGCACAAGGAGCTATCACCTTTGCTATCCCCACATGCATGCTACATGGAAGTAAGAGCGTACGATCTTTGAGAACAAAACTAGTTGCGGCTTTGGGATTCTTTGTTCTGTTCTATCCGATATTGTATTTCTTACTCCAAATTAATGTAGCAATAGGCGGCTCCAGACCACTTCTCCAACCTGTACTTGGACTCACAGCTACATTCTCCATCTTAGTCATTCTGCTAATCTATAGTCTTTTTCCACGAGCTCTGGAACGGGCTATTCGCTTTCATGATGTGAGTCGTGCAAAGGACTCAGTACTATTATCAATAGCAAATGCGGAGTATAGCAACCAGTTCCTGAATCTCAACAACATGAGCGTAAACATTATTGACGATGAGACCACAGAAACTCGGGGTTAGTGTATTGGTAACTTTCAAGAGGGAGTCGTACATAGCAACGATTGTATTCAAGAGGTTACAGACTTGGGAATGAAGCGCGTGGTTGCCACATCACTGATAGTTCTTCTTTTCATGCTATCAACAGCAGGGAGTCTAGTAGCTACACCAAGTCCTTCATATCTAAAATCTATCAACGTGACTCCAAAAGGAGCTAGTAGCGTTGCACAGTACCAAACGGCGGAGCCAATAATCATTAGGAGTAATTCTGATTTTGCACTCTTTGGTGCAACTGGGGTCGGCACACCTTCAGATCCGTACAGATTTGAGAATCTAGCGATTTCTACAAATCTTACATGCATAGATGTTGAAGCTACAACAGCATACTTCGTCATTTCCAATTGTAGACTAGAAGCAAATGGTGTTTTTGGAGCGATACTGTTTACAAATGTGGAAAATGGCAGAGTGGTGAACTGTGAGATAATAGATGCCACATACGGCATCACGGTAATTGATTCGGTTGATATTAGTATAGAGAACACAACGATCTATGACATGGATTATGGAATCTATCTAAGTAGAGTATCAAATTCAACCATTATTGGCTGCACTACATTCTACAATTATCGCGGTATTGTCCTAGAACGAACAGACCATTGTCAAATTCGAGATAACTTAATCTATGCAAATTGGCAATATGGAATTGAGATTGCACTTTTTTCTCATAACAATTCAGTCTACGGAAATTCAATTGGATGGAATGATATAATCAACGAAAATATGTATAATGTCATAGATACTGGCGAGGATAATTACTTCGATGATAACGTTAGTATTGGAAATTATTGGTCGGATTTCAATGAATCAGAATCCTATGTGATTCCTGGAGCCGCAAATTCTGTAGATTCATTCGCACAGCTTCTAGAGGATGATGTGAATCCTATTCTTGTGCCCCTCTATGACACTGCAATTGATGTTGAGAGTGTCGGTAACACATTGACTTGGTCAGCCTATGATGTGTTTCCAAGGTCTTACGTAATTGCGGAAAATGCACAAGACAGGATTTTCTCTGTCTGGTTGGGTGGAGAAATCACTATGGGACTAGACCACCTTGCCGTGGGAACCTATACAATAACCATCATCATAACTGATGGTGCAGGAAATGAAGCTTCAGACGAGATCCTCGTTTCAGTTGTGTCATTTGTTCTGGGTGGCATTGGGACGGAGCTTGTTATGATTGCCTCAGGACTAACTGTAGCTAGTTTTGTCATTATTATCATTCTGAGTAAGAAACTGACACGCAAAGTTCGTTGATTATCGACAATTATTGCGTGGAAAGTAAGCCTATTAATCGCCTTTACTATGTATAGGGGGTATTTCCGTTCCGATTCGAGGTCGACCGATAAGAACTCGGATTTACAAAGCGTTCTCCTCACTTGTATCAACAAAAAAAGCTGGAGAGGTGTCGACCCCTGTGCTCCTCACATGCTCTCCAGCAATGCACTCTCCTTCATACTCGTTCATTCTCTAAAGCTGAAGCGACACATGATGGCCACTCCATTAAATACATAAGCCACCCCCAGCGTGCAACCCGTGAATCTTCTCCTAATGAAGGTGAGATCGATAATGGCGATGGATTTCGCAAAAGGAATTACTGAATTTCGCTGGCATGGTCGCGGCGGCCAAGGTGTGGTCACCAGCAACCAGATGCTAGGCAAAGCCGCCCTCGCTGAAGGCAACTATATCCAGGCGTTTCCGGAGTTTGGCCCGGAAAGAACTGGGGCGCCTGTGAGGGCATTTTTGAGAATCAGTAAGGAACCCATCCAAGTGTACGCTCAGGTGTATGCTCCGGATGTTGTGGTCTGTATTGACCCTACCTTACTTGATGTTGTGAATCCTGCCGAGGGTCTGAAGGAAGAGGGCACTCTGATCGTCAACAGTGAGAGTGAACCCCAAGTCATCAGAGACAAGTTAGGTTTCAAAGGTGGCAAGGTAGTCACAGTTGATGCCAGTACTATAGCAATGGAGGTCATGGGTCGACCATTCTATAACATGCCTACCATGGCTGCAGCAGTCAAAGTCACAGGTGTAGTGGCTATCGAAACTGTGATTGGTGAGGTCCTTGAACGATACCCCGGCAAGGTTGGAGACTTGAACAAGGTTGCAATTGAAAGAGCTGTTCAGGAGGCCAGAATAGGATGAGTGAGAAGTACAACGAGATCCCCATGGCGGGTAATATCATAGAGCCCGGCAATTCTGAAAAGTACAAGACTGGTGGTTGGCGTGCAGAACGACCAATCCACAACCCCGAAGCGTGCCTCTGGATAAAGAACGGCACCTGCGGTCGTTGCTGGATATTCTGTCCGGATATGGCAGTCATATTGACTGAGAAGGATGGAAAGTACGCCTACGCTTACAACTACGACTACTGCAAGGGGTGTGGAATTTGTGCTAGGGAATGCCCCACACAGAGCATTCACATGGAGAAGGAGTGAGACCAAATGACAGTATCTAAAGACAAGATTACAGTTGAAGGTCTGACCGGTGATGCCGCTATTGCTCATGCACTCAAGCAGGCAAACTTGGATGTCCTTGCAGCATACCCAATCACTCCCCAGACGATTATCGTTGAAGATTATCAACGCTTTGCAGCGGATGGTGAAGTCAACGCAGCAGTCATTCCAGTAGAGTCAGAGCACTCAGCCATGAGCGCGTGTGTTGGAGCATCTGCAGTTGGAGGACGAGTTGCTACAGCTTCTGCTTCTGCAGGACTTGCGCTCATGTGGGAGATCCTATACGTTGCAGCATCAATGAGGATGCCAATAGTCTTCACAGTTGCAAACCGAGCACTTTCAGGACCGATCAACATTCACAATGATCATAGTGACGGAATGGGAATGCGAGACAGCGGGTTCATTCAACTCTACTGTCAAAGCTGCCAAGAAGCCTATGACACAACCCTGATGGCTTTCAGACTGGCAGAGCATCATGATGTGCTACTCCCAGTAATGGTTGGAATTGACGGCTTCATTCTAAGCCACAATGTAGAGAGAGTAGAGATGCTCCCTGATGATGTCGTGGAGAAGTTCGTTGGTGTGAGAGACCCAGTGCAACCACTCAATCCGGACAAGCCACTCACAATGGGACCCTTAGCCCTGACTGATTACTACTTTGAGTTCAAAGAGCAGCAGGACAGAGCAATAAACAGAGTCCCGAAGGTATACAAAGAAGTGGAGGCGGAGTTTGAGAAGATCACCGGACGCAAGTACGGACTCTTCGAGACCTACAAGACTGAAGATGCAGACATCATCATTCTCGCCATGAGCACTATGGGAGGAACTGCTAAGGTCGTTGCCGATGTCCTTAGAGAGAAAGGTGAGAAAGTCGGTGTTATCCGGCTCAAGATGTTCCGTCCATTCCCAGCTGAGGATATTGCCAAGGCTGTTGGAAACGCAAAGGCTGTAGCAGTCTTTGAGAAGGCAATGTCCTTCGGAGGAGCAACACACCCACTGGCTCTTGAGGTCAGAACTGCCCTCTATGAGGCAAAGGAGAGACCTATGGTTGTCGACTTTGTAGTCGGACTCGGCGGTCGTGATGTACCCCCAATAACATTCGTTGAGGGTATAGAGAAGACAAAGGAGTACCTCAAGGCAGGCAAAGCTCCGAAATACGAAACCCTGGGGGTGCGCAAATAATGGCGACAGACGACAAACCAGCAGTATCTATCAAAGACATGCTCAAGAGAGAGCCAATTCTAAGTTCCGGCCACCGAATGTGTGCAGGTTGTGCTGCCCCAACCGTGGTCAAGCTCATGGGAATGGCACTTCGCGGTCCTACTATTGTCTGTGAGAACACAGGCTGCCTCGAGGTCGCAACCACTATCTATCCTTACACTGCATGGAAAATACCATGGATCCACGTAGCTTTTGAGAACGCAGCAGCAGTAGCTTCTGGTGTGATTGAAGCGACAAAGGTCATGCATTCAAAGGGGCGATACGAGCACGAACACGTCGATGTGATTGCAATCGGAGGCGACGGTTCCTCATTCGATATAGGATTTGGAGCAATCAGTGGTGCAATGGAGCGCGGTCATGACATGGTGTACATGTGCTATGACAATGGAGCGTACCAGAACACAGGTATCCAGAGATCTGGTGGAACATTCATGGGTCAGGAAACTACAACTTCCTGGGCAGGCAGTAAGATACCAGGTAAACTGGAGCGCAAGAAGCCTCTCGCTGAGATCATTGCAGCTCACAGGATACCCTACGTTGCCACAGTAGAACCCTACAACTACCGTGACTTCATTGGAAAGTTCAGGAAGGCTCTGGAAGTTGAAGGACCAGCGTTCATTCATGCATTCTCACCGTGTCCCAGAGGATGGCGTTCACCAACTGGTGAGAGCATGTCCCTTTCCAAGCTGGCTGTTGAAACCGGACTACATCCACTCTACGAAGTTATCGATGGAGAAGAGTGGATATTGTCAGGTCCAAGTAAGAGGCTGAAGGAATTGAAACCCGTTGACGAGTACTTCAAGACTCAAGGTCAATTCAAGCACCTCTTCAAACCAGAGTGGGAAGACTTCAGAAAGAGCATCCAGGAACAGGTAACTCATGACTGGGAACTCTTGAAGAAGAAATGCGGTGTGGATTAATACGAATTTGAGGGGCGCTCGAGCGCTCCTTCTCTCTTCTTTTTGTCGATAGATATGTCAAGTAGAATTAGAACCCTAATAGTGCATGAAGCCCTCCTATGACAACCAGATAAAGCGTTTCTCCAAACGCAATGAGGAGAAAGATGGTTATCCAGACAAAGACACCGATTGCAGCATTGCTGTGCCTTGAGCGTTTCTTCGAGAACCTATTTGCAACCCTCTTGAGTTCGTCAACCCGATTCTTGTAGTACAGCGAGAGGCCATTGTTCGTGATGGACAGAACACCATTATTCTCATTTATCAGACCACTACGCATTGCAATTTGGATATGCTTGAAAATCCCCTTCTCCTCAAGATTTCTAAAGCCAAGTACAGCCTGCATATCGAAATACCTGTGGCCGATGGTAATTCCCTTAACGAAGGCTTGATTGAGATTCTCTTTGGTTTCAGGACCTCTAGCAAGTCGGGCTAGTAACCAAGCTGTCATGAGATCATCATATGCATCAGCAGCAGCCAGATGAATAGTATCAACACTAAGGTCATCTCCAGCCTCTAGTATCTCCCGCAAAGCTTCGACACCTTCCCAGATAATCACCAATGCAATTAGAACTGCAACAATGGAGTCAATCACATAGATCTGAAACTCTGCGAAGAATAGACCAATCATGACTCCAATTCCAATTCTGATATGCGTCTGGTCTTCTTTTGCATCGCTAATAAGAGACAGATTACCAGACATTCGTCCCACTATCGTTTTGTACCAGATGAGACAATAATTCAGTGCAATTGAAAGAGTTGCAATGACGTAACCCAAAAATGTCACACTCATCTCTTCAGGTGCTATTAGTCTCAGAATTCCATTATACCCAAGAAGTGCTCCTGATACTAGCATGAAGGCCATTATCGCAATCGCACCAAGACGGTCACGCTCATATCTAAGACTGAGTGCGATTATACCTACAACAACCAGATCAGTGAGATTCTCTAGACCATCAGTAATCATGGCACGACTACCGATGTTGAACCCAATCCAGAGTTTAAGTAAAACCAGAATGATTAGGAATGAAGCCGATGTTAAGACAACCCATTTCTCTTGTAAGAAACGTTTCATCCAATATCCTTCGTGAAGTACAGCTGTTCTTGAGAGTCGAAGAATATCGATACCTCGCTGTGTTAGCTTGAACTCATCATCAGACTGGAGTATCAGATTCTCAATCAACGCATGCTGTAGAACCTCATCAACATCCACAGGAGACACGGTCATCCTGTTCAAACGAACTACAAACATCGATTCCAAGTGAATATAGAGTGCGGATTTAGTGATATGCCCCTCATATATAGAACAGAGAACTGCATAGAGTAATGTTTCTCCAGGATCTCCACGCATGGTTCGACTGACATCAGGGTCATGGGCTTGCCAACCCCTCCGAATATCTTCCTCACTTTGGTCCCAGAGTTCATCGATGTTCCTCGTCTGCTGCATCCAAGCACCCCACACACACAAGAGTTAGTTTAGTCTAACTTTTAAAACCATATAAATGTGGCTCACCTTTTGTACCTCTATCAGGAGGACTTATGCTGAACATTGTGCCTATATTTTTTCAAGGGAACAGAGATGATTTTTGATATTGGTCGGCCGCTGATCATGGCTCATCGTGGAGAGTCCGGCAACATTCCTGAGAACACCATACTTGCCTTGGAGGCCGCAGTGAAGATTGGAGTGGATGTGCTTGAGTCGGACATTCGCTTCACAAAGGATGACGTTCCAATCTTGTTTCATGATGATGATCTTGAACGTACTACTGGAGTGTCGGGGTCTGTCAGGGATAAGACATTGGATGAGTTGCAGCAGATTGATCTGGGATATACTTTCACGACTGATATCGGACAGACCTACCCATTTCGAGGGAAGGGACTGAAAGTTGTAACATTGGCTGAAGCCCTCGAACGATTCCCTGACACAATTCTAAACCTGGACATCAAGGACACTTTCCGGAAAGCACCAGAGGAAGTGGCTCGAATCCTGCAAGAGAAACAAAGAACTGAGAAGATTATGATAGCCTCATTTCATCCATCTCAACTGAAGAGGTTTAGAGAAAAAGCTCCAATGATACCAACATCAGCTCATCCTAATGAGATCCGAAACTTTGTAATTGGAGTCAGAATGAGAACGATGAGATTCTTTGTTCGGTCTGTGGCGTACAAGGCATTCCAAGTTCCTGAATGGAATGGGTCAGTTCAAGTTGTCACTCCGCGATTCATAAAGGCTGCACACGAAAGAGACCTAGCAGTTCATGTCTGGACAATCAATGATAGGGAGAACATGGAACGACTCTTGAACATGGAAGTGAATGGCATCTTCACAGACTTCCCTGCAATCCTGAGAGAGGTCCTCATTGACCGGGGTCATCTTTGATACGAGAACAGCTCTACTAGATGGCAATCAACCGAAATAGCTTAATATGCGCCAATAGTGTGGAGCTGTTAGTAGTCCGGGGACTGTGGGACCAAGGACTAAGCAAAGACCAAATTGGATGAATGTGCAATGACCTGTCCAGAATATGATGCGGCCGAAGGAAAATGCGGTGTTGATGGATTCAAGTTCTACACTGGGATGCAAAAGCCCTGTGAGACCCCTGGCATAAGCAAGGAAAAATGTCCTAGATTTGCCATGCAGTGATCAATCTATACAAAGCAGTTCTTTTTGCCAAAAGAAGTTGGGCAAATCTGACTGCCCACTACAGTTCTTTCTCTTTCTCGGTATAGATATTCATTAGTTCCGACTATGTGGAGACATTTCAGTCATCACTCCATATATCTAGTAACAATAGTTAATTTTATATGCTGTATAAGCATGACCATTGTGAGGAGATGAATTGAGTAACAGACCAAATATCTATCAAGTAGTAAACATACTTGCAATTATCATCACAATAGTAGTCAACGCCCTTGCAGAAATCTTACTTGTGAATGGCGTGACCTCCAAAGAAGTTTCAGATGCCTATCCTAGCCTATTCACACCTCCAGGCTATGTGTTTTCAATTTGGAGTGTCATCTACACACTACTGATTGTCTTTATGATATATCAAGCCCTTCCGAGTCAGAGAGAGGCTTCATATCTCAAACCAACCGCTGTGTTCTTCGTGCTTGGCGGTCTCATCAATACTTCATGGCTTATTCTATTCCATTATTCTTTTGGTCAGCCAGGAATCTACGTGTTCACTCCAATTCTAATTGGACTATTTCTGGTTTTAATGCTGTACACCTACGTCAAGCTGGAGATTGGTGCAGTCAACGTTCCAACTAAAGTGAAGGCTGCAGTCCATCTGCCTGTAAGTGTGTACGCAGGGTGGGTTTCATTAGCTGTGATTGCCAACATTGCGTCAGTTCTCAATGTGATTGTTCCAGGAATTCCCTTGGCTATACAAGAACTCTGGACTGCGCTAGTGATCATTGTTGCACTAATCATTGCTATGCTTATGCTGGTCATTCGTCGAGATGCGGCATATGGTCTAGTAGTGGTATGGGCGACTGTAGGAATTGCAACCAATCAGAGCGCGATTCCAATCATCTATTTCTCAGCCATTGGAACAGCTTTGATAATCATAGTAGCAATTCTGCTTCTTCCTCTTATCACAAGAAAGGGCTTTGCGAAGTTCTATCTTCGAAAACAAGAGTAAGAAACATCAGAATCAGAAGTTGGGCAGCCTACACTGCCCACTACAATTTCTTGGTTGTCATACTTGTAATCCGGAGAACAGGAAAATGAGAAGAAAAAGAGAGCGATCGAAGCACAGGATGAATAGTAGGTTCTCGAGAGTCGGATTTCTTATGTAAACCGTCATTAACATCAGAATAACAACATCCAAGAATTTCTTTTATGCAATGGTCGGACATGAGGTAAATGGGATTACATTTTCGGAGGTATCTGATTCCTATGAAGACCCTTTCAAGAAAACCATTCATGCTTATGTTAAGAGACGATTCTGGTGAAATAAGCACTGTCAAGTTAGATCCTGCTCTGGTCAACAGTGACAATGCGCTCATTGTATTAGATGAGTATAATGATACATGTTGGGCATGGGTTGGACGTAACGTGAATATGCCGACACGAATGCATACGCTCAGAATTGCGAGGGGCTTGCAAAAATCAGGACACCAAGTAGGGATAACAACAATTGGGTTATCGGCTTCCAGATTTGTAGAAATGATGGAGAAGGATGACTCAGACCAAGATGTCGCGAACAACATAGCAGAGTTCAGAGGCGTCTTAGAAGGAAGATGGTCATTTGATGATGGTGTGCTTGCTTTCAAGGGGGAGGCCAAAGTAACAGAACGAATTGCGGGAGCTCCTACGAAGAAAACAATCCCTGAGCCAGAACCAGAGCCCGTAGTTGAGGCTCCGAGACCAAAACCAAAGTATGATGAACCCATAGCTGGAGCACCCAAACCGAAACCAGTACCCACATTAGAAGCTAAAACAGTGGAAGAAGAACCAATCGCGGGGGCACCTCCGCCAGCCCCATCAGCTTCTCTAGCTGAGAAGAAGATGGCATACCTTATGCTTTCTGTCACACGGAATTCAGATCTTGTCTATACTGAGCGCTTCGAACGTGGTGGTAAGTCTGGTCTGAAGATTGAATCACCTGGTGTCATGGTGATAGAGGCAGTTCAAGATGGAAACGACCTGACAATCACCCCAGGAGATTTCGGTGGCTCAGACATAGCACGAAAAATCAAGTCTGAATACGAGGGTCTATCTAGTAAGCTGTAAAACCCCTCTAGTATGAAACAGGTGGTAGAAATCTCTCCACCTGTGATTCTATTCTTCTTCATCCAACTTACGATACCAGTAGGTATATGCATGCTGAAAACCCAATTTTGAATAGAGCTTCAGAGCTGGAATGTTTTCAGACTCCACTTGGAGATAGGCTGATCTAGCCCCTCTTTGATGTCCCCATTCCGCAAGAGCTATGTTTACCGCAAGAGCCACACCTCTTCCACGCATGCTCGGGTGAACTGCTATGTTGAAGAGACCCAACCATTTGCCCTCAACGACTCCAAAACCAACACCTGCCAGTTCTCTGTCGATTCTGGCTATAGCAAATCCCTTTTGGAGAGTAGTACGTTTCATCAAGCCCTTTCTTGTTTCCATCGAGGATTCTTCATAACCAGAAGACTCACTGTACACAG
>MEHG01000009.1 GCA_001940705.1 Candidatus Thorarchaeota archaeon AB_25
TTGCACTAGTGCTTCAATAGCGTCTGACCTGACGGACTGTCCCTTATTCATGACATGCAAACACATGCTCTGTCGCTGTTCAATCTTGTTGTTTACTCCTTTATTGGAGGCATTACATTAGCATAGCCATCCATAACAACGACACCATCATTGTTGAAGACATCAAAACTAAGACGGCATAGGTTGTTTTCAGGCACTTTTTCTGTCACCTCAACAACAGCTCGTATTTCATCCCCAGGATAGACTGGAGCTTTGAAGTTTACTTTCATATTGAATGCTAGTGTTCCTAGACCAGGTAATTGAGTACCGATCACACGAGCTACCAATGCGCCACCAATTGGACCATGAGCAATTCGTTTCCCAAACATGGTTGTCGCCGCATATTCCTCATCCATATGGAGCGCATTATAATCACCAGACATCTGAGCGTACAAGTCTATGTGCTCATCTGATACAATCATGGTTGATTCAGCTTTTTCGCCAATCTCGATTTCATCCAAACTTTTTCCAAGCATAAACTTAGTTTCATCCAATGACTCCTTCTTCTCTGGTTTCTTCTCCGCAGGTTTAGGTACACCTTGAAGAATCTCAGGAGTGAATCTGAACATCCTGGCGAATTTCATCAGTAGCTCCATGTCATCCGTATCAATAACGACCTTCTCCGTCATCATGGCTTGCATCGCATCAAGTTTCCCAAGCAGAATTTCTCGCCAAGTTGCAGAATCTGTCTTCACGTTCATCTTTGGATTCTCAGAATCTCCTTTCTGGATAGCACACTCTTGATTTTCAATTGTTAGTAACCATGGGTCCGTGTCATCAAAAGAGAACTGGATAACTGCGGAAACACCTTCAGCACGATCAGGTCGAAATCCATTTGGTATCGCACCCATCATTGTGTCAAAATCTAAATCATCAATCTCTGACGATATTTGAGCTGAAGAATCCCGTCTACTCTCAATATAGACCTCTCGTTGGATTAGAAACCGCAGGATCTCTGAAGTTCCTCCCCCAATTGTACCCAAGCGAGCGTCCCGGTAAAATCTCTCAAGCGGATAGAAGTCTGTGACATATCCAGCTCCACCACATATCTGAATTGCCATATCACAACATTCTACAGACACTTCACTTGCATAGAGTTTGGCAATTGTTGCTTCCTTTGTGCAGGGAATGTCCTTCTGAATCATTCTTGCTGCTGACATCATGAGTAATCTTGCAGCGCGCATTTTCACAGCCATATCTGCAACCTTGAAAGAAACACCTTCAAACCGAGAGATAGGTCTACCAAACTGTTCTCGTTCTTGGGAGTACGCGACAGCGATTTCGAAAGGAGTCCTCATACAGCCAAGTGCTTCTGCGGCAATACCGATTCTCTCCGAGTCTAGTTCATTCATCAGGATTAGAAATCCCTGATTCTGTTTTCCAAGTAGATTCTCCTTTGGCACTTTCAGATTGTTGAGGCTAAAATGAGTGATACGAACACCATCACGGCCCATCAAATTGAAGTCCTTCTCAACCTTGAAACCATTCCAGGAAGTTTCAATTATGAACGCAGACATGCCACTTTTGCTGTCCACTGTTGGATCAGTTATTGCGAACACAACAATCTGATCAGCTATACTAGCGTTTGTGATGTACCTCTTTTCACCATTGAGAATCCAACACTCATCGTTCGGATCCCATTTTGCAGTTGTGACCATCCCTGCGGTGTCACTACCGACGTTAGGTTCAGTTATTGCTAGTGCACCTATTTTCTCTCCTTTTGCTAGTGGAGTCAAATACTTCTGCTTTTGCTCCTCCGTCCCATATCGAAGAATCGGAATTGCTGACAGAGTGCAGCTAGCTCCAAACATCATAGTTGCAGAGGGACAGACTGCTGAAATTTCCTCTCCAGCAATTAGTTGATACATGAATGGTTTCTCAGAACCGCCGTATTTCTTTGGAATTAGAAGACCTGACAGTCCGAAATCCCCAAGTTTCATGAAATAACTACGAAAGTCAAAGTCAGGACTTGTAATTGTATCGACGATTGGTTTGATTTCCTTGTCAACCCAGTTACGCACCTTAGAGCGAAATTCGAGCTCATCCTTTGTATACAGTAGCGTTTCGTCATTCATCTGAGTCATATATCAGCACCTGCAATCTGATTTGTTTGATTAGACGACCGCTCCCAGTTTAGAAGCTCTTAAATCTCCTCTCATAGCCGACCAATCCTTGTCTGAATAACAAAATCATAGGAGACTCGAATCCCGTATGCGTTTCTTTGGACATCTAATCAAGGGTGAAAAATCAGAACCAGTCACTGGCAAAACCAACTTCTTTCCAAACATGAACCAGGCGATAGGTGATCCCCGACTTCTCTATGCAATGGCGCTCAAAGAGCAGGGTTCGCTCAGCAGATTTGCAGCTCGTTACTTTTCCAACCAATTACCAGTTAAGGTTCCTGAAATTCGGTTGTTAAAGGACTACATCAGAGAGCATGGATATCCGCAGGCGTCAAAAGATGAAATCCAAGAGATGCTGTTTGCTGAGTATGCTATTGGCGGAGCTCGGGAAGCAGCGGATGCGTGTGAAGAGGCGCACTCTATTCGTCATCTAATGCATAAGGAGCAGTACAAGAAAGGCAAAGGACTTACTCTCAAGGAACGTGCAGAAGGGCTGATTAAAGTTGGTGAAATCCTGTGGAAGCATTTTGATGTTTTCCGAGAGATTGGCATTGCAGAAGGAACCCCTGTAAAGTTGTTTGAGTGGCAGACAAAAGGTGTCTTCAACACATTATACAAAGATCACATTGAATATGCTAGTTCCAAGATAGAGTCTGAAGAAATACCCAGTGCAAAGGAGGGTGAAACCACAATCCTAAGTCGCTATCCATTTGGCGCAGTCGGTATCTTTCCACCCTATAATGCAGCCATTGGTTTGGGAGGAATGGCAATTATCTCTAGCTACTGGGCAGGGAATGCTACAGTCACAAGAACTCCCTCGAAAATGCCACTCACCAATATGGAACTGGCATATGTCTTGACTGAAGCCATGAAGGAATTAGATTTTCCTCACAGCGCGTTTCAGTCAGTTATCGGGCCAGCCCGTAGCATAGCTAAGTACATGGTGAATGAGTCGCCGTTGAATGCAATGGTTTACTATGGTGATTCAGATATTGGTCTAGAATTGATGTCTCAAGCAGTAAGAAGAGGCCTCCATTTCATTCCAGAACTAGCTGGAAGTGGTGCAAGCCTTGTTTGGAAGGATGTAGATGTTGACAGAGTGGCAGACTACGTAAATCATGCTCGCTTCTTTGGTTCAGGACAAATCTGCTTAGCCGCTAAAAGATTATTCTTGCATGAAGAAATTTATGATGATTTCATTGAAGAGCTTATTGAAAGAAGTCAGAATTTGAAAGTAGGTCTCCCTGCTGATCCCAACACGGACTTGCCAATTATTGGGGCTCGTGCGCTTTACCAGAATATTGACATGATTCGTGAAGCAGTGAGCAAAGGTGCTAAGTTGGAAGCTGGCGGTTATCGGTTGAATGCGCAGGGAGAAAGAGATGAATCCGGTTTATTCTATAAACCAACAATTCTCAGTGATGTGGCTCTCGACTGCAAGATGTGGTATCATGAAACATTCGGTCCAGTCTTACCAGTCATGAAAATCAGCTCATTTGAAGAAGCTATCACCCAGGCAAACAACACGCCTTATGGACTTCGAACCTCGGTGTATAGTGAAGACCCAGAAATATGGCAACACTTCTTCGATGAAATTCAAGCTCCAGGGATTGCTGTAAATACGGACCATCTACACTTTGATGATTACTATCCCCATCTGGGTGGTTTGAAGACCAGTGGTTTGTTCGGTGGCAAGTACTTCTATGAAGTCCTTACGTATCTGAAGTATATGCATCTTCCAAAGTAACAAACCCGCAACTCAAAGAGGTCGTTCATACAATTGAACTATCATGCCCTCTGCTTGTTCGTAAGGTTCTTTCCAAGGACTAAAACCAAATTTCTTCATGAGTTTCTCACCGACTTTTTGCCCAACTAGGATATTACAGTAATTTCGTTTGCACCCAAGGGCACGTCCGTATTCTGCAAATTGCATATACATCGCAGACGCAAGACCTGTGGTTCTACATTCAGGTCGGACAGTCTGATGTTCGCCATACAGACCCTTGTCAGTAATTTTGGCTTTGTAGAGGCCAACGATTCTTCCTTGGAGCCGGCTTCCGAAGTAGTGGTAGCCATTCCTCAAATCCTCAATAATTTGCTCAGGAGTGTACATTCTCTGTTTTCGCCAGTGTTCAGGATATTCCTTAGCCAATGGCCATACCTGTCTGAAGAGCTCTGAGATCTCTTTGGCATCTTCTTCACGAAACTCAATGATACGAATTTCTTCAGCAGGATACTCTTCCATGACTCTCAGAAAGACAGTTGATAATCAGGGCTATAACTGCTAGGATGCGGTCTATTTCTGAGTCTGAGCCGCCCAATCATACGCTTCTTGGTTTGGAGTGCATCCACCACATCTGTGACAGCCTGCAACCGTATTCTCTGGATTTAGGTCATTCTTATAGAGAATTGTCCCAATGCTCTGGTACAGGTTAATTGAGGATTCTATATCGTCAACATATGTTGGAATATAGTCTGCGAGTTGACTTCCTCGAGACGGTCGAACTGGAGTGACAACAGGTAAAACTCCAACCTCAGCCAATTCTTCAGCCAACGCCAACGTCTGGCCTGGATCTTCTCCGAGACCGTGTAGTAAGAAGGTACTGACATTCCCTCTCTCAAAGAAGTCAAGTGCATGTTGCCAGCTCCTACGGTATAGATCAAGGGGTCCATACTGGAACTTACCAGGGCACATCTCTTCTCGAATTGATTCATCTGCACTCTCTATATGCATTCCAACAGCATTTGCACCAGCATTAGCTACATCACGAATCATGTCTTTTGCAACAGGAGGCTCAAACTGGATACCAATTGGAATGTTACTGGTTTCTCGAATAGCTTCTATAATTAACATCAAGGGGTCTATACCAACATCAGGGGTTTCAGGCGTTCCAGTTGTCAGTAGGACATCCTCAGCAACACCCTCTCGTTCTGCCGCACGCAAGACCTCAACGATTTGTTCTGGAGTCTTTTCGAGAACAGTGTCACCCGACATATGCGATGTTGGGATTGTGCAGAACTTACACTGGGTCCCATGTGTCCAATACCTGCATGCCTGATAGACAGTCGTTGCCAAGGTTCGAGTTCCATGTAATAATGCAATCTTATGATAGGGGATACCCTCATCGGTGGTCAAATCGTAGAATTTAGGTTTTGGAACCATCTTGAGTTCAATTTTATTATCGTAGATCCAGATGTTTGGGTCATCTGTTGGCTCAAGAGTTGCAGATTTGAATTTCTTGGCAATCTCACCTTGCCTGATGGGAATTCCACAAGGTCTACCATTTGGAAGGACGAAGTATCTACCACCTACTGGTCCAGCCCCTCCCGTTCGGCCTTTCCACTGACTCTCAGGAAGACTAGCACCCTCTGTTAAGAGGCGCACCTTCAGTCGAAGTAGCTCTTCTCCGTCCATGTTAGTCACGATACTCTATTTTCAAGGTCTAATCTGCTTTCACATCGCGGCCCTTTGTTCCGTGCATTACAAACTCTGGTAGGTCAAGAACCGTTATGGTCTCACCTGATTGTGAGTCTAACATTTCCTTACAAAATGGACATGATGTCACAAGATACCGTGCGTCGACATTTGTTGCGTGACGAATTCGCTCTGCACCGATTTTCTTTGCATGCTCTGGAAATAAGGTTCTGAGTCCAGCACCATTGCCGCAGCACATTGCGTTATCCTTATTCCGCTCCATCTCAATAACTGGAGAGCCAGAAACTCGTTCAATTACATCTCGTGGTGCATCATACACACCAGAATGACGTCCTAGATGACAAGGATCATGATATGTGATTAGTCCATCATACTCACAAGTGGATAGTTTTTCCAAAGAGTTACCCAAGAACTCACTGATGTGCCGTACGGGTTTGTTAAGTTTGCGTTTATTTTCAGAGTAATCAGAAGTGAGCACCCGATAGCAGCCAGGACATGTTACCAAAATCTCCTCAGCATCTATGCTATTCAGTACCTCAACATTATGAGCTGCCAGTTCCAGACCAGACTCTAGGTCTCCAGTCCTGATTAGCGGACTTCCACAGCACCACTCATCAGGTGTGACCTCAACTGAGTATCCAAGTTGTTCAAGAAGGGATACAGTATCCTGAGCATTATCTTTCTCTCGGTAAGCTGCTGTGCAGCCAGTAAAGTACAGGATTTTCGGTCCCTTTGAGTCGCCGGTTTTCATCCAATCATTCCTTTTAGAATGGTCTTCTCCAAATGGATTGTGAGTCTCTTTGACAATGCTTGTAAGTCGAGATATGCCTTCAGGCTGCCGGTTAGTCTTCACCAGTTCTCGCCGTTTATTTTCAACAAGAGTGGCAATGTCAATTTCAGGTTTACACCAAGTTAGACAGTGACTACATTCAAGACACTGGTATAGTACTTCCACTCCACGTTCATCTATATCACGAGTGCCAGTGGTTTCGTGATGCATTATTAGCGCGCGTCCGTGAGGTGTAGGTGCATCTGATCTCCAGGCAAAGAATGTAGGACACACATGCCTGCACATCTTTGGACAACCTGCGCACATCCTCACCTGTTCCGCAATCTTATCCGGTTCTGTCACTCACGCACCCCCAAACCAAGCTTTCCAGGGTTCATGATGCCATTGGGATCCAAGGCATCTTTGATCTTCTTCAGAACCGAAAAACCAGATCCCAATTCATCCGCAGTGTAAGTACTGCGAGATAGACCAACACCATGTTGATGGCTCATTGTCCCTCCCTCTCTAAGGCAAGCCGCAACTCCATCTTCAAAGATCTTGTTGTAGGTCGCCCAAGCAGTTTCTGCATCAGCTTGCGATGAGTAGAATATCATGTAGATACTACCACCATTCTGATACATGTGAGAGAAATGAGAAATGACAAATACGTCATAAGCTTCCATAGCTTTCTTCATTGCGTGATACACATTCTCAAGCTTGTCATAAGTTGCAACAATATCGATAGTATCAACTACAGTATAACCCGCAGTTGTTAGACGTGTTGGGTAGTACATATCATAGCGATGTTCCCACCAACGTTTTGCAATACTCTCTCCCAGATCAGTTCCACCCTCTGTCCTGCACAAATCGAGCGATCTTGCTTCGTCGATTTCAACTTTCTTTGAGGCTCCATCAAATGCTAAGAGTAGTATGCAATGGCCTTCTTCGAAATCAAAATGCATAGAAAAGCTATATGATGCATCTTCTGGGTCATAGAGTCGAGCTACTGAAGGAACTATTCCTTCCCGAAAAATCTTGCGTATAGCCTCAAGCCCACTATGGACATCAGGGAAACTCAAACTACAAAACCGTCGCTCTTCAGGTAGTAAGAACAGCCGCAGAGTTGCTTCAGTGATAACTCCCAACGTACCCTCTGAACCAACGAAGAGTTCTCGTAAATCAGGACCTACGGAATGACGAGGTACAGCTTTTGTAGAAACAACTGAGCCATCAGGAAGGACCATCTCAAGACCTAGGGTCAGATCCTCAATTTTACCATATAGAGAAGACATCGACCCCCCAGACCGAGTTGCAATGAATCCTCCAATATTTGATGCTCGTGATGACGTAGGAGTATGTCCAGTGGTGTATCCGTGACGATTTACTTCTTCTTCAAGGTCTATGCCCATGACTCCAGCTTGGACTCTTACAGTCATAGAGGAATGATCTATTTCGTAGATTTTGTTGAACCGTTTGAGGTCAAGGTGAATACCCCCATAGACAGGTACGGTTCCTCCACAGGTTCCAGCTCCACCACCTACAGGTATGACTGGGATTCTCAGCTCATTTGCTACAACCAGAACCTGTGAGACCTCATCTGTACTTCCTGGAAAAACAACTAGGTCTGCTTGGGGTAGTATCTCACTTGCGCGAATCTTAGCCAAACTAAGTGGCCAAGCATCATGCGCGTTCAAAATCCTGTCCGTTTCGAGTTCGGTGATGTTATCTTTGCCAACAATCTTGATAATCCTGCTCAGAGCTTTCCGCTTCGTTTTTTCATCAACCATTTGTGATTCACCTTTTCTTCGGAAGTCTTTGAGCAATGAATACTGTCAGGTCATCGACCTCAACTGAACTACCAGCTTTGAAGAGATTACTCTCAATTTGTGCGGTACAAAGAGGACAGGGAGTCACAAGTCTATCCGCGCCAGTTTTCTGGATAGCCTTCATGTTCTCCTTGACAACAGCATTAGCCACATCACTAGCATGGTATGCGACCAACCCACCCCCACCACAACACGAGTCATACGCTTCTGATTCAGAAACTCTCACGCTTGGTAGCGCACGAAGAATGTTGAGAGCGTGTTCCATGATCTGACGAGATGTATGTTTAATGAGGTGGCAAGGATCATGAACTGTGACATGTACTTCTGTCAGCTCCGGGGGTTTGTCCATCGCTTTTCTCATTCTCTCAAGGCCAATCTCTTCAACCAAGAATTCCAAGATATGAATAGTTGGAATACCCCAATCATAGTTGTGTGAGATGTCGGATAAGTTGGAGGTACAGCCTGCACATGTGGTGACTACTGTCTTTGTTCCTAGTCGCATCACCTTCTCTTTTAGCTGTTCTGCCAAGGATCTTGCAGTTTCATTATCACCAATCAGGCGAGCAGGTAGTCCACAGCATGACATCTCATCAAGTAACGTATAGTCAACATCAAAATAATCTAAAATCACCTTTGCTGCTTCTCGAACCTCTTGAGCTCGTTCCTCCGCTTGACATCCTGGATAGAATAGAACCTCAGCTTTATCGAGGTTCTTGTCTTGTACAAATGGGAGTCCTAGTCGTTCAAGTCGCATATCTCTGCTCTCTGCTTTCTCTGCTTTATCCTCCCAGGGTTCGAATGCTAAATTGTACTTAGTGAGGATTTCTCGAACCATATAGAGCCCTTTGGGAACTAGATCACGGCGATGCTCGAAGATTCTTGCACGGATTAGATTGACTACTTCAGGGATATCGACATTCTTTGGGCAGACTTCACGACAGGTTCCACATCCTGTACACAGGTATACTATTTCAGCAGTTGACCAGAACTCAGGTGGAGATCTACTTAATTCCACTGCGATACTTCGAGGTCCACTGAACCTGTCTATCCCCACAGCGGCAACCACAGGACAGTGGGATAAGCAGAGACCGCAGTTTATGCAGCTCTCTACTGAATTCACAGCCTCAAACTCATGTGGATGATATGGAGTTATTCGCTCTTCCTTAAGCGTGCTCTTCGCATACTCAAAAGCTTCATCCTCATTCATGTCAGAACACCTCCTTGATGAAATTGATGGCATTCTTTGCTGCTGAGTAACCACTCGTAGCCGCAACACCTAAGCCGCTCTTCTCAGTAGAATAATCATATCCTGCCAAGACTGATCCAGCGGCGAAGAGATTCGAAGCCCACTCCACACCATCTTCTTTAACTGGTCTGAAGTGTGGATCAACAGTCAACCCACAGGAATAGAGAGGTTGACCCTCTGGACTGATTGCAACACGATTTGTGAAACGAGATGGTAGAATATCGCCAGCTGAGTGGTATGTTCCTGTGACTGTCATCAAGTCAAAGAGAGATTCATGAATTCCGTTTTCATCTCCACTTAATCCGCATCCTATGTACTTCCCTGTAGCAAGGATGAACGCCTTGGCATCAATCTGCATCTCTCTACGTGGGGCCTTCGCAGTCACACTACTCAATCGGTTATCAGTCGTGAAGGAGGATATTGCTTCATGACCAACTAGCATCTTTCCACCACTTCTTCTGAATAGTCCTTCTAGAGCGAGTTGAAGTCTCAATCCGGGAACGGATGGTGGAAATCCTAGTAATTCAAACACTTCGACACCTAACAGTTTCTCTAATTCTTTCTTGTTTTCAAGCGCATTCTTAAGACCAAGGACTGGTGGAAGAGCTACGTGAGTCGCTCCTAATTGGTCCACATGCATCTTCAACTGGTTTGCTAGTTCTTCGATGGAGTTTTCATGATCCAAATGTCTAGCAATCTCTATTGAGGACAAATTGTAGGATTTACCAAAGGGAGTAATCTGTAGTAAACATCGTCCAACCTTTCGAGGTGGCCCACTACTTGCGAGTCTATCCTCGAGATATGTCTTCGCTGCAATTGAGGGGTTGAAGTCAGGATAACCCGTAATTCCAGCCAAAAGAAGAACTCCATCCTCGCGTTCCTGAAGTGTTTCAGAATACATAGTTTCCTGAATCAGGCAGGTAGGTTTTGTTGTTCCAAGAATTGTGATAGCATGAATATTGGATTTGAATGAACCTCTCAGTTGAGCGATTGTTCCTTTAAGATTCGTCTTCAACCAAGTGATGGCATCCCGTGTTCTACTTACAATCTCATTTACTACATTGTCTTCTTGTACCTCTTCACTGTAACCAACAATACTGTATGGATGAAGAGGTAGTAGTCCAGCAACAGCTGCGAGTCCCTCTTTAGGTGATGAGAATGGTTCAGAAGCATCTGGAAGGTATCCCATGACATCTATGGCACCGGACGAGTATGCAGTCGCACTCTGTCCTTTACGCAGTAGAATTGTTGAGAGACCCTCGTTGGAGGCGATAGAGCCTGCTACAAGACCAGCCATTCCTCCACCAATAACTAGGAGGTCACATTCAATATCTATCTAAATCCCCTCCTCCCATGGCTTTAGATCATAGTCGACATCTGACTGGTCAAGGTTTCCAACACACGAATACATACCCTGAGCCAGCTCTTCTTGGGCAAGCTGTTCACCTCTCATAGATGGACGAATACCTTTCCATCTCTCCGCTCTGAAGTCTAGTATGTCAACTAGAAAGTCATCACCTTCTAGATTGAGTTCTTCGGACAAGATTGCAGCAGCTTTGTAAGTACAGAAGGTTCCTTGACATGGTCCAGTACCTAGCCGCAATCTTCTGCGAAGATCATTCAGTGTTTGCGGAAACTCCTCTCTTATTGAATATCGAATCTCCGCTTCTATGATGGGTTCACAAGTACAGATTGTTGTCTTCCATTCTGGATTGACCTTTGTCATTTCAAGGATTTTCTTCATCTCTGTCCCACGTCGAGCACGCATACGTTCCAATGCATGCATTTTCACTCCATATTCTTTTGACAAAGTCTCGATGTCCACATCAGCCTCATTTCCAGGTAGAGGCTTTTTGTGTGTAGTACATTTTACTTTGCTACCTAGTTTCTTACAGACTAGATTGGTGACCGCCTCTGCCATGTGTCTGCACATCACGAGTTTTCCACCTGTAAAACTGATCATACCATTGTCATGATCTATCACCTGATATCCTCGAGTCACCTTGTCCTCAGGGACATTCCATTCTGGTACAAGGGGACGAATACCAGCCATTGTTCTGATGATTCGTGCTTCGCGTATGGATGGGATAACAGTTTCAATACTCTGCAAGAGGTACTCAATCTCATCAAGTGAGGCAACTAGAGTGTCAGGGTCTTCCCAAGTGTCCAATGCAGTAGTACCCAGAAGAGTTGTATTCTCATGAGGGAAAAGATAGATCCATCTACCATCGATTGCCTTTGCAGTGATTCCTACATTTACAATCCTACGATCAAAGATTACATGAGCACCTTTGTTGAGTCGAAGGTCGAGGTCTGCGCCACTTAATCTAGCCAGTTTGTGAGCCCATGGTCCAGCTGCATTCACAACTAATTTCGTGCTTACTATTTCTGTTGTACCAGTGATTCTATTGTAGAAGACAACTCCTTGAACTTCGTTTTTGAGTGTTTCAAACCGGATCACTTCGCAATAGGTCCTGATATTGGCTCCATAGTTTCTAGCATCAAGAGCCTGAAGGAGGCACAAACGGAATGGGTCAATGAAGAATTCTTCATAGTAGACACCAGCAATAACATCAGGACTCACCATGGGTTCTATCTCTAAAGTTGCCTCAGGCGTAATGAAATTCATAGGAGGAACTTCTCGTTCCTCAGCATGCTCAGAATAGGCATCAATAATCTCACCATCACTGGCTGCAACACTCAGATCAAGAATTGGGGCAAGTATTGGATTCTTCATAATTATGTGACGCGCGATTCGGTTTAGATACACAACCTCTAATGAACACATCTTCATTATCTCAGGTTCGCCTCTGTACTTGAGACCCGAGGATATCATCCCTGCACAGGTGCCTACACTGGCGGATGCAATATCATCACGCTCCAAAAGAATAGTTCTGAGACCCCTCATTGCGCAGTCCCGGGCTACAGCAGTGCCAGTGCTTCCTCCACCAATTACAACAACATCATACTCAGAGTCGCTCATACATATCTATTCCTGAGATACTGCTTCTGGGATTCAGCCATGGGGAGTGAACCTACGTGCAATACTAAGGTTTCGGATTGGATATGATGGGAGCACATCATCAATAACAACCAAGATTACATTAAAAGGAGAAATTCGAGGTTTGGGTTGGTGAACTTTTCTATGCCCACCTATGACCTCGGTACACTTGTAATCGATAACCATGACGTAAAGAAACTCACTCAAGCTCTTGACATCCCTGATCACCGTTTTGAAGACATTGTAAACCTCGCTAGACAGGCATGGGAACATGAAGATACAATCAGTGAATCAATTGAGTATATAGCACAGAATGCAAGTGGATCCGAATTAGTTCTAGCATTCGTATTCTTTGGCAGAATCTGGGAAGATAATCAAGAAGAAGACGAATAGTCCTACGATATTGCTTCCAAAATATTTCCGATTTCAGAGTTTAAAAGTTTGTTAAAGATTGGGAATTGTTTCTTGTATACTTCTACATTTTCAGGAATAGGCTCTCGGCGTTCTTCGATATGAAACATGTTGTCAATGGCTTCACTATAGTCCCCATAAATTCCAGTTCCAATGGTGCCAAGAATTGCAGCGCCAATCACAGTTGAGTCTCGAACTTTGGGTAGAACGACAGCTCTGTTAATGCAGTCTGCTTGTATTTGACGCCATAATGGGGAATTTGCTCCACCACCACCGATACGGAGCTCATTGAACTCAATATCAAGCATCCCTTCCATCATCTCAAGGTACATAGAAATGATATACCCATTGGCCTCGAGGATTGCTCGAGCAACATGTGCCTTCGTATGCCCGAAACCTAGATTGTAGAATATTCCTAAATTATATGCCATGAATGGAAACATCACAAGTCCATCACTACCAGCAGGAACAGAAGCTGCAGAAGATTCGATAATTTGATACACGTCCTTCTGAGTTTGCGCGGCTAATGCCATCTCAGGTTCACAATACTGATCTCTGTACCACTTGTAGGTGAGTCCAGTTCCGGGTGTAACTCCTTCAAGAATCCACTTTCCGGGAATCGCTGACGGGTTACAGTACATGACATAAGGCTCTTCCATGAATTCATCGAGATGTGTTATCACGAAGGTTCCAGTACCTGTAGTAGCTTTCACCATGCCAGCTTCGATGACACCCATACCCAAAGCAGAACATTGTTGGTCACCACTACCCAGAATAACAGGAGTTCCTTTTCTCAGAGATGTAGCCTTTGCAGCCTCAGAACTAATCTCGCCAATGGTGGTGCCGGAATTCTTGATTTCAGCTAGCTTGTCAATTGGAATTCCTGTTGCCTCACATAACTCATCAGACCATTGAAGTGTTTCATGGTCAATCGGACCAAACCTAGCATCAGCAGGTGAACTGACCAGAGCACCACAGAGCCGGTTGTTGATGAAAGCATCAAGCTGTGGCCATTTGTGTGTCTTCTTAAAGAAGTCTGGTCGGTTTTCAATGAACCACATCAATTTTCTAACGCTACCTCGTGGACCGATTTCCCCAGCCATTTCCTTGCTCTTTGAAGTTGATCTATTATCAACCCAAGTAACTGTGGGGGCTAGTGCCTTTCCTTCTTTGTCTATTGGAGTGATTGAATCTCTGGTCGTTGAAACAACCACACCTACAATCGCATCTGGTCCATGTTTGCAACCTGCAAGAGACCTCTGCATCGTATTGGCGGAGGTTCGCCAAAAGGTGTCAGCAACTTGCTCATGTATCTTGACGTTTCTGGGCTTTGGAGGGTACTCTTCATACGCTTTGCTAACCTCACGCCCTTCCTCATCCACAATAACAGAACGTGCTCCTGTGGTCCCAATATCAAAAATCGCAAAGAGACGGTCACTCATCGATTTCACCACTAATCAGTGTGTGGACAAGGAGGCATATAGATTGTCCGACCATGAGAGTTATTTGTCGTTAGAACATCCAAAATGTAATGTCAGAATATCCTGTTCATATTGAAATTGAACCACGTGTTCATCTTGTTAGAGGGAAAAATGAAGCTCGTTTCCCAGAAGCAAACACGTTGTTAATCGATGACGAGATACTCACTCTTGTAGACGCGGGTTCACATCCAGAGCAGGTCTTCTCGACTCTTAGAGATCTAGGTCATCAACCAGAAGACATAGATCGTATTGTGTTGACGCATTATCATGCTGATCACAAGGGTTACGCCGCGTATTTGCGACGTACATCCGATTGTGAAGTGATATGTCATTCATTGGCTAGGGATGCAGTCGAAAGCTTTGAAACTATGATGAAAACCATTGGTATCGTTAGTCCAGAAACAAAAGAGCAATGGTTGAACTTACTAAACTCCAGATTACCACACGTGCAAGATGACTACATCGTGGATGGTACGTTCCGGGATGATAAGCCAATAGATTGTGGTGAAGTGGAACTCATCCCTATTCATTCGCCGGGTCACACTCATGACCATACTTGTTTTGGCATCAATGGACATGAGAAGATACTTCTGGTCGATATAGACCTCACTGAATTCGGACCGTGGTATGGAAATATCGTAAGTGACCTCGAGGATTTCATAAGGTCTATTAAAGGAATAATCGATTTGCAACCTAAAATGGGTATCAGCAGTCACCTTCTAAATCCCGTGACCGACGAACTTGAAGAGCAACTTAGCAGATACTTGGCTTTCTTCCAGCAACGCGATGATGAAATTCTCCATAAAATTGCTGAAGGAGTTGATACTGTGAAACAGCTTGCTCAAATCCCAATTATATATCCTCGAATTCCCCATCCAGTATATTTTCTTTTCGAGGAAATCATGCTTGACAAGCACATTGAATTTCTATCCAAGAAGGACCTTGTTCTTCTTGAGGATGGACAACTTCAGGTTCTCAGAACCTAGTTCACTTGTGTTTGAATTCTGGTTTACGTTTCTCAAGGAAAGCTGCTACACCTTCTTCCTTATCATCTGTATCAAAGGTCTGACAAAAAACCTCAAGCTCGAAAGCGAGGTGTTCGTCGAGTGGGAGTTGCCACGCTTTCTGGATGGACTGTTTTGCTAAATCAAGAGCAACTCCAGGCTTTTGTGACAATTTCTTTGCAAGTTCCAATACACCTGCTTTGAGTTCATCCACGGAGCTGAAGACTTTGTCCACAAGACCAATTCTCAAGGCTTCCTCAGCAGTTATCAAATCGCCAGTTAGAATGAGTTCTTTCGCAATTCCAAGGCCAACAAGCCTTGCAAGTCTTACTGTTCCTCCATTCCCTGGTAAGGTTCCAAGATTTATCTCTGGAAGACCCAATTTCGCATTAACTGATGCATAGCGGATATCGCATGCAAGTGCAAGCTCACAACCCCCGCCAAGTGCATAACCATTCACAGCACAAATTACTGGCTTCTTCATGGAAACCATATACTGGGCTATCTCTCTACTGGGATCAACGACTTCTCGGATGGTCTTGGAGTTCCGACCAACAAAATCAGTCACATCAGCTCCAGAGATGAATGCCTTCTCTCCTATACCAGTGAGAATCACTACTCTGATAGAAGGATCTTCATGAGCTCGTTTCAGCAGCTCTAGTAGTTTCTTCTTTACATCAATGTTGAGTGCATTGTATCGTTCTTGTCGATTAATGGTGATTGTGGCTATCGCATCTTTTGCATCATAGATCACCAGATCTTCTGTCATGTTCTTCTCACATCCACTGTCATTGAAGCATTTTAGGAAGACTATAGCAATCTCCAAATTCTTCTTGGAGTTTCTTCAACTCCTCTCGAACCTTATCGACTCCAAGCCGCTCAATGGTTTCAAAGGGACCTTCTTTGTAGTTAGAGCCCAGCTTCATAGCTTTGTCAATGTCCTCCTTAGATGCAATCCCAGCCTCGAATTCAATCATAGCCTCTCTCAGATATGGCATGAGGATTCTGTTGACCAACCAATCTGGATCTGCACCCTTTGGTTCGTCAAGTGACCGTTTCTGGCCATCTTCATAAGCATAGAATCCCTTGCCGGCCTTCCTTCCGATTCTTCCCTCTTTCACAAACCTCTTGAGTATTTCAGGAACTTTGTAACATTCTCCCAATTCTCTCTCTAGTGTACTCCCTGTACCTAGGGATACATCCATACCAACAAAGTCAGATAATTCCAATGATCCCATGGGTGTGCCTAGCTTCTCTTTCATAGCTGTGTCAATCTCTTCGGCGCTCGCTAGACCTTGTTCATAGATATGTAGTACCGCTCTCGAAATCTGACTTCGGAGCCTGTTGACAATGAATCCAGGACTGTCTATTGCCTTAACAGTGATTTTTCTCTGTTTCTCGCCAACTTCTAGTGCAGTCTGAATGGTGTCTTCGTCTGTTTCCTTGCTGATAATGACCTCTAGAAGTTTCATTGCAGGCACAGGAGAGAAGTAGTGCATACCAATTACTTTGGTAGGTCGATTTGTAACCTTACCAAGCTCAGTTATACTAAGCGAAGAGGTGTTGGAAGCAAGGATTGTGTGAGGCTTTGCAGCACTGTCCATTTCTTTGAAGAGTTTCTTCTTGACATCCATGTTTTCGAAGACCGCCTCTATGACCAAATCTACATCACTGACTGCTTCGCTCAGATTTGTTGTAGTAACTAGCTGACTGATTATCTTCTCACCATCTTCAGGTGATAACTTGCCTCGTTTGATTCCCGATTCCACATAGCCGTTGAGCCTCGATAGACCTCGATTTATCGCTTCGTCATCCAAATCTGTCAGTATCACATCATATCCGGAGGCTCGTGAAACATATGAGATTCCAGCCCCCATTAGACCGGCACCAATAACGGCTATCTTGTTGACCTTCATTTCTTTCACTCCTTTTTTCTGAAAGCTAATCTCTCGTATGGTTTCCCCCAACGCTCATCATATAATAATCCCTCAAGTGGTGGTCGACTGGGTCCTAGGTGTCTTGATTTCATTGGAATTCCGATGCAAAATGCTGTCAATGGAGTCCATATCGGTGGAATTCCAATCCTATCACGAATTAACTGAGTGTGTCGCGAGTCTGAGCATACCAGAGCCTCGTAGCCGCAACCATAACCCATCGCTGTTGCGACCATCCACATATTCTGGATAGCCATGCCTGCAACAACAGAACCGAAAAGTTCGTTGGGATACAATTTTGTGGCATCATGCCATGCAGGACATGCACACACAATAATAACAGTGTCACTTTTCTCGGGATAGCGAAAGAGTTCTCCTTCTCGAAGTCTAGAAAATACAGCGGCTCGAAACTCATCCTGTATGTACCAGTTTCTACCACTTGTGAGCTCGAAAGGGGCTGATCCAAAAACTGTCTGCGCGTTTTCCTGTGCGATATCTGCTAGGAATTCCTTTGTATCTTGATCATCTCGAATCACGATTAATCGAATCATCAACATGTTCTCTGGACTTGGTGCATGTCGCGCAGCCTCTAATATCAATTCAATATGCTCATCAGGGATTCTTCCACCAGTAAATTCACGGATAGAGCGTCGGGACCTGATATGTTTCATAACCTGTAAGCCTGAAGCTATCTTTGTGTTTTCTAACTCCTTGCCGCTAACATCCAAACTTCCTTTGGTATCTGTTGTCATCATATCATCTCAAGCTAGTTTCTTGAAATACTTCAACAGCAATTCTTATCGGTCTGTATTTGAACCTGAATCGGTTTCCTATTTGTGTTTGAATTCTGCTTTACGCTTCTCAAGGAAAGCTGCTACACCTTCTTCTTTATCCTCAGTATCGAAGGTTTGACAAAACTGATCAAGCTCAAATGCAAGATTATCAGTCAGAGTTTGTTGCCAAGCATTGTTCAACGATTGTTTTGCCAACTTGATTGCAACACCAGGTTTTCCAACTAACTTGGTTGCGAGTTCTTTCACACCTTCATGGAGGGCTTCAGTAGATTCAAACACTTTGTTTACTAGACCAATCCGTAATGCTTCATCAGCCTTGATCTGATCTCCTGTGAATACAAGCTCTTTCGCCATTCCAAGACCGACAAGTCGTGGGAGTCTTACTGTACCACCATATCCTGGAATGATACCCAGAAGGATCTCAGGTTGACCAAATCTTGCATTCGCTGATGCATACCGGATGTCGCATGCCATGGCAAGCTCACAGCCTCCTCCCAATGCAAAACCGTTTACTGCAGCGATAACTGGTTTACCTATCGACTCTATATACACACTGAGTTCTTGTCCTTGCAAAGCAGCTGGACGTACCTCTTTCGAGTCTATGCCTGGGAACCCTGTGATATCGGCTCCTGCAGCAAATGCTTTCTCCCCAGCACCGGTCAAGACAATAACTCTCACAGCATCATCCTTCTCAGCCTTACTGAAGAAATCAGTTAGAGCTGCTCTCACAGTGGTGTTCAAAGCATTATATTTTGCAGGGCGATTTATTGTGATAGTTGCAATTCCATCAGCTACTTCATAGAGAACTTCCTGTTCAGACACAGCACTTCCTCCTTGCTATAGGTCGCTCTGATTCAGAGGTGAGTAATAAGCCTTCGCGCGTATGACTCTGGAATCACTCAATGTTTAATTACTCGTTTGCAACTAAATGACTAGTACCATCCGGAGTTTGCAGTAATGGTTAGTTCGAAAAAGAGAGATGTTTGGAGGCAGAGTCTTAGCGCGATGAAGGCATCTCTTGAGAGCTCCTATAAATTCAAGACAGTTGTTCAAGAAGAGACGCGACTTATCGATGGACTAACGACTGCAAAGAAGGATTATATTGTTTTCTCTGGGTACAGGCGGAACGCTGGTAGACGTAGACTGGATGACGTCAAGAGTGTGATTGATGCAGCCCTTGAGAGAATTGAATGTTGTGAGTCAGAGGAAGCATCCCGTATCTACCTAGAAACTTTGAAGGCTGTAACGATGCAGACACGATGGGCATCAATCTTGGAAAAACTTACAAAATATGATCATGTCTTGCATTGACCATCATTCTATGTCACAAAACTATCATTCATATGACTACAATCTTTGATTTTTCCAAATCAAACAGGTGACTGAATATCCCGACAATACTTGATGAGAACTGCTGCGATGGATGTGGGACATGCGTAAAGACCTGCAGATATGGAGTTTATGAGAAACTAGATGAGAAACCCCAAGTAGCCTATGTCCAGTATTGCAAGGATTGCGGGAATTGTATCGAAGAGTGCCCGAATGGGTGCATCTCGTTTCGTGACAGCACTCAAAAGAAATAGAAAGGAGAGCCCGAAGGCTCAACCTTTAACTATACTAGCCACTTGTATGTAGCCATTTTATCCTGATTTTCAAAAGCAAGTTTGAGAGGCATACCAACTGTTGGCGGACCCATTGGATTTGTTATATGGGCAGTCAATCGCAAGCCTGATGGGAACTCTCCAATGGCAACAATATATGGCTGCTTTGATGATAGACTTGCTGGAGCAAAGTCTACAATGACATAAGAGTAGAGTTTTGCTTCACGTTCGGTGAATTCTATAAGGTCACAATCACTCATGTCTTTCTGGCAGTGCTGTCTTGGAGGCAGATATTCAGCTCCACACTTTGTACACTTGCTCTTCATTAGTTTCCCTGATTCAAGTGCCTCCAAAAACTTCTGGAAGAAGGGTGTTATAGCTTTGTCGGTTGAGTATCCAAGATAGACCTCTTTGCGTTCTGCCATTGATTACCAACCCCTCTCAAAGATGAACACATTGACGAACTGACCTGATTGTCCGACATTGTGTGCTAAGCCAAGTTTAACATCATCAATCTGCCTAGATTGATTCTCAGCTTCACCTCTCATCTGCTTCATAATCTCATAGGTCATTGAAACACCCGTTGCACCTAATGGATGACCTTTGCTCTTGAGACCACCATCACAGTTCACAGGAATTCGACCTTCATGATGAACTTCTTTATTTTCTATGAGTTCTCGACCCTTTCCGGGTTCAGCAAATCCACAATCCTCATAGGCAATGAGTTCTGCAATACTGAAACAATCGTGTACTTGTGCCATATCGATGTCGTTTGGTCCAACTCCAGCCATCTTATATGCTGCATCTGCTGCACGCTTTGCACCGGGAATTGATGTAAGATTTGGACGGTCTTGAATCATCATATTAGATGCACCAGCTCCTATTCCTTTAATCCACATGGGGCGATCTGTGAACTCCTTAACTCGATCCTCAGCAGCTATAACAACAGCAGCAGCACCATCGGTGATGAGACTGCAGTCATAGAGATTCAATGGTCTGCAAATCGGCACAGCATTGTTTGCCTCCTCGAAGGATACTTCCTTTGGGAGATGTGCCTTTGGATTCTGAGCACCATAATGGTGGGATTTTACAGATATCTTTGCGAGGACATCATGTTCCATTCCATACTCGCTCATATATCGAGATGCCATTAGAGCATAGAATGCAGGGAAGCTAATACCAAAGGGATATTCCCATCGCATGTCACCAGCCTGCGACATATACTCTGTTGCAGTAGCTGACGAAACGCGATTCATCTGTTCAACGCCCAAGACTAGCATTACATCATAGAGTCCTGCAGCTACCATCCCCCATGCAGCCCGGAGGCTTGCGGTTCCGGTGGTGCACGCAGACTCAACTCTCAGATGCGGTTTGTCTTGAAGACCAATATAGTCAGCAATCAGCGCAGAACCTGCGCCCTGACCAGTAAATTGCGATGCGGCATAAGAGAGGATGCTTGCATCTATTTTGTCTTGTGTGAGGCCTTCGTCATAAATTGGCTTGTAAGCCTCAGCACTAAGCTCTCTCATTGTGGCATCGTATCTTTTTCCAAACTTGCTGTGGCCACCAGCGACAACAGCAACCTTTCTTGCCATTTCATATCCTCCGTAGGAAGAGCCAATTCTGTGAAACCAAGGATTAGCTCATATTATTTACAGGATGTAACTTTCCATCGACTAGGGGGTCTTAAGGTTGACGATTAACCATAAAAAAGAGAAGAATGACCCCGGAGAGCCGGGGTCGAATAAGAATGATACTATTCTCCAGTGAATTTCCCACGTCGCTTCTCAAAGACAGAGGCGATTCCCTCACCTAGGTCCTTAGTCTTGAAACATTCAACGCCTGCATTAATAAGAAACTCAAAGTTATCCTTGTAGTCTTCCTCGAAGGCCATATGTGTGGCTTGCTTCGCTAGCTTCAAAGCGATTGGTGCATTGCCACCCAGTTTTGCGCCATACCACATGGCTTGGCTCAGCAACTCATCCTTTGTTACAACTTTACTTACAAGACCCATATCTAGAGCCTCTTGAGCTGTGACCTGACCACCGGTTAGAATTATCTCCATTGCTTTCCCAAGTCCTACAATTCTAGGAAGTCTAACGCATCCACCCCACGATGGAATTAAACCTAAACTGACCTCAGGGGTTCCAATCTTTGCTTCAGTATCGCAAATTCGGATATCACAAGCAAGAGCAAGTTCGGTTCCACCTCCAAGACAGAGTCCATTTATGGCTGCTATTACCGGCTTGCTAAGTTTTGCAACAGTATCGATCGCTTCTATTCCCTCTTCCAAAAGCGGTTTGACCTCATCTGGTTTGCCCAGGAGAGACTGCGCATCTTTAAGGTCTGCACCAACACCAAACACCTTTTCGTGTGTTGATGCGATTACAACTGATCTGACCTCTGGATCTTTTTCAGCCTCTTGTAAGGCTTCGACAAGCTCTTGGAGAATTTTGGCATTAAAAGCGTTCATCGCGTCAATGCGATTCATCTTAATTACTGCCACGTTCTTTGCAGGAGAAAGAAACGAGCCTTCCTTTGAGTAGAGTATTGTTTCATATTCTGGCATTTGTATCCACCTTTTTAGAGTCTTTACAATTCCCGAGTGAGTGACTGACTTATAAACCCCATTTATCAGAGCCAGATACACACTGACCCTAGATAAAGGCACTATAAAATAAGAATTAGGCAGGGAATGAAACCCTGCCAAATGTTCTATCCTAGGTACTTCGGTACTGAATAGCAGTCCCCTAAATCCTCATGGAGTTTTTTGATGAAATCACGAACTTTGTCAACACCCAACTGGTCAAGCATCTCGAATGGACCCATGGGCCAACTTGCACCGAGCTTCATAGCCATGTTGATGTCTTCTACATTTGCAACACCATCATCGACAAGAATCATTGCTTCACGCACACCAGGGATGTTGAGACGCTCTACAATCCATTGTGGATCAGCACCTTTTGGAGGTTCAGGTTCGTCTTCTTCTGCACCATATGAATAGAAGCCCTTCTTGGACTTCATACCTATATTTCCAGCATCAACGAGGTTCTTGAGGGTTTCAGGAGGTTTGAAGCAATCTCCAATTTCCCTATAGAGCGTTGACATAGCATTGAAGGTAATATCCAGACCAACAAAGTCACCCAATGTGAAGGGTCCTGCTGGAGCTTTGCCAACACTTGTCATTGCTAAGTCAATCTCTTCCTTTGTCGCTTCACCACGCTCCAGCATTAGAAGTGCTTCGCGCATTACAGGCATGAGAAGACGATTGACAATGAAACCAGGACTGTTCTTGGCAATCACTGTTTTCTTGTTTTGAGTCTTACCAACAGATTCAGCTGCTGCAATGGTTTCTTCACTTGTCTTATCTCCAATGACAAGCTCTAAGAGCTTCATTGCCGGGACAGGTGAGAAATAGTGCATCCCGATGAATTTGTCGGGTCTCTTTGTAGAACCTGCTAACTCATCAATGCTTAAGGAGGAGGTGTTTGTTGCCAGGATACAATGGGCTGGTGCGGCAGCATCTACCTTGGCAAAGACTTCCTTCTTGACATCCATATTCTCAAAGATAGCCTCAATGACTAAGTCAGCGTCTTTGACAGCCTCTTCAACATTAACTGTAGCATTTAGTCTACTCATCAGACCTTCAGCATCAGTCATCGAGATTTTCCCTTTGTCGATACCTGTCATGACGTCAGTACGAATACGCTCCATACCTGCATCTATGAACTCCTGCTTGATGTCAACAACGGTCACGTTGAAACCATTCCATGCTGAAACATAGGCAATACCTGCGCCCATTAATCCTGCACCTATGACTGCAATCTTATTGACCACATTCATGACCTCCTACATTGCCCCCATCATGACCGCAAGGATAAGATTAGCAAGAGGTTCGCTCTCATTAGCGTTTCCAATCACTTCAAGACTCCCATCTTTCATTGTGTCCCTGAATGGAACCTCGCCAGTGAAGATGCCAAGTAAGATTTCTGCATTGGACTTGTAGATAACATCAGGACTTGGATAGACTCCATCGAATATCTCAATCTTGTCTTTTGTCACGACCATGTAACTGGGACCTTCTTCAGTGAAAACCTGAAGGATTTTGCCATGGTAAGGACCAACCCAATCCGCAAGCAGCTTCTTGAGTTCATCCTTTGTGTTGCATTGTGTCATCAGAAATTTGAAAAACTCTTGTAGTTGTGACATCATTTTATTCCTCCTTTGCTATCCAGTCATCAACAGCTTCTTGCATTACAGTATCCACTGTGGTGGCCCAAAAGTTGCCTTTCTTTGCCTTCACTTTGTCTAGAAATGCATCATACTTGTCGCCATCCATCAAGACAACAACCCGACCTTTTCTATCATTGATGAAGGACTGGTGAATCATCTTCTTTGTGTTCCAATACTCATGCTGAATATCACCTTCCTTGAGTCGCGGATAGAAAGGCCATGCGCCAGTTGGATGGGATCTATAGGATTTTCCTCCAGACTTCCAATTCTTCACTTTGTCCCCAGTTGCTTCTTTGAAGCCTGGTCGGAAGGGCCACTGTGGGACATAACGAAAGCCTTTCTCACCATCCACCTCTCCACCAGTCCATCTGCCTGTGTAGACTCTTCCACCTTTATTGTCACAGAACTGTTCCATGACCACTTCGATGAACCCTTCGAGAGTTAGACCAGATTCTTCAGCCAACTTCTTCATATTCTCAAGAGTTTCGCCTTCGAAATTGACGTCCATATCACTTATCCTCCTTCCTGAATGCTAGCCTTGTATATGGCTTACCCCAACGCTCTTCATACATGAGCCCTTCCAAGGGAGCTCTGCTGGGACCTAACGCTCTGGGAGATATACGTTTGCCAATACAAAACGCTGTTATTGGTTCCCAGATTGGCGGAATTCCAAGTCTATCTCTGATGAGCTCAGCGTGTCGAGGATCAGAAGTGACAAGAGCCTCATATCCGCAACCATATCCTAATTCAGTTGCAACCAGCCACATATTCTGTATTGCCATTCCACAGACAACAGAACCGAATAGGGAGTTTGGGTACAGATAACCTGCATCATGCCATGCCTCACTGGCACACACAATAATCACAGTATCGCTCTTTTCGGGATACCTGAACAGCTCACCATCTCTGAGTCTAGCATAAACTGCAGCTCTGTAGGGATCGGTGATAAACCAATTTCTTCCACTTGTAAGTTCAAATGGAGCTCCTCCAAAGGCGGTCTGAGCCATCTCCTGTGCAATATCTGCAAGGAAGACTTTGGTGTCTTGATCATCTCGAATAACCACAAAACGCATCATCAACATGTTCTCTGGACTCGGAGCGTGTCGCGCCGCTTCCAGTATCGTTTCAATATGTTCATCGGATATTTTTTCACCAGTAAATTCGCGGATGGAGCGCCTTTCACGAATCCATTTTAGGGATTCAAGTTCTTTCGCGGTTCTAACTCCATCTTCAGATTCACCGGCAGCTTTACTCTCTGCATCTGAAGCCATTTATACACCTCAACGTATTGTTGAACGGCCTCGGGTATTATTAGCTAGCATAAATGTATTCCGAGAGAGAGAAATTGAGAGAAGATGAGGTTACATTGATTCCATTTTGCAATGTAATAACAACATAGACCTATACGATACCCTGAGTAGTTCTCCATCATACTCTAAGTAATGACCCAGTATTGGCTACAGTATACAAGCTGACTTATGACCCATTCTCAGATACTTGCTTGAGCGCACATTGCTCCTCCCGGCGTATGTGCGTTCATCTCTTTTATTAACCGGGAGCTAGAATGCTCCCTCCTACTGCTCTATTGTCTACTTGAGGATTGCATCCAAATCAAGAGCTGCACCAACAATGTTCTCTACAATTGCTAGCTTCTCTTTGTTGTCAGCAGTGACTGTGCCAATCAGACCATCCACAATGTGACCAGTTGTATAGGTGTCATGTGCAGTCATCATGATTGGAACACCTAGTTCCCGAGCACGAGCAATAATTCCAAGTTCAGGGCTCATTCCGCCTGTAAGGATAAGCAGGTTAGTGTCTGTTTCCAAAGCTGTCAGACAGATATCAGTTCTATCTCCACTGGTAATGACAGCCTTGTCGCGCACTCGTCTGAACCATTTGAGTGCATTTTCGGGAGCCATGCTTCCAACCATGAATTGGTCAATAAGGAGATCCATCTTGTTAGAGTCTGTAATCATCTGGCCATCTAGGGCTCTCTGAATCTCGCGGACGGTAGGACTGAACAACTCACGATTAAGATAGATAACACCAACGAGACCAATTCCCCTATCTTCAAGGAATGGACCTATTTGTTCAGTGACAGTCTTCTTGAGCATTGGAGGAACCATGTTGAGAACTATACTTACTTTTTCGATTCCCTGCTGTTTGAAGAGCTGTATCTGAAGGAGGATATCATCGATTGCTTCTATATCAGGGAAGTTCACCAGACAGATCACTGATGCTTCGAGTTCCTTAGCTATCTGGGGTGTAGAGAGATTCACGTGCATGAGATGCCATGATGCCTTAGTTCCTTCAACAATCATGTAATCCAAGCCTTCAGATACTTCGGAGTAACAGGTCTTGATTTGTTTCATCAGTTGATCATGACCTATGCGAAGGAGCTCGTCATAGCTTGATTTAGTTCGGACAATGGGACAGACACATGAAAGACGTTGCGCCATTCCTAGAAGCTCTTTCATGATAGCTGCATCTTCGTCAATATCCTCAGAACCTGTACTGTACTCATAGCTCTTGGTTCCAGCTGGTTTGAAGTAGCCAACAGACATACCTTTCTCTCTAAGCTTGGCTGCGAGACCAATCGCAACCATAGTCTTTCCAGTGAGTGTATCTCCACTAATTACGATATTTTTCGCCATTCTATTACCCTCCAATGGTTATCTTGATATCAACAGCTGATACGCCTTTTCCCTTCTCATATGCAAATACAGGATTGATGTCAAGTTCTACTATTTCCTCGAAATCTGTGACAAGCTGACTTATTCTCAGGATTGTATCCTCGATAGCAACAAGATCGCTCGGGTCTTCTCCTCTTACGCCTTCCAAGAGAGACCCCATTTTGGTTTCCTTAATCAATTCTCCTGAGTCACTTCGAGTCATTGGTGCAAGTCGGAACGAGATATCCTTGAGATAATTAACGAATATCCCGCCAGCTCCGAACATGACGAGAGGACCGAACTGCACATCCCTGGAACAGCCGATGATCAGCTCTTTCCCCTTCTCTGCCATTTCTTGGACATCCACACCATACACCATTGCATTTGGCATGTGAGTCTTCGCATTGTCAAGAATCTGAAGAAATGCCTCTTCAACCTGTTGAGGTGTATCTAGACCAATACGAATTCCACCGATGTCACTTTTATGAATGATGTCAGGGCTAGCAATTTTCAGAACCACAGGATATCCAAGCTCATCCGCAAGGATTTTTGCTTCCTCAGAACTTGTCGCAAGCCTGATTCGTGCAACAGGAATTCCATAGGCTTCAGCAATAGCATGAGCCTCACTTCCTAGGAGCACGCGGCGGTTATCCTTTCGAACTCTTTCAATTATTTCTGTAGTCTTCTTCTTGTCTACTTTGAATGTAGGTATTGATTCAATTTTCAAACTATCCCTGTTCACAGTGTAATTGTAGAGCTCTGCGAGTGCATGAACTGCACGCTCTGGAAAATCAAAGATAGGAATTCTTCCCTCTGTAAGCACAATTCGGGGGTATACCATGGAGTTGCCTCCCATGAAAACTGCAAGCAATGGTTTATGGGGATACTTCTTGTGGGATTCTACCAAAATCTGTGCGGTTTCTGTTTCCTTAGTCATTGCTTGCGGAGTAAGAAGTACAATAACTGAGTCTACATTCTCATCACGCAACGAGGCCTCGACGCATAATGCGTAATCTTCAGGTTGTGCGGTTCCAAGAGCATCAATGGGATTGTAAACAGAGGCAGCTGGAGGCAGATTCTTTTTCAGATACGCTATAGTTTCTGAGGTTAAATGAGCAATCTCCAGTCCACTGGCGTCACAAGCGTCAGTAGTGAGAATTCCTGGTCCTCCCGCATTCGTTACAATAGAAACACGGTTTCCAGAGGGTAGTTTCATGTCATCAAAAACAGCAGCAACATCGAAAAGAGATGCCATATTATTTGCACGTTGAACACCACACTGTTTGAAAGCAACATCATAGGCGGTATCACTACCTGCGAGTGATCCTGTATGGGAAGATGCAGCCCTTGCTCCGGCCACACTAACACCCGACTTAACAACAAAGATGGGCTTGGTTGGAACGACCTTTCGACAGGCATCCATGAACTTTCGACCGTCAACCACAGACTCGATGTATAGAAGGATGAAAGTAGAATCGGGGTCTCTTCCGAATGCTTCCACAAAGTCTGCTTCGTTCAAATGAGCCTTATTCCCCAGACTCACGAATTTTGAGAATCCAATCTTTTCCATTAGACTCCAGTCAAGAATACCAGTCATTAAGGCACCAGATTGAGAGGCAAATGCAATAGTACCCTTTCCAGGAGTCCCTGCAGAGAATGATGCATTATACGGAGCACTTGTGTTAATGATTCCCAGACAGTTGGGTCCTTGAATCACCATTTCATACTTTTCTGCGAGCTCAACTAGCTTCCTCTCAGCTTCCTGACCCTCATGACCAATTTCCTTGAATCCAGCGGTTATGATGACTAAAGCACTCACACCTTTCTGACCACATTCTTCCACTGCAGGTAGAACATACTTTGCAGGAATTACAATTACTGCAACATCCACATTATTTGCTATCTCAGAAACAGAACGATGCACCTTGAGACCTAGTATTTCACCACCACGTGGATTCACTGGATACACTCGGCCTTCAAAACCACTCTCTATCAGATTCCGGAGAACATCGTTACCCAGTTTTCCCATTGTTGCAGATGCACCAATGACTGCAATTGAGCGTGGTTTGAATAATACATCAATGCCTTTCTGACGGTCCACTTTTTTGCACGACCCAGGGTTGGTCTGAGTCGGTCGTCAAAATCAGCTGGTTATAAGATATCGCTTGTAGGACGACATCAAAACAACAATGAATCTGATTTGAATACCGACCTAGTATTACTCGCAATCATATTCACGTATGACGCTGAACATACTCAGGTGATTATCGAGATGAAGCTCGTAACCTTACACATTCCGGAAACTTATGTGGATGGACTAGAAAAACTTGTTGAAAGTAACCTCTATCCAAACAGATCAGAAGCCATCCGAATCGCTATTCGCGACCTGCTCAAGAGAGAGCTGTGGGGTTGATCACATGATGGAGCCCCACAAGCTCCATTCTTTTTCCCAACATCCGAGATTCATTCAAATGTGAACTAAGAGTCGGAGCTTTGTTAGCACGCCTCCATTGGGGGAGCTATCTATAGAAGAAACTTTGATATTATCTCATATTCATGAATATGTAATAAGAGATTGTGCCTGAACACAACTAGGAGTGTCACCAAAATCCGTCCAGAAGCTTCCCGAGTGAATGCGGAACCAAGCACAGTGTCAGACTCTACAGATAGTCCTAGTCATCTTGTAAGAGGCTGCCCTTGTTATCGCGAGTTTGGTGAAGAGAAAGTCTGTTTGAACAATGATAGTGTTTTTCCAGTCAATGCAATCTCGGTAGACCCAAGTTTCTTCAGTCAACTCGATTCAAGATCATTACTTGAGGAATTCCAAAGCGATAACCAAAGCATGTGTTATCTCCTTATGTTCCTCGATAGAGAAGAAGGATTCTGCTATTGTGTGAGTCAGAACCAACAAATTTGCATTAATGAGAAAGGTGTCAAGGTGTCAGAGATTGACAGCGCATTGCAATTCGTAACCTCCTCTGAAAAAAGCAGAGATGGTGTTCTTTGTTCTGACTGTCTATACAGGTACCTTAGAACCTTGGGTGAGAGTTCAGAGGGCTTTCTGACAGACGATGAGAGACAGGGGATCATTGCGACCTATGTCCGTGAGCTAGCCACCAATATGGCAAAGCAACTCAGTGGTTATGAGGGGGGTGGAAACCCCACAGAGTTCAATAACCATCTATGGGGCTATCTTAGAGAGATTAATAGAAGCCGCTCTCACTGGGCATCGATGATTCTCAATCTGAAGAAAATGAAGACAGAGGAGGACCTGATTGATTTGGTAGACTCCTATAGAACTCTTGCACGTCTGGAGTCCGTTTTTCTATTTCAGGTTTTATCCCTTGATGATCCAGCTGATGAAACAGATCCACTCAGTATCCTTCGTTTTATGGTTGGCGTTTCTGAGAAAGTCATCACTGTTAACAATGCAATACGTGAGAGAACAAACAGCCTCGTTGAACGTGATGCCATTCCTGACAATATTCGGGAGATGCTTGCCCAGCATTCTGAAGCGAGAAAGACAACAGAGTACAAGTTCAGCAATCTTGTTTCTGCCCTTCACAATATAGACACACATGCTGCATAATAACTTCTAAATGGTCACTAGTTGTTATCAGGACCTGTTCTGTAGAGCGTTTTGAGGAAACGCATGCTTGAGTTGGAGAAAAGGAACGTGTTTGGAACTAGCAGTAGTAAGCAGGAGCAAGAATCAAGCATCAAGCTAGTCAGAGGGTGTCCAGTGTACAAGGTATTCGGAGACGAGCGGCTCTGTGTAAATGATGACAGAGTTCTGGAAATCGATGCTATTGAGATAGATCCCTCTATTTTCTCGTTTCACTTTGATAAGGACAGCATGGAGGAAGAACGGGCGTCTGATGGCAATGTCTGTTATGCGTCAATCTACATCAACTATCAAGACAACAAAGTTTACTGTATCTCACAAGGATGGGTCTTGAGAATCCATGGACAAGATGTACCAGGAAATGACCTAGAAGATGCAATGCAGTTTCTTTCGACCAAGGAAATCACAAGCAGTGCAGAGCTATGTTCTGATTGCCTGTACAAATTCATACTGACACTTGGTGACACTTTTTCAGATTTATTGACTGAGAAAGAGAAGACTGATGAAGTGAAGAAATATGTCGATAAGTTCTCACTCATGATTGCAGTGAAACATAGTCAAACTGACCAGATGATGGAACCCATTGGAACAGAAGATGATATTGAAGAAGGAATCGATCATTTTCAATTCCTTCGAAATTACTTGGTTCAGATCCTTGACCAACAAAGCTATTGGACAAAACTTGGTAATAATCTTGAGGAAGAGCAAGCTGAAGGCTGGGTACAGAATTTGGTCACGATGAGAGAGAAATTGTCCAGATTGGAATTCCAGTTTTATAGTCAAACCCTACAACTCAGGGACATTAATGAGTTCAATATGCTCATCAAGATGCTTCAATATGTTCTCATGTCATCTGACGAAATTCTTGTTTTGAATGACTTGATTCATTCTGAGATCAGATCCGATAAGTTCCGTGAGCTAGTTAAGAGGGATGACCGGTTGAAAGTTCTTGAGGGGTATGCCGAGAAGAGTCGCACTATCGAGCATAATTTTGGGAACATTTTGCAAATCCTGACCAAGTTGTAGATTGACTAAACCGTAAATCTTTGGTCAGAAAGAATAGTATCTACCAAGTGTTCGACCGTTGGGTTCTCTTCATTCCGGTTCCATTCTTCTGCAAACTCTTTGAAAAGCGCAATGTCCTCCAATACGGCATCAGCCAATTCTCTCAAATCTGAGATTTCAACTTCAGGGCCACTTCCAAGACCAGGGCAGATTTCTTTCATGGCACTAAGACCCCAAGTCTTCTCATCGCCACCATCCCAGAAAACAAATGGAAAGGACATACACACCATTGGTCGAATTGTATGTATCATGCAGAGATTGTCCTTCAAGAATATACAATCTCCATTCTCCATTTTCTTTAGTGCGACATGGGCAGGTCCTTGCTCAGTGTTTACTACTGGAGTATCGCGTAGTCCTTCCGGCGAGTCAGAACTTGATAGGAGATAAAAATCAAATGCTCTGATCACTTCGCTTGATTCAAGACCCAGTCCCATGGAGATTCGAACTATATCGCGTCCTGTGACTGTTACTAGTAGAGCTTCCTCTCTACAACATGCACCACACTTTATGCATTCAAACTGGATGCGGCTATCTTCAGGATTCACAAGGTAATCCTCCAGTATGCGTACATCATTTTGAAGGGACTACAGCAGTGTCGGAAGGAATTCAGAGAGCACTGAGAGACCCTCTTTTATCACAGACCGATCAGTTGCATACGAGAAGCGGAGGTGGTTGTCATAATCCTTTCCAAAAACAATCCCAGGTGTAGATGTGACCCCGGTTTTCTTCAGAATCAATTCCGCAAGAGTATTACTGCTAAGGTTGTATGCTGAGAAATCTGGAAACACATAAAATGCACCCATTGGATTAAGGCAAAAGATACCATCCATATTGTTGAACATATTAGTAATCTCATCACGTCGTTTCTCGTATTCTGTCGTCATCATCTTGATTGAACTCTGATCTCCTGTCAGAGCCTTTGTCCCAGCGTATTGAACGAACGATGTCGCACAGGAAGTCGTGTTCTGTTGTATACGGACCATATTATTGATAGTTTCCTTATTGCCAACAGCAAACCCAAGTCGCCATCCAGTCATCGCATAGGTTTTTGAGAACCCGTTTATGACCAAGGTATGCTCCAGGTTGGGGTCAATCTCTAACATCGATGGCTGTTTGAACCCATTATAGACCAACATCTCATAGATCTCATCAGAGAAGACAACAAAATCATGGTCCACAGCGAGATCATGGATCAATTTCATTTGATCTTTGTCAAGGACACCGCCAGTCGGATTATTTGGGGTGTTGAGTACTAGAGCAGTGACTGTTTTAGAACAACTGTTTTTGAGCGCTTCTTCATCAAGACCATACCTAGGATGTGTATTGACATCTACAGGTTTAGCACCTACCGTCCTAATCAGGCTTCGGTAAGTTGGCCATGCTGGTGAGAGTACCAGAACATCATCTATTGAATCGAGTGTGCTGAGAAATCCTTGAAAGAGAGCCATCTTTGCTCCAGGAGTCACAATGACATTTTTGGACCCATCTATCTGGATTCCACGGCCAGAATAATGGTTTTCGATAGCATCGAGAAGAGGAGGAATTCCTCTGGCAGATGTATACCGTGTAAAACCATGCTCCAGAGCTTCAATTCCCGCAGCAACTATATGAGGCGGGGTTGGAAAATCAGGCTGACCTACCTCAAAATGGTAGATACGCTTCCCTTCAGCTTCAAGACGTGTTGCTAACTCAAACATCTTGAGGGTTCCGGAGGCAGGAATCCGCTCCATAGTGTGAGATGTCCAGTCCATATGAAACACCACTTGTGGGCCATTGCAGGCGATATTCAAACCACCTTAGAGGTCTAATCGCTGGTTTTAACACCATGATAAAGTCTTTCCTGATGACCTATTTTTGGAAAAGCTGATTTAGTTCCTCAATCTGATGGTCTGTACCTCGCACAGTGATTCTATCGGGTATAGCTTCTCCCATACCGAGTGTGTGAGCAGCTCGCAGATGTTCTACCTTCATAGGGTCAATTCCAAGAAGATTCGAACAGAACGCATCCACAGCAACAGGGTCAATTCCAACCACCACTCCCCCAACATGCTTTGATTGTCCATCATCTCTGTTTCCTATGACAACATCAGTTAGGTCAATCACCGTGAGATTGGGTCTGTATGCTGTAAGGAGGTCCATCAACACACTATCAATGGAGGTATGATAGATGCTCTTATCCAGTTCGGGTAGGAGTCCAAAGAGATTCTTAATCCCTGCACCTATTGTGCAGATTTTTGGTTCTGCCTTCAAAGTGGCCACATTGATGAAGAATGCATCTTCATGAAGAATTCGGGGCATTTTCCTGTCTTCAAAGTAATGACCTGAGAACATGACTGAAGTCATGTCAACGTCTGAGAGGTTCACAAGCTCCACCTGTTCATTTTCAAGGTCAGTGTAGCCACATTGTAAGAATGCATCTCCCGTGTTTCGTAAAGGGGTATCACTTTCTACTATACTAACAGGACCAAGAGAACCGAACATCCGAATGACAGCTCGAACCATATTCACATCAGTATTGCCAGGAAGGTTTGGATCATAGATTGATGGTTTGATTACAACACGTGTTGTGTTCTTAGGAGGAACTATAGGTTCATTCAGCTTTGAGAGAGCTGAACTCAACGCTTCCCCTGGACTTCTTTTCAGTCCAATGGCAACCTCAGACTTAGACTCCATGACGGACCGTAACTGATGTCCAAGGCTTTAAGTGAGCCCCTGTGTTCATTATCTGAGAGATGAAGCTCACAGAAGATCAGCGAGAGAGATACTCACGAATGCTTGCACTTCGTGATTTTTCGGAAGACGATATGGATACTATAATGAATACATCAGTTGCCATGCTAGGAGCGGGCGGGCTTGGAAGTCCATCACTTCGTCTTCTCACGGCCATAGGCTTTGGTAGAATTAGGATTGTGGATCGTGATATTGTTGAGCTTTCAAATATACAGAGACAGACTGTCTTCAACACAGAAGATATTGGAAAACCAAAAGCGGAAGCAGCAGCCAGTAATCTCGAGCTGATGAATCCAGAGGTCCAATTTGACCCGATATGCGTGTCTGTCGATGATGACAATGCTATTGATGTGTTGAAGGGAGTTGACATAATTGTTGATGGATTGGACTCGTTCAAAACTCGGAGAGCTGTCAATAAAGCAAGTCTAGCTCTGAAAATCCCATACGTTTTCGCGGGAGCTGTTGAGTACTACGCAAATCTTACTACTTTCATCCCAGGAGAAACAGGTTGTCTACATTGCGTTATGGGAGATGCACAAGATAATCCTGAGAATACATGTGCGCAGGTAGGAGTGTCACCAACATTACTCTCTTTTGCGGCTTCAGTTGAGGTAAACGAGGCACTGAAAATTGCGCTGGGGAGAGAACCAGATTTAGTAAATCGATTGATGACCATTGACGTAAGTACATTGAGTTTCGATTTCTTTGACATTGGGAAAGCAGTAGATTGTGAAGTGTGCTCACAACCCCAAAAAGAGCCTGAAAAAAGGAGTAATGAGCTCAGAGTGATGCAACTCTGTTCTCAGAGCTTCAACATCTCACCAGGGAAACTGCTAAAGCTAAATCTTGATGCACTGGCCAGTAAGCTTGACTCATCCTACTCGGTAGAGCGGAGAAAACGTTTCCTTATTGTGACCATCGCCCCTGAAACTAAAGTGACAGTTATGCCAGCCGGAAATCTCATTGTGAAGGGCGTAGCTAACGCTGAAGCAGCCACAAAGATATTCCAAGAGATAATCGGCGATGGAGATTAGTCACCGAAGAAGAGTCTACGCGCTCGACGTCTTCGCTCATCCTCATCCTCATCGCTATCTGGGGGTGGAGGTGGTGGAGGTGGTTCTGTTATTGGCGCAGGAGCCTCAGTTGTATCAGCATCCTCTTCATCGATAGAGCCACCATCAAGATCATCATCAGAGAGTACTGGAGGCTCAGGGATACTCGTCGATTCTGATAGTTCCTCAATGGATTCCGTTTCAACAGGAGGCGGGATTTCTACAGCCTCATCCTCTTCAACAAGCTCTGGATCCTCTTTCGTCGGAGCCACAGCCTTCTCATAATCTGCCCATGTAAAAGATGGTTTATGATCAGTGTCCTCATCATCTACATCTTCGACTTCTGGTTCTGAAGTGGGAGTCACTTCATCATCAGCTATAGAGGGTTCAACATCAAGATCAGCAGGCTCTACAAGCTCAAAGTCTGATGAGAACTCACGGGGAGGTCCATCTATCGAGAGGTCTTCAATCTCCTCCTCTTCGAGTCGACCTACAGTGTCAATACTGACGGAGTCGCTTTCAGATTCGATTGGAACCTCAGAAGGTTCTGGTGGTATTTCATCAGGAATCGCCTCAAATTCGTCTTCGGATGGCAATTCCAAAGAAGACCCAATTTCATAGCCAGAGGGAACTTTTTCCATCTCGGGTGATTCACTACTTCGCGATTCACCCTCAAGAAAAGTAAGGCCCAAATCATCTTTCAAGCAGGACTCACAGCGTTTTGCTGCTGCAAGTAGCCCATCATGAATGAAATCGTCTAATGCCTTTGCACGATTTTCGTTTCTTCGTGCCCATTTGATAAAACTATCAACCATCCTTAGAGCGTCACGGACGCCCATCCAGTACTCATCTGACCGTTTCTTCTCTGAGTCCACTATTGACACCAAGCAGGAAACAAGCTGGAAGTGAGAAAAAGCTTCGTGTTACGTGTCACTTCTTCTTCTTCTTTGCCTTTTTCGTATCCTTCTCATTTTTCTTCTTGC
>MEHG01000010.1 GCA_001940705.1 Candidatus Thorarchaeota archaeon AB_25
CCTCCGTCACCCGAAGTCTCTCCGCCTACTACTGTGGCCGTTCATAGGTGTGAAGTGGTCCTCGTCTGATATAGATTTCGTTTCGTGGTTAAACCAAGTTAAATGAACAATCACACAGTTTGTTAAAACGGGTTTCAGAAAGCCCAATGCCAAACCTTTTTCTTCAGTTTATGCTGGCTCGGGGCTAGGAAGTAACGTTTCATGTCACAACTCACATTTCTAGGCTCTTGTCGTGAGATAGGTCGGTCTGGTTTCTTTATTGAACAGAACGAAGAGAGTGTCTTGGTCGATTATGGAGTGAAGTTTACAGAGCCTCCCTCATTTCCTGATATGGTTCCCACAGGTGGATTGCAAGGTGTGGCGTTGACACACGCTCACTTGGATCATTCAGGAGGAATCCCACGGATACTTGCTGGAAGTGAGGCATCATTATTTTGCACTCCCGCCACTCGTGATTTGAGTACCCTACTTCTTCGTGACATGTACAAGATCTCTCGAGGTCCATTACCCTACACACGCAAAGATGTTGCTCTTGTAAAGCGACAATGCCAAGCAACTGCCTACGAAGAAACAGTTCCGTTAGGTCATCACTTTGAGATGACCCTCTTCAATGCAGGCCACATCCCTGGAAGTTCTATGGTTTCAGTCAGGGTGGATGGTAAGAGGATTCTATTCACAGGAGACTTCAATGCAACAGAATCTCAACTCACTCCTGGGGCAAGAAAGAACTTACCAAAACACGATATTGTTGTGACTGAGAGTACCTATGCCCGGAGAACCAATCCCAATCGAGAGCAGATTGAAGTTGCTCTTATGGACTCCGTGATCGAAACACTAGAACGAGGTGGGACGGTCCTGATCCCAGCTTTTGCAGTGGGTCGAAGTCAAGAGATAATGTGCATCCTTGAGAAAAATGGTCTTCCACAGAAATATCCCATTTACGTGGATGGAATGGCTCGAGGAGTTAATGATATTCTTGTGAAGCACCCAGAGTATCTTCAGAGTCCTCAAGCTTTCCAACGTGCAGTCAAGCGGGCTCATATTATTCACGATAATCGAGACCGTACAAACGCCGTCAAAAAGGGTGGAGTGATTGTATCCCCTGCAGGGATGCTAAAGGGTGGAGCATCACATCTCTATTTCAAGATGGTTCATGATGACCCAAAGAACTCCATTATTCTAGTGAGTTACCAAATTCCTGGTACTCCTGGAGCAGAACTCCTCGCAACCCGAAAAGTCACTGTTGGTGGTCGATTGTTTGAAGTGAGTGCTGATGTGCGTCAACACCATCTCTCATCACACTCTGACTCAAAGGGCATGTTGGATATGCTTTTGAAAATCCCAGGCGAACCAAAATTCTACATTATCCACGGCGAGTCAGAATCTTGTGACGCACTGGCTGAAAGACTAGAGAAACGAAAGCGTGTGGCTCATGTTCCAGAAATAAACGAGTCTGTTGAGATTTAAGCCTCTTCAGCACCAGTTCGTGCTTCAACAACCTGACACTTAATCTGTTGGAGTAGCTCCTCTGCCTTCTGGGGCTCAACAATGAGTGTATATAGGTAGCTCCGAGTGCGGAGCTTCAGCTTGACCTGATCTTTGCCCCTCTTGACTCGGCATTCCTCTGCATCTTCACTCAACTCGAGGAACTTGTCGATATTATGGATCTGTTTTGGCATTGCTAAGCACCATACTGATGTTGTGATGTGGTGGACCGGTCGAGATTCGAAGACGAATCGAACCTGTAGCTCCACCTGCTGATGGCACGGCTAATGTATGTGTTATAACTCTAACGCTATGATAAGAGAAGAAACTGGTGGGCCGGACGAGAGTTGAACTCGTGATATTCGCCGAATCCCATAGAGGTCCTGAGAACTCTATTTGTGAAGGCGACGTCATAACCGGGCTAGACCACCGGCCCATTCCGAAATCGCATTGGATTACCAACTGTATTTAAGAGTGCTGGAGGTTCAATGCGACTCTGAATCTTTTCAGGTGAATGGCACACAAAAAAAAGAAATTTCATCAAAAGATAAAGAAAAAGAAGAAATTGGGATTTTTTGAATTTAGGTGAGGAATTATGGTTCTTGGAAAAATCTGTGCGTTCATATTAACTAAAGCAGAGTCCTACCGTAAAATGAAGATAGAAAAAGGGTTTACACGCGTTAGTATTGGAAAAGACTCTGTAATACGGGGAAACGTCGAAATTGGGGAGGGAACAAATATCAATTCTGCCCATATTGTATCTGGTCCAAATTCAAAAGTTAGAATTGGTAATAATTGTCAAATCTCCTTCAATGTTCACATTAGAGCTCATTCGAAAAAAGTTAGTGATCTTCATTCCTATACAGATGAGGATATTGTTATCGGGGACAACGTGTGGATTGGTGTCAATGTTTTCATTAAACCAGGTATAACAATAGGCAATAATGCAGTAATCGGTGCAAATACTGTTGTAACAAAAGATGTTCCAGAGAAATCACTAGCTATTGGTGGTGAAATGAGAATAATACCGATTACTAACAACTAAAGGAAAAATTACTTCTTCTGACGCCTCTTTGGTCTGAGGTCTTTAGTCTTGCATTTTCTGCACTTCTTTGCCTTAAGTGGATTAGTTGCTCCACAGTTTCTGCAAATGGACTTGTATAGCAAGTAGTGCTGTGCTAGTCTACGTTTTTCGATGTCAGCCACTGGCATCCTTAAGACCTCATATCAGTGAAGGCAAATAGAGTAGTTTCTAGTTAGCCCACTCGGCTTTCCAGCTGTGTTGTGTTTTAAAAGCTTGTGCTCTTTCCACAAAAAGATTCCATAGAATCCTTCACAAAGCTTCCTTTAGGAGCCTGGCAACATCACTCGGTTTGTCTGCTACTGCAACTCCTGCATCATTTAATGCCTTGATTTTCGCTGCTGCAGTCCCTGAACTTCCACTGATTATGGCACCAGCATGTCCCATACGTTTTCCGGGGGGTGCAGTCCTGCCTGCAATGAAGCCAACTACTGGAAGGTCGTATTCCTTCTTAATGTAGGCTGCAGCCCGTTCTTCAGCGTCACCACCAATCTCACCTACTAGGACAAGTGCTTTGGTGTCCTTATCCTCTTTGAACAGTTTGACAGCCTCAATTGTTGTCAGCCCCACGCATGGATCGCCTCCAAGACCAAGTGCGGTTGATATTCCAATACCTGCGTTGGTCATCCCAGCTGCAATCTCATAGGTCAATGTTCCACTACGAGACATGAGTCCAACATCACCATGTGAGAACACATGACCTGGCATGATTCCGACCTTCTGTTTTGCACCAGGAGTGATGATTCCTGGAGTGTTAGGACCAATCACTGTGATTCCTTTTGCCTTGGCCTCATGAATCACGCGAATCTCATCTTTAACAGGCACATGTTCGGTAATCAGGACTACTGGGTTTAGGTCCGCTGCAATGGCCTCAAGAGCGGCATCCCCGGCAAAGGGTGCTGGAACGAAGATGATTGACGCATTTGCACCTTGTTCGTCCTTTGCCTCAATAACGCTGTCATAAACTGGTACTCCATTCACAACCTCCCCAGATTTACCAGGTGTGACTCCAGCAACTATCTTTGTACCATACTCCAACATTGCTCCAGAATGGAATGTTCCCTGCCCACCAGTGATACCTTGCACTATGACCTTGGTGTCTTTGTCCACAAGAATTGCCATCTATGCAACCTCCTTCACGAGATCAACTACCTTTGAGGCAGCATCTTCCATCGTCTTGAGGAACGGTATCCCTGCTTTGTTGAGTATCTCTTGCCCCTCTTCTTCGTTTGTCCCTACCATCCGAATCACCATGGGTGCAGTGATGTCCCCGTCGTTTCTTGCAGCCAGAATTCCCCTGGCAACATCGTCGCATCTAGTGATGCCTCCCATAATGTTGACTAGGATTGCTTTCACCTTGGGATACATCAAAGCAATCTCTATGCCCTTCTCAACTCTCTCAGCATCCGCTCCACCTCCAAGATCGAGAAACGTACTTGCTTCTCCTCCATAGAGTGATATTGCATCCAGTGTCGCCATTGTGAGACCTGCACCATTGCAAATACATGCGATATTTCCATCAAGTTCTACGTATGCCATGTCATTCTCAGTGGCTAATTTCTCACGTTCATTTTGTTCAACAGGTTCGCGTTTGAGCCTCTCAATGATGGTTTTGTGTCTGTAGAGCGAGTTATCATCGATATTCAACCTCGCGTCTGCAGCAAAGAATCTACCATCCTTTGTAAGAATTAGTGGATTAATCTCAGTTAGTTCAACATCATACGCCTCGACAATCTTCCAGAGTTTCAAGAAGAAGCTACCTAGCTGATTGATTTGTTTGCCCTTGAATCCCATTGCTATTGCCATCTGGCGAGCTTCGAATGCTTGGAAACCAAGACTAGGATCGACATGCATCTTGATGATCTTCTCTGGACTCTCCTCTGCCAGTTCTTCGATTGACATTCCTCCGGCCGCACTACCGATTACGACGTACTTCCGCTCGTTCCGATCAATGGTTATTCCAGCATAGATTTCTTGCTTAATGTCCAATTTTTCTTCGATCAAGACGGCCTCAACTGGGAGGTCGTTGATACGCATCTTCAGGATTTCTTCTGCGTATTTCTCTGCTTCCTGTGGTGTATCAGCAAACTTTACACCACCGGCTTTTCCTCGTTTGCCTGCAAGAACCATCGCTTTTACGACAACAGGTTTTCCAACCTCAGTCGCACGTTCCTTTGCCTCTTTTGGAGTCATCGCAACGCCTCCAGGAGGAGTTAGCATCTTGAAGGCTCGGAAGATATCCTTGGCCTCATGTTCAAACAATTTCATTGGTCAACCACCGCATAGGACTCAACAATGTCCGAGAACTGAGCCGCCACGAGTCTACTGACGTAAAAATGTTACCTCATGGACTCTAATAATAAATGCAGACTTTTTTCGAGCTTCTTACTCTCTTTTCGTGCACTATGTTTGGAATCTAGGAGTTTGAGGAGGATTGAGTTTACATACTCCAGTTCCTCCAAGCAGTTCTCTACAATCCCCGGCATGTCATCTTCGCAGATGATGTTCTCAATACTCTTCGCTGGTAATTTACTCAATACGCGTTTTACTACTTCTTTGGGAATGGTGGTCCGTGTCAACACAACATTCCTCAGAATCGTCTTCAAATCGCTCTTTTCGTCAGCAATTGCCTTCATCACTCGCTTAGCATCTTTTACAGGTACACCAAGAACTGCAACATCTTCTCCCAGTTCAGTGCAACGTACTCCGTCTTTATCACGGACAATTAATCGGTCTGCTTCTAGTTCATCGTACACTTCAAGTCCACGAAGTGCCTGCATTATCACACCTGCAGCATAGGGCTTGGTGTCCTCCTCATTGAGTGCATATCTTGCGAATTTCACCAAATGTTTACAGAGTCTATGTTTCCTTATGCCTTGGTATTTCCATGATTCACAAGAGCATGAAACGCCATCTTTTGCCCTCAGTGTAGTATAATGCCAAATCTCTCTACTGCCACTGTGCACAAGACCCTCTATCTTATCTGGTCTGACCGATACAAGTTTCACACTTTTATCAGGTATTTCTCTTGCTCTTGAAAATGTGGATCTTGTAGACCTGAGTGTGAGTAGATTCTCCACTGCTGTTTCATCTTGACTTTCAGCCTGACGAATATCTGTTACAAGGCTACTGCTTCCCCAGAATGTACGGTCAATCACTGAGAAGGGGTCTTCTCCTCCCTTGGATTTTCCACATAGCTGTCGCAATACCAGGTCCTGAACATTCTCAGTTTCATCCATTACGCTGTCTACTTCACCATGCCTTGGTTTTAGATTGCCTTCTGAATCCTCTTCGAAGTACTTAGCAATCACTCGAACTCTTTCAGACTCGTTATCGACCACAACGATACCAAACGCCTCGTTGTCAACTCCCCTTCTTCCCGCTGCTTCAAGAACATCACTCAACTGCCACTCAGACAGCATTGTGACTGCATCCTCCTGAGAAGCCTCCTCGCCAAACTCTTGCATAAAGACTCCCATCAGGAAAACAACAGTCGCTCTCAATCCACTAGCAATGGCAAAGCGAGTTGGCATTACAATGACTGGCAGAAGACCATCCTCCCAAGCCTCTGAGAGTTCTCTTCTCTGAATTATACCAACTCCTTCATGGATGAATGCAACTCCCTTGGAGATAGTTTGGCTCAGATTTATGGTGGTTTCACATTGAGGGTATTTCTCCTTGATGTCAAGTGAGAGAAGCCTGAGGTCATCTCTATGCTCGGGTGATAGTCTCAAGTCAAGAGCTGACGTTTTACTACCTGTTTCGATATCTGCTAGTTGGAGGGCCAATTCCTCGCAGGTGGCTATATTTGCGGCCAGTATCATCACTTGCCCCTGCCTATAGGTGACAAACTGGGTCTGGTCTGTAAGTGAGTCATCTGAATCTTCAAAGGTCATCACACTGAAAATCATCTTCACATCTACCTTAGGATCCTCCACAATCTCTGCACTCAACCATTTTCCAAGCTCCTCTTTATCCTCAAGAGGTGGGCAGATGGCTGCATATTGAATATCTCCTTGGCTCAAAAAAGTCACAAGGGCTGTTTCTAGACGTGCTCCGATACCCGGTTGTCCAATCAGATCAAGACGATCAACCAACACATAGACTACTCCATCAAGAATATCCGGATTGACCCGTGAAGCGATGTCCAGTGAAGTATAGGTCGCAACTACAACTCTACCGGAGCCTGCATCTTCTCTTGTTGCAGCCCTTCTCCGAATCATTTCCGAAGCCTCGATACCTAGACGGTGGCATTTCTGGCTTAATGATCGAAATCGTTTCTCTGCTTGGTGCGGGTTAGGACAAAGTACCACTGCTCGTGCCCTATGGTCTGAAGCAACACGGTTGAGGAGCGCAATCTCGCCAATCATATACGCCTCATCATAGTCATATGTCATGAGAAGCTGGCTATTCCCTCTCATTATTCCTTGTTGAACTGAAGCGGACTGGAATCTAGTGAGTGTGGCAAGTCCTTGCCGTCTGAGCAACTCCAACAGACGTGGGGCGACTTGTTGAAGTTCCAATTCCTTAAGAGTGCTCAACTAATCCCGCTCCTTCAAATGCGCATTGAATGATATGAGGATATAGTATATTATCCTATTAGTTTTATGTGTAACTGGTCAAAATACCGTGGAGCTTGTCCAAAAATGCACAACTCGTATACTCCTCCTATACTTCTCCAGAGCTTGTGTAACAGACTCTCCAATGACAATCTTACGTAGACACATATAAAGCCTCAAAAGCATCGGCCCAAAATTCTAACCAGTGAGAGGCTGAGAAATCAGTCATCTTTATTGAGGCTTGAATGGTCATGGCTTTCGTAGCTACCACTGATTCATCTTTCAAAATCATATTGAAGAAAGACTTCAAGGTCAAACCAGGATCGACTTTCATCTGTGGATTTCATGGTTTAGGTGAAGTAGGTTTCTTGAGCACAGCCCATCTGACTCGAACCTTGGAGGCTGAACGTGTTGGTTTCATCAAGAGCGATATGCTCCCACTCTTCGTTTCAATGGAGAATGAACGTCTTGTTCTACCATTTGAGCTCTATTCCTATGATAAGAAGAAGATGATATTTCTAGTTCCGCGTTTTCAACCACACCAGTCTGAACAATGGGGTTTCATCGATAAGCTAGCATGTTGGGTGGCTGAAAATAAGTTCAAAGAAGTACTGCTCCTTGGAGGGCTCGACGCATCTTTCAAGGAAGATGAAGAAGATATGCGATGTGTGCCAACTTCCGCATATGGAGAATTGCTTGAAAAATGGAAAGTTCCTATCCTTGAAGAAGGTCTGTTCGTGGCTGGACCACTAGCACTGTTCCTTGCAGAGCTTGAGATGCAAGACGTTCCTGCGATTGGTTTACTCACATACGCAACCAGAGGCCGTCCTGACCCACGGTCTGCAGCAACTATGCTTGAAAAGATCAATGAAATCTATGGCGTAGGGGCAAATGTCGAGCAACTCCTCGAAGAGTCCCGAGAGATTGAACGGCTTGAGAAAATGAGGAAATCCATCGAGGATTCAGATCGCACAAGCGATATGTTTGTCTAACCCAAGCGTCTTATGAACCAACCAATATCTACAAGGTTCTTGGCAACAAGCTTGTCTGCTCCTAGTCGCTGCAGCTTAGATGCGTCTACTGATAGAGCTGCTATTCCCAGACACTCTTTATTCTCGTTAAGCACCAGTATCCTCTGACCTCTCACTAGAGAGGGATCTAATTCAAGCACGGACTGTCTGATAATACTCCTACCGTAAGTGAACGCCTCTGCTCCTTGTCTTGACACAATGATGAAGCTATCAGTCATTTCAACCATGTCGCCGAGTATTTGTAGACTCAGTCTGAATCTTCCTTTCTCTACTGACCCAAGCTGCTTCCCGATGAATTGGATATCAAGACTCTCAGTAAGCTCTGTCAGACTAGACATCCACTTTGTTGGGATTGCATAGAATGTCCTGGTACTTCCCCGAGTCATCGTTACAGGTACACGATCCCCAAGGAGCCTCTTTGTCACCCCTGCCCCAAACTCAATGTCAATTTGCTCTATTATAGAGGTCCAATCTACTGGATCAACGAGTTCCATCTTCATGTTGTATTCACCTCTGTTTTCATCATCTTACAGATGAAGAACCCCTCAGTTCCGTGAAGATGAGGTAGAAATCGTCTTGCCAATTTCAATGATTCATGCAGCCTGATACCATAGGGTTCAGAATACCCCGGTGAACCAAACTCGGTTGATATTTCGACTATTTTCATCTCTGGATGTCGTTTCAATATATCATCAACAATGTACTCGTTCTCTTCTGGAGCAATGGAACATGTTGAATATACCATTGTGCCACCATCAGCAAGAACATTGACTACGGCTTCCAGCATCTCATCCTCTCGTGTGGCACAAAATCTGATGTCAGCCATAGTCTTACTCGTCTTTCTGGTAGGGTCTAAGGGAATCAGTCCCTCTCCAGAGCAGGGGGCATCAAGCAGTATCTTATCAGGTTCGAAGGGTACGTTGTCGAGTTTTTTTGCATCACCACGAAGGACCAGAGTGTTAGTAGCACCACAACGTACTATGTTGCTCTGAAGACTATTCATGCGCAGTCGGTCTTGTTCAACTGCAATGACCATCCCGGTGTTCTGCATCATCTGCGCAATGTGAGTTGTCTTCCCACCCGGTGCAGCTGCAAGATCTAGGACTATGTCCCCCGGTTTTGGGTCCAGTACACTAACAGCGGTCATTGACGGAACACCCTGAACGTAGTAGAATCCAAGCATGTGTTCAAGTAATGCCCCTGGAGAAGAGTGATTGAAGTCCGCATAGAAACAATCACTCAACCACGGTATTTCTTCAAGTGTCACTCCCTTTTTCTGTAGACGGCCGAGGACAATACCCGCGGATGACTTCAGTGTGTTAATCCGTATTGCCGTTCTAATTGGCTGTTCACAGGCTTCAATGAAATTCAGAGTGTCCTCCTCACCCCATAGAGTGAGATAACGTTCAATCATATATTGGAGATATCCGTGCTCCTTGGCTAGTTCCTTTGCCCTTCGACGTAGTTCCTTTTTCGCCATTCTTGTATCCCCAATGATTGATTTCTCACTACTCGCCGATATCCTCATTCCAGAGGGCTGGATTATCTCTGATGAATTTCTCCATCATCTCAATGCACTCAGGGTCGTTGAGTACCGTGACAACCACACCTCGGTTAAGGACATACTGCTCTGGTCCTTGGAATGTCTTATTCTCCCCAACTATGACCTTCGGTATTCCATAGAGTAGGACCGCCCCACTGCACATATCACAGGGGGAGAGTGTTGAGAAGAGCACTGAATTTCGATAGTCCTTTGCGGTCAGTCTTCCTGCGTTCTCCAGACAGTCCATCTCTGCATGGAGAACGGCGCTACCCTTCTGCATGCGTTGATTGTGTCCCCTACCTACAATCTTGTCGTCGATAACTAGAACTGAGCCAATTGGAATTCCCTCCTCTGAGAGACCTTTCCTTGCCTCCTCTATTGCCGCAGACATGAACTTCCTGATTTTCTCATCATCCATATCATTACCTCATTCATAGTTCTCCAGAGCCTTCTTGAGCGCCGCTGTTTCAGGAGGAATTAGTTGGACCTGAGGAGTTAGTCGATCAGGTGTCGCCAGGTCCTTGAAACCTGACCCAGTTATTGGAACTACAATCCTGTCGGATCTATCAATGGTGCCCTGCTCAACTAGGGCTCTAAGTCCTGCCAATGCTGCTACACCACTGGGTTCAGCAAATATTCCCTCTAGTTTGCCGAGTAGCACAAGAGCCTTTTCTATCTCATCATCCGGAACCGCTATCACTTCACCCTTTGCTAGCTTAAGATATTTGAGGGCTGCATCTCCATCCCATGGGAATGGGTCTGCGAGACCTCCTGCAACTGTTTCGTTAGAATCCCAAGGAGTGATTTCCAAAGGATTTTGATTCTCCTTGAACGCTCTCACAATTGGGGCGCAGCCTTCAGGTTGGACTACTACAGGTCTTGGGATGCTATCAATCAGTCCCATCTCTTTGAATTCCCAGAACCCTTTCATTGTACCCGCCATTAGCCCTCCGCTTCCCGTAGGGAATAGGATCCAATCTGGTGGATTCCACTGAGTCTGTTCAGCTATCTCATAACCTAGTGACTTAGTACCCTCGAATTGAAAACAATTGAAGGGTCCAAAGGAAGGTGATGGAGTCCAACCAAACTCGGCAACAGCTGCAAGTAACAGAGTGGTTGTTGGGTCGACACCTTCCTTGACTTTCTTAACTCTGAACACCTTGGCTCCAAGGGTTCTCAAGTGAATCAACTTCCCCTTTGGGGCATCTTCAGGAACAAAGACGACCGCCTGAAGTCCCGCTCGTGCTGCAAAGGTGGACATGGAGGCTGCTGCATTTCCAGAAGATGCAGCTGATACAGTCTTAGCCCCATCTTCCAGAGCTCTACTTACTCCCACACAGATTGGCCTGTCTTTGAAGGATCCAGAAGGATTGACCGTTTCAATCTTGATTGAGAGGTTTTTTAATTTCCATACGTCACCAAGCCTCTTGCTCTTGACTAGTGGTGTCCCTCCCTCTCCCAATGTCACTATGTTCTTTCTATGTTTTAGAGGCATCAATTCAAAGTACTTCCAGAGTCCAGGAATTCGTTTCTCGAGACTATCCTTCGTAATTGTTTCTTTGATCTTCTCTAGGTCAAACTCAAAGTCTATTCTTCCTCCACATCCGTCGTTTGGAGGTACAGTGGACTCGTCATACACCTTACCACATTTCGCGCATTTGATAGTCTTGATTTTAGTCACTGTGACACCCACCCTTCAAGTTGGGTACATCGCCGTTATTTGGGTTATGGCTAATCTCCTGATGGAAACACCTAACAACCTGATACTCTGGTTATGCTCTTGGGTTGACTGAAAGAGGATGATATGAATGCTTGAGTCATTTGAGGTGGAGATTAAGGTCCCAATCGAGAGTTCTGAGGAGATGAAACAGAAGCTTCTTGATTTTGGAGCCAGCCAGTTAAACAGCGAGGTTCAGGTTGATATGTACTTTGACCATCCATGTCGGTCTTTCCAAGAAACTGATGAAGCTGTCAGAGTGAGGACAAGAAAACCCTTAGATGAAGCAGAATTGGAACTATCACATGCGCCAATTGAACTGACCTACAAGGGACCGAAAATTGACCTGAAAACAAAGACACGCTTAGAATATTCAGTTAATATCAATGATGCCACCGCAATTACCGCGATACTAGAACATCTTGGATTCAAATCAGTAGCTACAGTCAGCAAAAAGAGGACATTCTTCAATCTTCGCGAGATTACTATCAGTATTGATGATGTGGAACATGTTGGCTTGTTTCTAGAAATGGAGTCCATCGCACACGAGAAGAGTGAGATTGAATCAGCTAAGAGGATAATCTTTGATTTGTTAGATGAACTTGGTATTGACCAGGAGCAGTCAGTACGGGCGTCCTATTTGGAGCTATACTTGGACCGAAACAAACGCTGATACTATAATCGTATTTCTTCTCTCAATCGAAGTACGAAAGCTTCGAGTGTCTTATGACGTTCTTCAGCTATTTCTTTTGCTCCGTCTGTATACATGAGATCCCTTAACCTGAGTAGTTTTTCATCTGCATGTTTCAGAAACCCCTCAATTCCATCTCCCTTACTAGAAGCTTGTGCAATTGCACGGAAAACGCCTATCGTTCCCATTGCATCAAGTTTGTCAACATCGCTCAGAATTTTTCCTTCAAGCGAGTTTGGTTCAATCCCCTCACTGAATCTATGAGTTCTGATAGTGTCTACCACTTTGTCAACCTCAGCGTCATCAAAACCCACACGCCTCAGAATATCTTGACTCATCTCTCCTGACAATATAGAGTGTGAAACACCAGTTGTAGCCTCATCTTGACGCCCAATGTCATGGAGAAGCGCTGCAGCTCCTAGTATCTTCAAGTCTGCATTAAGATCCATACCAATTCTGATGCATAATGCATACACTCTCTTGGTATGATCGTAGGTGTGTGCTCCTTTGCTATTCCCTGCTAGTTTTTCCTTCACAAATTCCTCAATCATCCGATGAGTCGACTCCAATATACAGACCTCATGTTTTGAACTCTAATTGTGCTTATCTTATAGCTTCAATTATGGAAGTTTACTGGTAGTGTATATTCAAGATACTTTCGATAAACGAAATTGAGTCCAGCTGAACAACCCTTTAATTGCTAGGAAAGGACGTTTGAGAGTGACTTGCATCCACCGTGAGTTACACGACACGCCAAATCTCCCAAATAGTGAACGAGAGGACTAGTCCAGTGAGCGCCGCAACGAAATCTTCCCGCAGAAGAATGGGTCTTACCACCCTCATAAGCGCAATCTTCATAGTCGCAAGTCTCGTTTGGGCAACATATAATTTTGTAATCGTTCAGTCCGGTTCTGTCCGTCAGTATGACCCACATTATGAATATGATGATATTGAACTCTGGCCATACAACATACCAGGTTGGGGCGGAGGAAGAACCAATTGGTTTGATAATTTCAACTACACAGATGGTCTTGTTGGTCAGCCACTTCCAGATGATCTTCTTGACCATTTAGATGACATCATATTTACGGTGGTACCGAGAGACCCACCCCAGTTATGGCGGGTCGGTGCGTATGACGATTATGATGGTTCAAACTGGGGCAAAATCAACGTTGGTACTTGGCCTGTGGACACAGGTGCACAGCTGATAACATATGGTGAGGCGACCAACCCAGTTTACACTGTGATTTTTAACACCACCGCAGGTGCCACAGTTGGCTCAATTGAGCTACCTACGCTCTTTCCAGAGATACGCGTGATTGAGGATTCTTTCACCGTATGGAGCTTCTATCCAGATGGTACACCATATCGTGATCCTGGCCGGCTCTTGGACTATGATTTAGAAACTGACGAGTATGGTACACTTCTCTTTACACCATTCATTCAGGGATCTACTGGTGAAGAAGTCGTAGTTTCATTTGACCTCACTTTCGAAACTCAGGACATAGATAATGTCATTGCCAATGCACTACCCGGTAGCGGTGCTGTGGGAATGGATGACTACCTCGGTTTGCCTACATTAACTCCAGAAGTAATCGCCAACATTAGTCAATTTTCAGGCGTTGGAAGTAATGCATATGAAACGGCTATGGCTGTTCAACTATACTTCCAAAGCACCTTCAATCTCACAATTAATCCTACAGCATTAGGCGACCGACCAGAAGGTCAAGAAGTCACTGATTGGTTCCTCGAACGTGGTGGCGGACTTCCGATGGACTTTGCCACTGCGTATTGTGTGTTCATACGGCATCTCGGTATTCCTGCTCGTTTGGCGATGGGTTATGCAGTCGGTGACCCCGACCCAATAGATGACTTTAGAACGATCAAAGTCAGACATATGGCCTTCTGGACCGAGGTCTTTATTCCAATGTCAGGAGCCACTCAAGGTGAGTGGATTCAAGTCGTTCCTGCAGTGTTGCCTGATGATTCAGGTGGTGGTGAGGATCCTACCAACGTACCAACACCTGATGTTCAACTCAGAGTTTGGCCCACAAATGGACAACCGTGGGCACAGATTGGAACTCCCTTTGAGTTGAGCGCTGAAATCACTGTGGATGGAGTTCCTGTCACAACTCCTGAGCCTATCATCTTCCATGATGAAACTGACAATGAGTTCATAGGTGTCCAAACAATTGGACAGGCACCTGACAACCCCATTGCAAATATCACATACGTATTTCCTGCACATGCTTCTGTAGACTATCATATTATGGCTGCAACTTGGCAGGCAGGGACACTCTCGATCACGAATCGAACGTCAATCTATGCTGTAGGAACACCAGATCCTTATGCATATCCATCACCTCCCGCTGGCATTGATGGGTTTGTCTTGAGTGAAACGAGGGATCTAAATGTCAGTCAAGGCTTAGACACCCACATTGCATTTTGGGAGGACACAGTCCATGTCTATGGAACAATGAAAGTGGGTGGAGTCCCCGTTAACAGTACAAATCATGATAACAGGAATATCGGTATCTACTGGGATAATTCATTCATGGGAAATGCATCCATTGACCAGTATGGCTATTATGAATTAGACATCTATGTCGATCCAATGGACCTTTCAAGAATGATTGTGGGAAATCACGAAGTCTGGTCGTGGTACTTGGGAGATTGGGATCAATATGGTATTCCCCGATTGAATGAAGCACGTTCGAGTGACAACTCCACTGCTACGGTTTGGGGTCGAGTGGGATTCGATTTGAACGTATACCCAGTCAATATTGCTGCTGGAGGAAGAGTCTACTATGATGGTTTCGTTTATCTCCTAAACGGTACAGCCTTACGAACGAGCCAGTTTGTAGGGGCTTTCTTTCATACGCAGGCTAATGCTACACGCCCATTGAACTCCACAGGAGGTTTCCAGTGGAGCTACGATATACCTGTGACCCAACCTGATGGTATATATTTTGCACGGGTTAACTGGACTTCTCCGTGGCCACTCATCGCAGGTAACTGGAGCATTTCTGTTCCAGTGGATGTTGGTTCCAGTGGGACGCACCTCTCAATCTCTCCATTACCAGATCCTCTCTACGTAGCTTGGAATATCACAATCAGCGGATACTTGACCCATGCATCTAATGCCACTGGTATAGGTGGTCGTTGGGTTGATATCTATTGGAATAATGGATCGGAATTTCTCTTAGGATCAGTACTCACGGCTTCTGATGGTTATTACGAGTTCAACTACACAGTTCTTGTTTCTGATGAAGGTCCAATTGAATACTGGTCAAGCTTTACATCAATGGAACCAACTCTAGCAAGTTCAGAATCAGTTCACCGTTTTACAAGTGTGAAGAAATATGATGTATCTCTGGACCCAATCTTTGTTACTCCTGACCCTGTGTATCTTCTTCAACCAGTTGATATTCAGGGAACGCTACAGCTCTCAGAGTTTGGAATTCCATTACCCAATGAATGGGTTGATTTCTGGTTACAGAACAGCACAGGTGTCTTCTATATTGGAGGTGTGATGACAAACTCCACTGGTGGCTATCTCTATCAGTATACAATCCCTATAGGTCAGACTACTGAAACAGTGTACATCTGGGCAAACTACACTTCGCCTTACTATACAGTCTATGATAAGGAGTCAATTCATGAACCTCTAGATATTCAAGCCACAGGCACTCTCATTTCGATTCAGGAAGACTTCATATTCTATTATGTGAATGAAACCATTTTCCTATACGGAAATCTACAGTTTGCGAACGGTACCCCGATTCCCTCTCAGTTGGTTGATATCTATTGGATTAACTCAACTGGTACCTTCCATTTCCAGAAGATGACTGATGCATTTGGGGATTACCAGATGTTCTACAACTGTACTCCAACGCAAGATGAGCCTGAAACAATATCTGTGGATGTTTATTGGACTTCTTGGACTCCAATCTACGATGATGCCTCCAGTTCGCTAGCGCCTCAGATACAGCTACAGAGATATGACCTTGAGATTACGCTCACAGTTCCGACCCAGCTCTATGTAGATGAACTAGACTTCGATGTTGAGGGAGTGCTCTCATATACTGGTGGTGCTCCACCCCTCTCGAATGAGTGGGTCGACATCTACTACTCGAATGGTACTCATTGGCTATTGATTGATAGTCAATTGACTAACTCCACAGGAGGATTTCTATCGCTACTCTCTTTTGCGACCTATGATGAAGGGATAGTTGATTTTGCAGCATTCCACGCAAGCTCTGACCCGTTGAGAAACAATGCTTTAGAATACTTTAGTATCAATCGAGTGAAGTACACAATTACTCTCGATGTTACTATCAATCCCAATCCGGTCATGCAAAACGAAACTCTCACTGTTCATGTTCATGCTTACTTTACACACAATGGAACTAATCTCTCAGGTGCCACAATATCATTATTCTGGAATAATGGCACACTACCGCTTCCTTGGCTTGGTGATGTTATAACAAATAGTACTGGTCAGGACGACTTAATCTACTCAGGAATGGACTGGGACACTGTCAGAACGGGTATTGAGGTCTATGGTATCTACGGAAACACAGTCTTCATTGCATCAGTTGAGTCAGCCCATAACATTCTCACACTGAACCAATGGCAGACTGCGTTCGCAGGTGTCAACCTCCCTGTGGTATTATACAGGATTGGTGAGACTGTGGTGGTGACTGGGGATCTAGAAATCTGGAAACCTTCATTTCCAAGTGTTCCATACGCTAGTGCAACGGTTGAACTGACACTGTTTGGAACTACAAGGACAACTGATGTGACAACCTCAGACGGGTCGTTTACCCTGAGTTGGGATATACCTGGGACAATCGCTCCAGGGTTCTATGACTTGTTTGTTGAATTCAATTCGCCATATCCATGGATAGCAGACTCAGCATCCGCATTGCCACAGATACAGGTCGTTGCACCTGGATATCTATGGCCTGAGTTCTCAGTTACGCCTACAACAGTCTATTTGGACCAGATATTGAACATAACAGGTAGAGTGACCTGGGACAATGGAACACCATACGCGAGTTCCCCAGTTGACCTCTACTGGGGCGATTATTTTGGTGCATACGATTGGTTTGTTCTGAACTTCAATACAGACTCTAGTGGTAGGTTTACGTATCTCTATCCAATCCCTGATGATATGGGTCTTCTTGGTCCTCGAGAGGTCTGGGCATACATCGATCAAGTTGGCTATGCTACTTCTGGTGAGTCACCTCGCATTCCAATCACCATAGCCATTTACACTATTAATCTCTCAGCTTCCGTAGATCTCACAATCATCTACCTGGAAGACAGTCTGACCTTTTCAGGGACTCTGCAGTTCACAAATAGTACTCCCATGGTCGACTATGATATTGAGATCTGGTGGGGTGGAAATCTTCTCACTACAGAAACAACCATTGGTGGGGGCGCGTTCATCTACATTCTTTCAGTGACCTATAGCTATGATGCTGATGTCTACACAGGATATGCATTATTCAGACCACCATCGATTGCTTTTGGTGATCTCGATACACCTGAACCCTTCAGTGATGTTACTGTGATTGAGCGTGTAGATGTTTCTATGGACCTAGAGCCCTCTGATACCATTGTTAGCAGAGGTGAAACACTCGTCATTACGGGTGATGTAATCAACGATGGCGTGTTACCAGCAGATGGAGTTACAGTCGAGGCACTTGTAAATGGAATTCCAACAGGCGCGATGGCTGTTACGGCTGGAAATGGCCGCTATTCAATCTCATGGGTGGTTCCCGGATTCCAACCCCGTGGTTCTTACAACATCAGTGTGCATGTGATTTCATCATTCCATGAGATGTTCGCTGGACCATCAAATTGGTTTATAGATGTCTACATAGGTTCTGACGTTTTTGTACAAACAGATCTAGTATCTATAATGCCCGGAGAAAGTTTCTCAGTATATATTGAGCTTCAAGACGATGATAGCAATAATCTCCATGGTGAGTGGGTCCGGTTATTCATCGGCTCGATACGCCTTACAGATATTCAACTCACTGACGCAAGTGGAATGACATTTGATTTGGTAGTGCCCTTATCCTGGGATGGTGGAAGTGCACTCTTCAATATCACTGCACGTTATGCTGGTATGTCCTTTGTCGATCCCAGTATTGCTATGTCCATTAACCAGATCCATATCTTCACTGACGTCGTCTTCATCTCAATTCCAGACAGGGTGGATCCCGGTCAGGACTTCAACATAGAGTCAACATTCCGCGATCCAGAGGGCAACCCCATTATGTTTCGTACCGTGTGGCTGGATTACAATGGTACAGATCGGTATCCCTACTTCATAGATGCAGATGGGGGATTCACACATCCTGTAGCTGCACAGACCGATGGGACGATAATTCAGTACACACTTACACTCGTTTCATTTGAAATTGATAATATACAATCTAATGAGTTCACAATTAATATTCAAACACAAGGTGGTAATCCATTGCAAGGAACAGATTTACTCATAGCAGGTATCTTACTTATAGGTGCAGTCGTCGCCGTTCTGGCGTACCTGTACATAGTAAGGGGAATGTTCCGCGGTCCTGTTGTTTCGAGAGGATTTGACATCCCAGCAAAATTGCGAAACATCAAGAAACTCGCAGATGCAGGAAAGTATGGTGCTTCCATCACATTAGCTTACCGTACTTTTGAGCAGATGTGCGGCGCAAAGATGGGTTCAGAAAGAACTCACTCTGAAACCGCCCGTGAGTATCTTGATAGGGTCCTAGAAACAATTTCCCTCGATAGTGGGACTGTTGAACAATTTGTGCAGACATACGAAGAGGCTCGCTTTTCACATCATGAAATGACACGTGAGAGGTATGAAGAGGCCGTTCGTATCTTCACTGACCTATATCCCAGAATCGATTCAGCTGCCCCAGTAGAGTAAGATAACGGAGAGATACGAATGGGCTGGAAAGAGATCCTGCAAGTGATCCTATTCATCTTAGCATGGATTCCAGTGGGTATTCTAGCTGGAAGTACATTGATTGGAGTAGAGTCAAGCTACGCCTATGACTTCTCCATATACAACGATCAATATGATGGTCTCAGCCAGTTCTCGAACAACATTGAAAGTAACGGTCGAGATGTCATGTCGATCCAAGCTAGCATGAGCGTGGCATCGAGATACAACGGGTCTGCTGTAATTGTTATCATGGGGCCTGTTAGAGACTTTAGTCTGGATGCAGCGCTTGTCATATTTACTCATTTGATGGCAGGTGGTGGTGTACTCATCGCTGACGACTTTGGGTCCGCGAACTCATCACTTGCATTACTGAACTTTCTCTTCAACGAGTTCATCGGGTCCAATCAAACAGCAGGTCTCTTATCGTTCTTAGATGGAGTTCTTTTCGATTTAGATTCGTATGATTTAGAAAAAGAGCCAAGACTGCCTATCATCAGAGACTTCAGAGTAGGTGGTGATGGTGGGGCACTAACAGCAGGAGTTAGCGAACTACACCTCAACTGGGCCTCAGCAATCAATCCTTATTGCTTACTTGGTCAATCTGGTATTGCTTGGACAACGCCACGGTCATGGTGTGAAACAGACATTACGAATGACACTCCAGCGGTGGACCCCTGGGAATTAGCTGGAACCCTTCCTGTTGCTGGCGCAATTGATTTGGGGGCTGGTGGTGGGAAACTGGTCGCGGTCAGTGATCCCAGTATATTCAATAATGACATGTGGAGTAGGTTCTCTGGGAATCGTCGGTTTGGCGACAACATAATTGACTGGCTCACAGATGGTAATACGTCCCAACCCGTTCTATTCTGCGAACAGCTTCTTGAGATTCCATGGTGGGAGAGTGAATTCTTCTTCGGACTATACTTAGGCAGGGTCCTATGGCTCTCATCATTGCCTATTTTGTCAGCAGCCTATCCCCTCATCACTACTCTGGGAATCAAAAAATACCTCCCTGACATAAAGAAACCCGATGTCAAGAGTGTTTCAGATGTATTTTTGAGACGGGGCCAGACGTATTTCAGCGAACGGATGACTTACTACCGGTCAGAGGGGAACTATACAAGAGTAGTAAAAATGTTGTACCGCCGTTTGAGACGGGGATTACGAAAAACACAGCAATGGACTGAATATGATTCCAAGAAAGTGTGGGAAACAATGCATTACAAAGATCCGAAACTAAAGGAGAATGAGTTCTTCAGAATTATTGCTCGTATTGAGGAGATCTCTGCAAATCCAAATATCAAGATTAAGGAGAATGAGATGATGGAGCTCTTCTTCTTCATGCGTAACATCCAATCACATATGATAGACACAAGAAAGAGGTAGAACAAAATTGACAACAGAAGAAACGAACGACACTGTGGCTATAGACACCTCGGCGACTATGTCAATAGACGAGGTTCATAGTAACGCGAGTGATATCATTCGAGAATGCAGCCGCATTATCGTTGGGAAAGAGGACATCCTACGTGATGTCCTAATCGCTTTCCTCTCTAACGGTCATGTTGTACTTGAAGGAGTACCTGGCATCGCGAAAACCTACATGGCTCGAACATTCGCTTCTATTTTGGGCTGTGCATTCAAAAGAATACAGCTCACTGTGGACACACTTCCAGCTGACTTGTTGGGAAGTAATGTGTTCAATCAGCGAACAGGCGAGTTCTGGTTCCGTAAAGGTCCAGTTTTTTCAAACCTTGTACTGGCTGACGAGATTAACAGATGTCCTCCCAAGTCACAGAGCGCATTACTCGAGGTAATGGAAGAACGACAGGTATCAATTGAGGGTGTAACCCGTAAGCTCCCGAAACCGTTTCTGATTATCGCTACTCAGAACCCGGTAGAACAGGAGGGTACGTACCCCCTACCAGAAGCACAACTTGACAGATTCATGTTCCGTCTGATACTGGGCTATCCTACTGATGAAGATGAAGCTGAAATTGTCAGGAGGAAACATCTTGGTGAAGCAACTGACCTGAATGTTCTAGCAGATCCTGCCGCGATGGTAAGGATGCAGAACACATGCAGAACCGTGTTCATCGAAGAAGATGTCATCAACTACATACGTGACATCGTTGTTCGCACACGAAATGACCCACAAATCCTGCTTGGAGGTTCCCCACGAGCATCACTAGTGCTCATGAACTCATCAAAAGCCCGTGCTGCAATGCTTGGTAGAGACTACGTCATCCCTGAGGATGTTCGCCGGCTCACAGTGCAAGCTCTGAATCACAGACTCATCCTAAAACCTGAGGCTGAGCTTGAAGGATTGACGGTGGAACGTGTCGTAACCAAGATACTTGGGGAAACTGATTGTCCGAAATGAAAATTGTCTATGCCATAAGCTAGATGGGGAAGATACGAATTGATAACGCAGAGAGGCTTCGTGGTAGTGTTCGCAGGAGTCTTACTACTAACTAGTGGGTTCTCCTTCATTAACTTCTACCTCGTCCTCCTAGGTGTCTATTGTGTGATTGGTCTAGTAGTCACGTTGCCTCTCTTTGCGTTGACCGCCAATCTAGCTGGTATTGAAGTTGATCGTCAGATCGACAAAGTGAAAGTGTTCTCGGGAGATTTTCTACGGGTACGCGTTACAATCCGGAATACGTCTAGACGTCATTTTGACTTTATAGAGGTCCATGACCAATATCCAGAAACCTGGATATTGGCAATTGGTGAGAACTTCATCGCATCCAGGATTGAGCCTGGGAGCAGTATGACCTTCTCGTACATTCTACAAGCACGAATGCGTGGTCGTTACTATCTTGGACCAACCGAGGTTATCATGCGGGATAGACTTGGTCTGCACTACTACAAGAGAACCCTGAAGGAACACACCGAGGTACTCGTCTATCCGACATGGAAAGACGTTCGTCGTATGGAGTCCTTCGCAAAGCAACGACAGCTTGGTCTCATGTTTGGTGCCCACCGTACCAAGACAGTGGGAATGGGTACTGATTTCGCAGGTTTCAGAGAATATGTTCCCGGTGATGAGTTCCGGTCCATTGATTGGAAATCGAGCGCAAAACGAGGTGACATGGTAGTCAAGCAGTGGGAACAAGAGAAGAATGTGCAGATTGTTTGCATGGTGGATACTAGTGGAAGTATGGGGAACGGCTATCCTGAAAACACGAAACTCGAGTACGCAATTCGAGCAGCAGTCCTCCTCACTCACATGGGCCTTGAGAGGAAAGACTTGGTTGGTACCTGCGTCTTTAGTGACATTGTACATGGATATGTTCCTCCTGGAACCCGACCCAACCATATGTATGACGTTCTTGAAGTCCTAGCAATGGCTGAACCTAAAGGATGGAGTGACTACGAAACTGCTATTGCACATGTAGTAACACAGAGTAAGAAACGCTCGCTTGTCATCTGGATGACCGATCTTGAAGAGAGTCCTGCACCACTTCTCAATGCCATGAAGACCTTGGTGGCAAACGGTCACAAAGCTCTTATAATCAGTCCATTCGGTCCATGGTTTGAAGCACCAGTTGGTCAATTTGGACCAGTTGAGAAGGTACTATCAGAAGCTGTATCTGAAGAGCTCTGGGAACGTAGAAACAAGATAGCCAGAGCACTATCCCGATTTGGAATTGATGTGATCAATGTTGGTCCAGAGGATTTCCTGGCCGTTATCATGAAGACTTACGAACAAGCAAAGCAACGGGGGGTGGCTACGTTTTGAAAGTTGTCACATGGATTCTTCGGATTGCATCCGTCGCAACTTTCGCGGCCATGGCTTTCCTAGTCTATACCATTCTTGATCCAAATGACTTCTGGCATTGGGATGCTCCATACACTTTCGTAGTGACTGTATTCCGTTTGCTCTCTTTGATTGTCTTCTTCCTTGCATCAACAATGGCGAGTGGTCTTGCCAGCGCATTTGCAGGTGGAGTTTTGCCTGACAATCTGGTTGTGGGTCTCTACAACACACTTGTCCTCAAGACTTGGTATATGCAACCCTATGGATTATCAGATCCCTTAGCAAACGTACAACAAGTCTGGGCATCTTTTCAGTCCAATTTAATTAACGTACTTTTTGATCTCTGGGACAATACATTTCTATTTCTCTACTTCCTATGTGCTGGAATCGGTATAGCCCTATTTCTCCAATCACTTGTGAGGATGGATCACAAGTTTGTTGGCGGTGCCTTCCTCGCAATCCAAGCAATAGTCATTCTCGCTGCTTACAGAGCCCTTATTGTTCCAGACATTAGTCCTTTCCCTGTCGAGTTTGTTGATTTTCTTTTGGCAAGAGCGCAAATCCTTGCTCTCGCTTCCTTTGCGTATCTCGAAGTAAGCTATCAGATGATCTACAGTTATTCGGTTGGGAAACCGGTCGAAGATAGAGAAGAGACCCTCAAGAAACAGCTGTTGGCACTACGTCAAGCGACAAGGAAACAAGATGCAATTGAACGTGGTGAGAAGGTAAGCACAACTGGCATGAGTCGCTCAACAGGTGCAACTGCATTTTCATTCCTCAGAGAGGCAATGGAACGAAAAGTAATGGGAAGTCAATCGGCGCTTGAGAGTTTGGATGCTGTATCAGATGTCCGTAGACTACAGATATACGTTGATGAATTACTTCAGAGTGACTCAAGAGCAAGAGATGAACTGACAGCAAAAGCCGCTGCTCCTTCATCCTCCTATGTTATTGGTTCCACAATTACTGGTTCAGCAATACGGTTCCTCACTGTTGTGGCGGTGTCATTCCTCCTGATGAGTCCCAATGTGGTTAGGATGATCCTCAATCTACCAATCGGTATAGAAAATAGCGTTGAGATGATTCAGCCTGAGATTGTCATCTTGTTTCTTGTACCAGTAGTTGGACTCTTCCCTTTTGCTGCTGCAGTCATCAGTTGGATTGGGAGACGAGAGGTTGTTGAGAAAGAGAAGCTCACAAAGGAAGAGAAGGAAGCTCAAAAGCAGAGGAAGAAGGAACTGGCCAGAAAACGGAAGGAAGCTGAAGAAGCCCGCAAAGCTCGTGCGAAAGCTAGGAAGAAGCGAAAGGATGATGAGGTAGAAGTGGACGAATGGGACAAGGCTCTTGAAGACTCCTTCAAACGATAGAGCCCTTGGTAGAAATTACCAATGTCAAGGAGTGTCGTTCTGACCCATGGTGACCTTGATGGAATAACTTCTGGAATCCAAGATTTCTCCAACTGCTCGCAGACAATGTTGACAAACATAGCTAGATGAAGATGAATGCACTCAATATGACAAATATTACTGTCACAACAGCTTCTCCAGCCACAACACCGCTTAGGATTCTGCTTGTTTTACTATAGCCTGCATCATAGACTTCAACCTGTTGCGGTAGATGATCTATGAGGGGTGCTGGTTTTTGGATTTGCTTGGTTCTGTAGCTAATGTATCCACCAATGAGAATTGTGACTGAAGTAGCAGGTGGAATAAGCACTCCAACGACAAGGCTGATTGGACTCAGACCGCGTTTACTCAGCTCTCGACCAGTTAGGAATCCACCTGTTCCCCAAGCCAGGAGATATAGAAATGCAAGTGCTGGGTGAATGTTTGTAAACTCACTCAGTCCTGGTAATTTGAAATCGCCTATTCCTTGAAGACTAAGCACAAGGAACCCAAAGAGCTGCGCTGCTGGACTTGGGAAGTCTACGCCCCCAAAACCATACGTACTGAATATCTGGAAGGTTATGAAGGAACCAACAGTGGTCCCAAGCATAGTTCCGATAAAGACTGCTTTTAGAATATCTCTTCCACGAACACCGGTCATTCTCCCTAGCTTTAGGTGAATAAGTAGCGCAATCGCGGCATCTTGGATGGCACCAAGCATTCCCATGAACGTGGTGATGGCAGAAAAGGTCACCCTGAAGAAGAGAATCGCTGGTATAGCAATAATGTCTGAGATGTACCCTGCAAGCATTCCTGTTTCACTTACTGCTCTGGCTGTGAAGTACGCCGATACCAATGATAATGGGGTACCAAAGATGATTAGAAGCCAGTGAATCTCAAGGGGCGAAGTTGAACTCTGCATGAATGGTTTGATGAACCAAAACACAACTAATCCAACTATCATGAAGAGTCCCATCGACACAAATGCAATCCATACCGGTATTTCTCCCCTCTTAGAACGCATGAATTCTCTAGGATTATCTATGATTTGTCGAACATCTTCTTTGAACGTTTCAATGGAGAATAGCTCTTCCTTTACTCTCAACATTCTTGATAGTTCATCACTCTTATGTGGAGTTTCTACAACTATCGCACCATCTTCATCTTGGGGTTTTATCTTCTCTTGGACTTCCTCTGGAGTTAGATTCCGATCCTCCTTTGTCCCAACTACATCCGCAAGAATCACTGTGACAAAGACACCCAGAGCGAGATACAAGATTTCAGGTCTCTTGAGATGCGTAGTATAAATGATGGTTCCATCCGCCCCCTCTATAATTATCCAGATCAGAATCGAAATTATACTCCCCAGAACCATAACAAGCGATCGCTTCCATCCCACAAAGAAACCGATGCCTGCAATCATAGGTGAGTTACTCAAGCCAATCCAATCTGGAATTACAGTCACTGCAGGGATTACTGGTGCCAAAGCATATGGTACTGTACTTAGAGTTGAACCTCCAACACTCTCTGCGACCTTGGTTGCGCCTACCCAAGCACCTGATGCGGCAAGTCCCATACCTACTGCTTTTCTTGACTCTGGGTCGCTACCAATGGAGTTTATACACTCAGCTTGAGGCTGCACACGAGGCCAGGGCTCATGTTCGAATCTCTTTCTAAATGGAGCGAGTAGGACAATTCCAAAGACTGCACTGATACCCGTTGTGAACATGATGAAAAAGAGGGTCAATGCAGGGTCATAAGCGACATGACTTGCATTGAAGATTGGATTATCTAAATCGAAAATTGCTATTGCTGGATACGTGAGTAGGACACCTATTGCGACTATAGACGATGAGTTCGCAATGGTCACCGCAATGGTATTTTCTTCTCTAGTATATCTTCCCTTCATGCCAAGAAAGATAGCTCCCAGCATCTCAGCTCCCACTAGGAACACGATGCCAATCTTCAGGGCGAGGTATATTCCCATGAATGTCATTACTACGCCAACAATCAGACCCGTTCCCATAGCTCGCTTAGTCAAAGGGAACTTTGGTTCAGCTCGAACAATCCCATAGAGGACACAACTAGCAAGAGCCCAGATGACAATTTCAGAGAAGAACCCTAGGAAGATGCTTAGAGAGAAACAAGATATAATCAATGCACTGATTGCAGCTAGTTCCGTCTTGTTGGGCGGACGTTTGCTAAGAGACATGTAGAGCAGCAGGACATGGATGACTAGTCCCATCCAAACATCGGGTTGCAATGCCCTACCCTGAACTATCAGATAAAGTACAAAGAAAAGACCTGCTGAATATAAGCCGCCAAGCAGTGCCTTTGTTGGATGAAGCTCGACCCTTACAGTCATGGCAACATAAATGGCAATCCCGCCGACTGCTACCACTACCATATCTGAGAAGATTCCCAACAATATACTGAGTGGGTAATAGCTGACTGCAAGGAGAATCATTATTCCAATTTCTTTTCTATTGAGTGGGGCTCTGAACAATGAGATATAGAGTAACGCCAACTCTACAACAAGAGTAATGATGACATCTGAATGTGCATAACGACCTGTGATCATGGCCAATGTGACCAGGATTAGACCCACAGTGTACGTGGCTCCAAGAAATGTGGTCCGGTCTATCCTCATCACAGGTGTTGTCTCCGAGTAGTTGGTAATCTAAGATATCCATGCTCTCTAGAGAAAGAACCTTTCTAGACCCACTATTTAACTACCTATGTCACATTCATGAGTTTGTTTGTGAGTTCTTCCGCACTCATTCCCACAATTAACATGGTCTTCTCTCTAGATTTATGACCTGCAACTAGACTGATTTCAGATGTGGAAATATTCAACAATTTTGAGAGTTTCTTGAGTAACTCTGAATTAGCTTTTCCTTCTCTTGCTGGACCTCTTAAGTTGACAAGTATAGCCTCAGGAGTGATATGCGCAAGGAAATTCTTCTCCTTTGAATTTGGGCGCACAATGATCCGAAGCAAAGTGCCTCTCGCTGTTTCCCAAATTGCATTGACCATGGGTTCCAAATTGTACGTGTCCATAAGAGTCTGTTCAAAGTCATGCCATCGAGGCCATCAAGGATTTGTTTATTTGGAGAGGCGACGCCGAGTTTCATTAGACCGTGATTGTACGGGGTGAATTAAGATGAGCGATCCTGTAATGGATGCATATACGCAAGCATACAATAGTTCAGGAAATATGGTCCAAGCCTTTGGTGTGATATCCGAGTCCGGACAAGTCCTTTGGCAGAGCAATAATTGGGACTTGACCGCTGATGCATCAACCTTGATGTCTGCAGTAAAGTCTCGTGCAAGTAGCGTTATTCAGAATCAAGTTAAGTATTCAACAATGCGTTCTACTCCAGAGAGTCTAGTTGCTCGAAATGTCCAAGGGAGCGGAATTCTGATTCTTACCAAGATTGACACAACAAGCGATAGATGGGTAGTAGCGTGGGCTGATGCTCAGGCTCAGCCAGACGGAGTCTATGTAGATGTAGACCGAGCTGCAAAGACACTCAGAGGTAAGATTTAGTATTTTCTGAATGAAATTGTGCTAGGGGAAAACTTCAACACAGTTCTCTCCTCATACATTTCTTTGTAGATATGGTGGTCTATTTTGACATTAGTAATCGGACACGAATGGAATCTACTCTTTGCGAACAATCCAAAGATTCATGCATTCGCAGTTACCAAAGACGGAGCAGTTGTTTGGCAGACCGATAACTGGAATCTAGTTGAAGACATTGATGAGATTCTGAAAGCAGCTGACAAAGACCAACCAAAAGTGAATACTGGAGGAGTGACATACAAACGAGTGGCTTCTTCAGATGACTCTTATATTGCAACTGCTGACGATAACAAAGGTCATCTCATTCTAGTACTAATCGATGAACATAGCTGGGCCATCGCTTTTGCAGCGCCATCATCTGTTCCCGAGCTCACAATAATCGATGTTAGAAGGACAGCTATTAAGCTGAGAGAACATGTGTAAAACATCTGCACTCCTTACTTTCTCATTAGGAGTTTATTCTTCAGGGAATAAGATCTCTCTGATTCTATAAATGGCATCCATGTACTCTTTTGAACCAACGGAGTAGTAATCTAGGAGCATTTCATACATTGAAAGGCTCTCTTTGGTTGCGATGTCTAGATTGACCATTTCAGCAATCTTAGTTCTCCACTCATACTGCATCTGAGCTCTCTTCACGCTCAGTTCTAGAAGTTCTTCGCGTTTTTCTTTGGAGATTTTTAGATTGAAGGTTTCAAGCATTTTGTCCGTGTAGCCTTCTAGTTTCTCCCGGATACGTTTCTCCTCAGTCCCCCATGCTCCTGTCGTCAGCATGAATCCCTTCGCTGTTCTGCGGTAGTAATCGGTACTCCGTTTACCCTTGGTAACGGTGCCATATCTGATGACATAACCGTACTCAATCAGCTTTGGCAGATGATGATACACTTGATTCTTGGTGATCTCTTCACCATTCATGCAACACTCGGGTGAATTTTTCACAATCTCAATAACAGACAGCACATTGCGTTTCACAACTTTTTCTCGAATTATTGTGTCACCAGTTTCCTCATCAGTCGTTCTTGTGGTCAGAGTGTCCTCCACACCCTTACGCAGAGTTTGCAAAATATTGTAACGAACAGCCTCATCAAGGACATCAGCTGTTTCTTCATTCGTAATAAAAACAATCTCTTTCTGGGGTTCTTTACCCTCTTTTGTTAAGACAATTCCCTCGAGGCTGTCTGTCATTTCCGTTGTGACATTGTCGTCGCCCATGTTAGTATTCACCAATGCATTTTCGATCCGTCGATTCATCAAGCGACTCGGATTGCCCGGGAATCGTTCGTACTGAATTTTTCTCGCGAATTTTGGAATTTAAAACCCGCTAGGAGCGTGTTTAAACGCCTCCCATCTATATTATCTTGGACAAACTAATTATTTAAGTTTGCTGGTGGTGGCGAACCATTCAATATGAAAGGGTTTGTTAAGTAATGATATTCAGTCTATTCATATATAAATAGTCTATCTGAGCAACAACAAAAACAATAATGGTTGGTGTAGCAAACCTTATATGCAATTATGGTGTGTGCTGACCTAGTGATAAACGATGTATCGCATGAAGATGACTAACAGCAACCGTGAGAAGTTGGACAACAAGATTGCGAAGGTTTACAAAACTGAGGCTATCGGGTACGCATACGCATACCGGAGGTAAAGTATCATGGCACTAGCAAAAACAACTAAGAGGAAGTTTAAGCCTAAGGCGAAAATCTCTACTGACGCTATCACCCATTCCTACACATACAGGTAGATCACAATGTCACGAAATGATGAAACCATTTGCTCTGACCTAGGGGAAGGGAGCCGTCCAGTGAGCGCTTCTAAGCAAGGCGATATTACAGTTGAAGATGTGCTCATGTGGGAAGCCACCTGAGCGCTTCATTATTTTTACATCTAGTTTGAATCTCATTTTCAACGAGCAATATAACATCAATAGAACCTCTACCACCTTTCTCCTAACAGTGTCGATTTTAGTCGTAGGATATGTTGTCCTAAGACATCCTGTTTTGGATTATTGCCTCTACACCTGAAAGAACAGTCTTCACAACCTGCCACTGGATCAGTACTACAAGCCGGCTTCGAATGTGCAAAGCCCAAGGTTGTGATGTGTCGTCACCTGGGAGGAATACACCAATGCTCTCTCTACCATCAACATTCATGATGAGCATCCGGGTTGGCTCAAACTCTTCTGGAGAAATCGGTGGTGATTGAAAGACCTCCTTGAAACTCTCCATCAATAGATCTTTACTGGGCATAGCAATTGTCACAGTCAGATAGTGTTCAAGACCGGGCACCTCCTGAGACCCTGGTGTTGTGGTGAATAACTCAATCGCAACACCTCGACTTTTTGCTGCACTGAAGGCGCCTCTGAGATGACCTAGCAAGGTAGGAGATGCTGATGCGATGTACACATACTCTTGAGCACTTTCAATGGCCGTTCGTAACCCCACGATGACCTGTTCCATACCCTGTACAGCCCAAGCGAACTCCTTAGCCTCTTTCCCCCTCAGAGACTGAATCCCTTTCAACATTTTCCTTGCACTGGTTGCTGAGCTCTTGACTTTCTCCTCAAGGTGGTCCAAGGCTGCATCCACTGGTGCTGGATCAAAGAGTGTGGGATCACTCCCTGTGACCTTCTTGATGATGCCCCGCTTCTCTAGAAGACCAAGGGTTTCATACACCTTGCTCCTGGGAATCCCTGAGTCCTCAGCAATAATGCTGGCTGATGACTTTCCAAGTCGGACGAGAGAATGATACGCCTTTGCCTCGTTCTTAGTGAGACCCAGACTTGTGAGGTCTCCAACAATTGTGTCCTGAGCCATTCTTATCCCGGATTACATGTATGAGTTCCAGAATTTTAAATCTCTTGTCACTTTAGGAGTGACAGGTTTTGTTCTAGTCTGCGTCGATATCTTCGCCCTCGAGAATACGTTCAACCTCATAGAGTCTATTGACAATGGCAACACCCTTGTCAGTCAGTGAAAGATATGGGGAATTGTTGTCGCCCCGCAAGTCATAGACAAGCTCATCCTCGAGGAGTCTTTTCTTTATCTCAATGAATTCATCATCTGAGGATGTCTTGGTCTTCAGGTCTCTCACAAATCGGTCTCCCCACATCAGCTCAAAGAGGATCTCTCGTACATCTGAGCGGGTCAAGAACTCCAATGACATGATGCCCTCAATGACTCATGTCGTCATAAAGAAGTATGCTGTGTTACTCCTCAAGTGACACAGAACTCAAGTGCTCCAGAGTTCCTATCAAACATAGGTGATTCAACTGACCTCGATGGTTGAAGTCTCTAATCTCACGCATATCTACAAGGGTGGCCAAAAGGCTCTGGATAAGCTCTCTTTCTCGGTCGAAAAGGGAGAGATCATAGGTCTCTTGGGTCCAAACGGGGCTGGAAAATCGACTGCTGTCAAACTGATTACTGGAATACTGAAACCCACCTCTGGAAGTGTTAAGGTCGCGGGGCATGAGGTGTCAGACAACCTTGATGCCATACGCAAACTCATTGGGTTTATGCCACAAGAAACTGCACTCTACCAAGACCTAACAGCTTACGAGGCTCTGGAATATCATGCTGAATTGTATGGAGTCCCTAAGGAAGAGGTGAAAGACCGGATTGCGAAGATGCTTGAACTAGCTGGGCTTACTCATCGCAAGAATGACCTTGTGAAGACATACTCTGGAGGGATGAAACGTCGGCTTGCACTCGTTCGCTCAATACTTCACGACTCGGAACTTCTAATCTTGGATGAGATGTCACTTGGAGTGGATGTTCAGAGCCGGAACCTGATTTGGAACCAGGTTCGTAAGCTGAAGGATGAGGGTCGTACTGTAATCTTTTGCACGAACTACATGGATGAGGCTGAGGCATTGGCTAATCGGGTGATTGTGATTGATAATGGAGCCCTTGTTGCCTCTGGAACTCCTGGTGATTTGAAACATGAGCATGTTGGTAACTATCTAATCGAGGTCTTGATTGAGGGAATGGAGTCAACTCATGGTCCCGATTGGTTGACTGAGAAGGTCAAACTCGATGTGGAGAAGGTTTCTGACCCACTTAATGGAGGTCCGCGTACAGCATGGATTCGAAGCCTGGAAGGACATTCCGACCTACCACTTGTCATAGGTCGTCTTTCTGAGAGTGGTCTTGTTGTGAAACAAGCGTCAATGAGAGAACCTTCTCTTGGTGATGTGTTTTTGGCAATTACAGGTTCTACATTGAGGGATTAGGATGCTGCGGGCGATAGCTGCGATAGTGAAGAAAGACTTGAAGCAGGCGAAACGAGACCCCAAGTTTCTTGGTCCTAGCCTGATAATTCCCTTTGTTTTCCTCCTTGTCTACACGATTATGTGGACCTCTCTGGGTGGTGGCGAGTCCTTTGCATGTGGTCTAGTTGTTGAAGACCTCTCTCCAGAAGCCAACGATATGGCCAACATCCTTGAGAATATGGTTTCTACAACGAATCACACATGGTTTAGCATTGAACGTTATGATCCTGAAACAGCTGATGAGTTGTATAGGAACGGTGAATTGATTGCATACATTCTGATTCCGGAAGGATTTGGGACTAACATATCCTTAGGGCAAAATGCAACAGCTGTTATGTTCATCAACAATGTGAATGATGATGTTGTCAAGAATTACGTTCACAGATTCGAGGCTGCAGTACTACTGTACAACCAAGGGGCAGTGTATCCAGACTTTGATCAATCAAATGCTCCGATTGCGATCGAAGAGTCATTCAGCCTTGCAGCAACACCGTCAAATCTAGAGTACATGGCTGCAGTTGCGATTCTCCTCTCACTCATAGCATGTTCACTTGCCAGTCAAGCAATGTTAACAGCCACCGAGTTTGAAACAGGTGCCCTGCAAGATACTCTGAATTCACCAACGCCAAGATTAGCGTTAGTCATTGGCCGGATCATAGCTGCTATTCCAAGATCCTTTTCCGCGATTTTGATCTCTGCCCCCGTCATATGTTTCAGTATGAATATTTTTCCGGTTGGAAATCTCCTCATCCTGTTTGGTATTCTCCTTCTAACGATTCTTGCACTAGTTCCAATTGGTGAGCTGATTGGAATGAAGATTCGTAACCGTGAACAAGCCTTATTGGCGGCAGTTCTAATCACGGTGGCTAGTTTCATATTAGGAGGAGGAATGGCTCCTATCGGACTCTCCCCTGCGTCAATTCGGATAATCATGGGGATTCTGCCCACAACCCATTCATTTGCTCTTTGGTCTCGTGTTTTCTTTCTTGACACAATGCTAGGTCTCACAACCAGTGCTCTATACCTCCTGGGAACTTGGATTTTGATGTCTGCTGTTGTCACGCATCTGATGAAGAAGGAGGTTGAACACTCATGAACTTCTCAGTCAGAGTTGTCAAAGCGAGCTTGGTCAAAGAACTCCGGGTATGGAGGCGAAATCCCCAAAAACTGGTATTGGTGATACTCCTACCACTCATGTTTTTCGTTGGGTTTAGCATGCTTATGGGTGGAGTTTATTTTGGGTCTGGAGTTGAGACCGCTGTTGTTTTGAACGAGCAGAATCCAGGAGTCTATACAGACGGACTGCTAGAGATCTTGGGTGAGGACGACCCAATTCCACCGAGACTGGACCCAATCATGATGGATGCAGAGACCGCAGACAGACTCTTTCAGAATGGGGAGATCCTCCTTGTGATTACTATACCTGAGGGATTTGAGGATGCAGTAGCCAACAATGAATCAGTGTCGATTCATGTGCAAGTCGCAAACATCCATGAGGATCTCACAAAGAACCTCAGAATGCCAGTCATTAGAAAGTTGGATATTTTCTACCAATCCTATCTTCTTAATGACTCACTTGTCGATTTCGAGATGTTGGATCTCAGACCATTCACACCACCAAGGTTGGCATATATGGCATGGACAATCTCAGTTTACTCTGTGATGTTTGGAGCTATATTTGCAGCAGGCTCTGCAATGACACAAGAGTTTGAACAAGACACAATGGACGAACTCATCTTATCCAATCAGTCACCAAATGCAATCTACATTGGAAAGATGTTCAGTGGAGTTGTGATCAGCTTTGCAGCAATTCCATTCCTGTTCATCCTTAGCTACATACTGTTTGGTGTCTGGCCAAATGGAGATTTTCTAACTTTCATGTCACTGGCTTTTCTATTAGCTCTCTTCAGTTCGGGCATCGGTATCATTGCTGGAGCTATCTTCAGAAACTCAGTCTTCGTGGTTCCAGTTGCAGCTCTTGGAGCAATATTCTACTGGATAGTTGCTGGTGGGATTGCTCCATTGGGTCTAGTTGGTGCAACCTTTGGGACGTTTAACGAGTATCTACCTGTTTCTAATGTCTACCGATCACTCATCAGGATGTTCGTAGAGGGTACCTACACTTCTCTCATTATCGACTTGACGGTGATTAGCATATTTGCTGTAGCGTTCCTAATCATCTCACCACTCATAGCTGATAGATTGACAGAGGTGGATTTTGGTCAGAAACTCGAAGAGGTGAAGAAACGCCGAGCTAAGCGAGCTCAATGACCGATTCATCAACGGGTTCGCTTCTCCTATATCGACCGTTCAACCAGAATAGACCGTAAGCGATGAGGGACATGATTGCAGCATATATCATGATTGGAGCATATCCCGGCCAGATCGTGTAAATCACTGCTGCAATGATGGGTCCTACAGCTCCTGAGAGTGACAACATCGAAGTTAGAAGTCCTGAAGCAGTGGAACGTTCCTTGTTGTTTTCAGTGACAAACTTCAATGCACCAACATAGAGCGTCGCCCAAGCGAATCCTAGTAATACCTGCGCGGGTAGTATCTCTATGATGTTTCGAGCAAATGGAAACCAGATGAAGGTGATTGCTGATGTTATCAACCCAATGGAAACTAGCTTTTTACTATCCAATCGGTCTGTAATGGTCACCATACACACAACCTGGGCAAGAGCGTTAGTGGCCTGTACAACTGCAATTGAGAAGGGATCACCTCCCAGGTCAAATAGGAATAGTGGCCATAGGGTCCAGATTGCAAATGCGCTACTATGACGAAGGAAGACCGCCAAGTAGATGGAAGCATTTCGCTTGAATGTTTCCACAGGGAACCATGGAACCTTCACAACCTCTCTTGGGACATCGGGTAATGTAAGAGCTGATCCAAAGGCAATGGCTAGGAACAGTGTGGCCATGAGGAACGCGTAGTAGATGTTGAAACCCGCAGCATATCCAGCAAAGAGGGTTCCAATGCCCCATCCTGCCGCGCCCCAGGTCGCAAAACGTCCCATCTTCATCTTGGACTCGTAAGCATAAGCTGCTAGAGCACCTGGATAGATTCCAACACAGAAACCATTCAAAATCCGGACAATAAACAGGGTCTCAAAACTCGATGATAGTAAAAGTAAACCAAAGGTGAGGGTGGCTAATAGTAGTCCCAACTTGATGATGATCCTTCGTCCATAGATATCACCAGCTCTTCCGAATATGTATGATGCGAGGAATGAAGCTGTAGCATACCCTCCAACAATGACAGTCACAAGAATCTCTGAGATACCAAGATGTTCTCTCGCAAGGAGTGGAACATATGTAAAGGCGGAAAGCATGGCTGCTCCTGCCATTATTTGGATTGTCTCAGTCTTCAAGAAAGG
>MEHG01000011.1 GCA_001940705.1 Candidatus Thorarchaeota archaeon AB_25
GGAGAGATAGCTGTAGCCTCATATCTATTGAACCCATTGATTCTCTACCACACTGTCTATGAATGGTTGAACCCCGCTCCCTTTGTGTTCTTCATGATGCTGTCGTTCTATCTTTTGATGAAAAACTATCGCACAATGGGGACCTTAGCTATGGTTACAGCTGTCCTGTTCAAACAGACCGCCGTCTTTCTAGCGCTCCCGCTCATTGCTTATCTTATCAAAACCCCTCCCCCAAAGGAACAGTCTGAAACCGATCAGGAAACGTCAGAAGACTCTGAACTTTACGCTGGTGACAATCTTGATGTCTTGGGACTTTTACGAATGACAGTAATTGTCTTGATCTTCCTTGTAGTCATGTCACTCCCATATATCCTTGATTTTAGCAATTATCTCTACTACATCTTCTTGAAACCAGGCATGACCATCATAGATGACATAACAATAATTCCTGAAGGAAATATACCAATGACTCTTGCAGTCCTTCTCATTATTGCTGGCGCTCCAGAACCACTCACCCAATTTGTCAATTTAGCCAATGCATATTCTGTGTTCCTACTCATCAGTATCATTGTCTTGTTATACCTAATGTTTACTGAGGTGAAAGATGACCGGGATCTTCCCAGCTACTGGCGTAGGATACTATACCTCTCCCTTCTGTTACTATTATGTGTCCATATCTTCTCACCTAGAGGAATTTACAAGTACTATTTTGTAGCACTAATCCCTCTCTTCTCGATTTTATCTAGCCAAAGTATGACCTTGCGTGGCACAAAGAAAATTCGAGCATCTCTCTCAATGGTTATCACTCCACTACTAGTAACAGCAGCGATTCTCATCCCTAGTCGATACATCTACATCGGGATACTTGTCCTGATAATGCTGTCATACATACTCCACAAGCATTTTGGAGAAGTCTATGGTTTGATCAGTCAGTCACTAGCTTATGATCTTCAGCGATTAAAATCAAGACTCTTTCAACGTAGTAGTGAGCCTGTTTCTTCATGACTACTCAGATTGAGTAAGTGCTTCCAGCTCCTTTGATTTCTCGTCCATCTTCTTCTTGAGACTCTTTATCTGAACATCCAGCTTCACTACCTGTTCTGTGTATGCCTCTTCTGGCATCGCTCCTGAGCTGTGTCTATTCTCAATATGTTTTCGAAGGTCTTCAACAGATCTCATTTCTTTCTTGAGTGCCTTCATATCAGCATCTATTGATGCACTCTTTCTCTCATCAGCAGTCTTGAACTGCTTTGAAGGAATCATTATTCCAAGCTGTTGCTGGGTCTTCTCTGCAAAGTCTTGGAACTGGTCTCTCAACATCTCAATATTGCTCTCTACACTTGACACTTGGTCCTTTACTTTGGAGATGTCTTTCTGAAGATCAAACACAGCATTGACAAGACGCTTCAATGTCTTCTCAAAGTCCGCTGCAGCCCCTGTGTCTGCGACTGGTTCTGCCTCTTCTTCCTTCTTTTTCCTACCCTTTTCTTGCTCCTTCACAACTGCGCTAGGTTTGGCCATTTGGAATTCTCCACTTAACCACCTGAATGAGTTCAGTGCAAAGATTGCATTTCCCTTATGCTTGAGGCCTCCACCTTTTCTGAAGACTTCATAGCTGCCTACACACATCACTCTACCCTTTCCAATCTCAGCAATTGCAACAACTGCAGCTTTCCCTGGATCCGCTGTTTCAGAAGTGATTGCTATAGCTGTTGCCTTTCCTGTCACCCTTAGACTACAGGCAGAAGGAATCAGAAGGTCAGAAACGTCCTCAGTTGCGGGATGACCAACAATATCTGTTATGATTGGCATCGTCGGTAGTCCGGCATTACTCCGATCATCTTTAACAGCCGTGTTCTCAAAGGTAATCCCAAACTCACCTGATATCTTGGACATATTGTTCATGAGCCCCCGGTCTCCCCCGGATAGTGATAGAAGGATCAATCCACCTCCATTCTTTACGAATTTCTGGAGGACATCTATCTCAGCAGGTCTGATTTTCGAGCTGTTGGGGCAACCAAAAACCATTACTTCTGCACCCTTGAGGTTCTTGGCAAGAATCATGAATTCAGTATATGCTTCTACATCGAAGTCATTGTCTCGAAGAAGTTGTCCAAGTTCAGAATATGTACTCTCCAACCTGCCTCGTTCGTTCTGTGTCTGGTCAAAGAATACCTTCTTTCTCCTTCCGCTCAATTGGATACACCCATGACAACCGTTTGTTATCAAAGCATGACGGACGCGTTAATAGTACTTCCGTAGACGAGCATATTCATTCGAATGTTTTATCTCGCTTTAATGTAAGAATGGCTGTATGAGCGAGGAGAACTGCATTTTCTGTAAAATCGTTCGTGGCGAGATGCCCGCGTCAGTGATCTTTGAGGATGAACATAGCATAGCGTTCATGGATGTGTTTCCTATAGCTAAAGGCCATTCTTTGTTAATTCCAAGGAAACACTATACGAACATGTTTGATGTGGATCCCGATGTTGTTGCCCATCTTGCCAAGAATCTTGCAGACCTTACAAAGAGAGTACAGAAAGCCACGGGCGCAGAGGGTGTACTCAATATTGCAGCCAATGGTGAAGGGGCTGGCCAAGATGTTCCTCATCTACACTTCCATGCCATCCCACGCAACAAGAGCTCACCATTTGGTTTCAAGTTTCCACCTGACTACAGGAGCAGTATGGCTCCTAGAGAAGACCTTGATAGTATAGCAGAGAAGATTCGTGAATCAACCTAGTCTATGTGGAGTAGATTCAAACCGGTCACATCATCTCGCTTTCTGATCAGTTCGATTTCTGTTTCTATGATTACTAGTTCGATAGTCACAGAAACCTCACATCCCTTCATCAGATGACCACCCCAGCACTTTCCAACTTCATCCGCCACAATCATGTGAGCATGTACAACAAGATTTCCGTTATGGGTCGAGATGTCACCTATACACGAGACCACCTCAACATCTTCATCAACCGTGAAGTCACGATATTCAACTGCTTTTGTGTGGAAGTATCCAAGCTTTGCCTTTGAAACAGCACCAATCAGGCTAAGCTGGCCTGACCTGACACCGTGTTCTTTTGCAACAGCTTCTATTGATTCCAGCACATCTTCTCCAGGATACATGCGTGCGAAAATCACTCGCTTAATCTCAGTCTGAATTGAACGCACCATATCCACTGTGAGTGTTTAACTGACTAATGAAGGCCTCGCATTAATGACCATAATAGGAAGTGCTTATCAGGGATAATCAGCCAACCAAAGTTGTGAATGGTCTTGCCCAAGGACGAACAACCAGCAGATGAGAATCAATCCTCTCTCGAGGATTATTTCACACAATCTGAGGAGCCTATGATAGACTCAGAGGGTCCGCCGTCCGATTCCCCAAATAGTGATAATCCTTCATCCCAGAATGACAATAGCTCTACTGCTAACGATGTTACCGAAGAAGAAGATGCTACCATAGAGGTTTCAGTTGGAGACCGTGACACACCTGAAAATCTGCCCCCCTCCTTCTTATTATCGGTTGATTACTCTGGCGCTCTCAACAAGGCTGTTGCTAGGCTCTATCGACCTGACAACAAGCAAGTTTATTTCTGGGTAGATAACACCGGTCACAAGCCCTATTGCTATACTGACTGGCCACCACAAGCTGTTGAATCCTCAGCAAGAAAGAATCCTGGATTTCTTCGAGCTGAAGCAGTTGAGCTCCATGACCTCCTCAAAGACGAATCAGTGAAGATGACGAAGGTCATTGGTGACAACCCTCTTGCAATCGGTGGATCGGCAAGCTCTATCCGCAACTCTCTGGTTGACAACAATAATGTGAGCCATGCTTGGGAAGCCGCTATTCGCTATCAGTTGTGCTATACATATGATAGTAAACTTGTTCCTGGATTGATGTATAAGATCGAGAATGGAAATCTTGTACCATGTCCACCCAATGTGGATGCTAAGACGCTTGATGAGTTCAAGAAGACGGTTCAGGATGAGGAGAGTCTCGAGTCAATCATTGCAGAATATTCACCTATGTTCTTTACAGAGGTTCCAGACATTAAGCGGGTGGCAGTGGACATCGAGGTCTATAGTCCTGTGGTGAATAGAGTCCCCGATGCTCGAACAGCTGATTATCAGGTAACAGCAATAGGTCTCTCAGACAATGAAGGATACAACAAATGTTTCGTGTTGAAGCGTGAAGGACACCCAGCAGGAAAGAAGGGCAAGGACTTTCCGAAAGAACTAGAGATTTTGTACTTTGAAGATGAGGCTGAGATGCTGGTTGAGGCATTCGGGGTCATCGACAAATATCCTATTGTCCTGACTTTCGTGGGTGACACATTTGACCTGAAGTATCTCCATAACAGGGCAAAACGTCTGAAGATCGATATGGACAAATACTGTCCAATAAGACTTAGAGGAAATCAAGACGCAAGACGTGAACGAGCATTTCTAGACCGTGGAGTCCATGTAGACCTCTACAAGTTCTTTACAAACCCGTCAATCAAAATCTACGCACTCTCTGGTGCTTATCAACGAGAGAACCTCGATTCAATCGCACAGGGAGTTCTAGGTGAGGGGAAACTCGACCTTAGTACCGACATCTCCGAATTGTCCTACCATGAGCTTGCTCACTACTGTTGGTTGGATGCAAACTTAGTGCTACGATTTACACTATTCGAGGACAATCTCTTACTGCGATTGATAGTCCTTCTGATGCGTATTTCACGGATGTCCATGGATGATGTGACAAGATTCTACATCTCTTCCTGGATTCAATCAGTGTTCAGGCAGGAACACCGTTCTCGAAACTTTCTGATTCCAAGGCGTGTAGATATTGACAGCATGAAACAAGCCGATGCACAAATCGAAGCAACGGTAGGAGGAAAAGGGTTCAAAGGCGCAATCGTGATTGAACCCGTGGCTGGTGTTCACTTCAATGCCACTGTCCTTGACTTCGCTAGCCTGTATCCAACCATCATGAAGACACACAATATCAGTTACGAAACAGTAGACTGTCCTCATGATGTCTGCAAGAATGGCACGGAGAATCAGGTTCCAGAAACCGACCATTGGACTTGCACGTTAAAACGAGGTATGATCAGCGAAACTATCGGATTCTTTAGAGACACACGTGTCAAATGGTTCAAACCCAAGGCCAAGGATAAATCTCTTGATAAGAACACGCAGAACTGGTACTCAGTAGTCGAGAAAGCACTCAAGGTCTTCGTCAATGCCTCCTACGGCGTGACTGGGGCACAGCACTTCGAGCTCTTTTGTATGCCTGCTGCTGAGAGTGTCACAGCATATGGTCGAGATGCAATTATCAGAACTCAGGCAAAGGCGGAATCGATGGGCATTAGGGTTCTCTACGGTGATACTGACTCGGTGTTTCTAGATGACCCCTCAAAGGAACAGCAGGAAGAACTTGTGCATTGGTCCAGTGAGGAACTGGGAATCGACCTTGAGGTGGAGAAGACCTACAAGTATGTGGCACTCTCTGACCGCAAGAAGAATTACATTGGTGTATTCAAGGATGGCAAAGTGGAGGTCAAGGGACTCAGTGGAAAGAAACGCAACACTCCTGATTTTGCTCAAGAGGCATTCCGGAAGATGCTGGACGTTCTCAGTAGAGTTGACGATACGGAGGGCTTTGAGGCGGCCAAGGAAGAGATTCGTGAGATTGTGAACACCGTCATTGACCGGTTGGAAGGAAAATCAGAACCATACAGTCCGGAGGAACTAGCTTTCAGAATTCAGATGACAAAACCACTCCATTCGTATGATACAGATATTCCTCATGTTAGAGCCGCGAAAATGCTTGTAGAGCAGACCCAAGATCCCACGAAAGCATTACCTGGTACCATTGTGGCATACATAAAGACCAAAGGTCAGGAAACTGTACTACCAGTTGAGCTAGCAAAAGGCGTAAGCTACTGGATTGATAAGGACGCATACATTGATATTTTGAAGAGTGTGTTTGAACAGGTTCTCGATTCAGTTGGACTCGACTTTGATGAGTTTCTTGGGTTCACAACTCTTGACCAGTTCTTCTAACACTGGAACTGGCAAAGGGTCTGAATAAGAAATTCTTATAGCGGTGGCTTGATACACGCATGAAGACCGAGAGCCAGACTTACACCGATTTCGACGGGGTATAAAGATAATGAAGTTGAATTATCGCGAGTTCTTCATGCAGAAGATGCTAATTATGTTCAAACCTGAGGACATAGAGATGTCGGCGAAAGACTTCATTTCTACCTATGCCTCTTACATGGAAGACGTCGGAATCGTTGGTAAAGGTCCTGATGGATATGCATTGTTCCCCAGTAAGACAGCACCGGTCAGAGAGGAACACACTGATTTCTTCGCCGAATGGGTCCAATTAAATGATGCACTTAGTATACACGGAGTCGTGGGAATGGACTTCTATACAGACGGATGGTTCGCCCGTGATCCAAAGTATCAGACTATGAATGACAAGGCTGTCAAGATGGAACATCAAATCTGTCCTAATCGCGAGGAATTCTGGCAGTACGGGGCTGAGATTGTCAAGGAGATTGGAGCGTACCCAATTAACGAGATTCTCCTCTTTGGAACTGGTTTTATTCGTGACCACTTCTGTTTCTGCGAGCGCTGTAGGACCGAATTCGCACCATTGGTTGACCAAGAACCCGACCGACTTAGCTATGCATTCGTTTCAGAGAACGATGAACATCATGAGAAGTGGCATCAATTCCGTAGCGACAAGGTGCATGAAGGGCTTCAGTACCTTCAAGATGCTGCCACTGAGTCAGATGAAGCCACAGAAAGAGAACAACCACTCAGACTCTCTGTTGAAGTCCTTCTTGATCCCGAAACAGGTCTCGCCGAGGGTGCTCGTAACGAATATGGCTATGATTACGCCAGAATTGGTGAGATTACAAAGAATGTACTGATCAATCTGTTTCCATGGTCTCCGATTCTCCCATCCAAGGGAAGTTCTGAGTATAGTGAACTTGTGGAATCCCTCTATTTTGTCAACGAGTTCACAAGACGAGGTGGCAGAGCATCCCTCTTCCGTTGGGGTGTGACAGACATTGAACAACTACAGGAATTGAAAGCTCTTGGCAAGGATGTAGGTATTGACCGAATTGTGAGTACATTTCACTATCCTTCTGACTACTCCCGTAGACGTGAAAGTGCAATTGGCAATTACTAGAACTCATTGCCTTGCACTGCAATATGGACATACTCGATTGCTAGCTCGTATGCTTCGTCCACATGAGAAGCAGAAGCTATACTCATCGTCCTTCTCTCGAGAATCCTCTACAAATGGACTGAGTTCTCCCTGAGAAAACAGAGATCCGATACCTTCTATTGATTCATCGGGTTGAGTGTTGCACACTTTGCAATCCTCTTCCTGCTCAAGGATTCGGCTATCTCCTTGATAGCGATGGGTCTCTGAGGAGTGTCTTGGCTCAGTCCGTTCTTCACGCCAAGGCCCTGAACGATCGCTGTACTGCGAAGTTAGTGATTGCATTGCTTGATCGAGTGACTCAAAGTCCTGTCGATAATTATCAGAGCCATAACCCGGATCTGTGGCTGGACGATTTGCTAGTCGGTCCTCTGAAGCCTGCTGCTGCCAGCTTGGGTCAAGATTCGACAGTCCCTTAGCGGTTTCAACGAACTTGATGTGAGCGTCCCCTTTCAGCTGCTCATACTCATCTAATGTTAGTCCAAGAACTTCTAGAGCTCTATCTCTTTCAGCACATCTCTTCGATAGTGGACAGCAGTACGCAAGACTGCCATGACATAGTGATGCCATTGCTCTATCTTGGCGTGACTTGAATATTGGAGTGATTCGTCTACTCCCAAGGACAAGCGAATCGCCCACCGCTCTCATCTCAGAATAACCGCTCTGTGCAAGCGCCTCGATTATTTCTCGGGCAGGGTATGCACGACCCTCGATGATTATATGTCCCTCAGTCTTGTCAAGTCGCACAGACCGTTCGGTGCTCTTATTCCCGTCATAGCTAGAATATCTCGTGTCTGCCACCTCTCAGATTTATGACTAGATGTCATACGACCATGCCCTCCGAGCAATACAGGTGTATGTATTATCTGGGTCTGACGCGGGATAGTTATATACCGGCATTGAATCAGAATCGGTTAGAGGTTCTCGCGGAGGACAATGAGAGATGGGTTGTAAAGCTGAAGGAGCTGCACAAGGCTACACAGTTCTAGGTGGTCTTGTTCTTCTTATATATGCAATTTTTCGAATATACAATGCAATGAACAGTCCCGGTCCGGGTACTGTCGAAGGACTAATTGAGATCTTTCTTGGAATCGTGCTCATTGTGATAGTTGCTCTGGCATTTGATGCATGTGGGTTCATATCTTGGAAAGTTTCGAAATCTGGGCTTCTCTTGACTGTGTTTGGATTCATCGCAATTGTGATTGTATCGTATCCAGGAATCACCCTGGATCCAATCGCATGGATGATGAGTCTGGATACACTTGCAGGATTGATGATACTACTCGGTGGACTTCTCCTCCTATTCAGAAAGTAAGCATCAGATTGACGCGCTCGCCGACATCGGAAATTAGATAATGGGGACGACTCCCCACTACGACCGTCAATTCTAGGAAGGTTGCTAATATGGACGACAAACACATCCAAATCCTCAAGGATCTAGGTTACGACCTTGATCAGAAGAATATGACCAATGACTATTGGAAGAAAAGAGGTGCTGAAGCACTAGCTATAACAACTCAGGATCGAGATGTTTATGGCTGTCTGGACCATACCACTGGTGAAGGAGTCAAGATATTCGATATAGAAGGTACTGAATATATTGATGTCACTGGTGGGGTCGCTGTACGTGCTTTTGGACTGAGATACAAACCATATATCGAATTCGAGCAGAGTATAATCGATGTTGTCAAAGAGCTGCCTGGAATGGATTTTGATGCAATTCCTCAGACCTTACTTGCTGAACGTGTTGCTGGAATCACACCAGGAAATCACAAGAAACGCGTTGTCTTTACCACCTCAGGTGGTCGTGCTGTTGAAGGATGCATGAAATCAGCAATGGATCTGTCTGGTAAACGAAGGTTTGTTTCATTCAGACCCGCATTTCACGGACGTACAGGTTATGCTTTGGCGATGACCGCCTCGAATTCAAAGCACAAATCTGGTTTTCCACAGGGCGTGGATGTTATTCGCGTTTTCTATCCCTATTGCTATCGTTGCCCCTATAATACGAATGTTGACGACTGTAGTTTGGAGTGTGTTGAGGCTTTGCGATACGCGTTACAAGTTGAAGGTGACGACATAGCTGCTACTGTGATGGAACCGATTTCCGGAGAAGGCGGTTTTCTCGTTCCACCCGCAAAAGCTATTCAAGGATTCTATGATTTGACCAAAGAATACGGAGCCTACTTCATGTCCGATGAGGTTCAGGCCGGTATGGGTAGAACTGGTAAATGGTGTGCGGTTGAAAACCATGGCGTAGTTCCTGACTATATCTCAATGGGCAAAGCACTTGGTGGAGGATACCCGATGGGTGCATCAATTGGACCTTCTCCGATGTACACTGGAGGGTCACGACACTCAGAAACTTTCTCTGCAGAACCGAAGATGTCCCTACTCTCCTTATGGATTCTCAAGCATATGGAGGATGGTGACTATCTCAAGAAAAATGCGGAAAAGGGCGCTTATCTTTTGAAACGGTTCAATGAACTGAAAGACAGGCACGAGGTTGTTGGAGATGCCCGTGGTATCGGTCTGATGGCTGGTATTGAGTTTGTGAAAGATAAGAAATCCAAGGAGAAAGCACCCAAGCTTCGTGACCAAATCATGAAGAATGCTGTAAAGAAACAGAAGCTCTGGGTTCTTGGATGTGGCCAAAATGTAATCAGATTTATTCCTAGTTACATTATAACGAAGGAAGAGCTCGACGATGCTGTCGAAAGACTTGACAAGGCCATCTCAGAGTCCAAATGATTATTTTTAAAAAATGGAATGCTCGCACCAGATTAGGATATCTGGTGCTAAGCAAACCTAGACTACAGCACCAGTAGAATCGCACCAATGATGACGAGTACGCCACCTAGGCCACTGCTGAAGAGGTACATAAGAATACCCATAATCAGCACGACTAGCCACTTGTTGCTAAACTCAAGCGCGCTAATCTTGATGAATCCACTGTTGACAAGAGCAATCAATGAGAACAAGATTGCTAGTATACCCCAAACTAGATTTCCTAGACCAAAGTCACCCAATCCTGGAAGGATTGTGAAAGGCATTCCAAGTACTAACAGAATACCTTGAATTAGGCCTATGAGACCACCGATTAGGATAAGAAGATCTCCAATTTTCTTCAAATCAGATGCCATTTCAGATTTTTCTCTCCTTCTACGTACATTACCCTCGAAAGGGTTACAAAATGCAATCGGCACTCCAATATAACCTTAACTACTGAGTTAACTTATGTTAACTTGTAATGTTAACCTATAAGGGTCAGAGTTTTCCTCTAGACACGCAAGGATAGAATGTCAATAGGTGGTCCAGAATAGTGGATATGTCAACTCCAACTGAAAGACTTGATGATTCTAATCAAGGGGACTCGATGGAGCTGTTGGAGTTTGAGGGAGATATTGACCCTGATTTTGAGATACCATATCAAGGAGAAATCCTGATCATAAGTAATGACCAATCCTACCTTACACACGGACTCCACAAGTTTCCTGCAAAGTTCTTTCCAGAACTGCCTCGTTATCTGATTAAGAAATACTCCAGGTCTGGGAACACAGTACTCGACCCAATGTGTGGTAGTGGGACTGTAATTTTGGAATCGATGCTCAATAATCGAATTGGAATTGGAATCGATATTGATCCGATGGCGAGACTGATTACAAAAGTCAAGACCACACCGATTGATCCTGAAGTCCTGACTCTCGCTGCACGAAATCTAATTGCTCAGATTAACACACTGGATAACACTTCTGATTATCATCCTCAGATACCAGATTTTCACTATCGTGACAATTGGTTTCGCTCATTTGTCCTACTCGAGTTGGCTATCATCAATGAATCCATTGCCTCTCTTCTATCTAAGTATCAGAATGAAATCATGGTGCAGGATCTAGGTGATTTCTTTAGAGTTGTGCTCTCTTCGATCATTAGGGATGTGTCAAATGCAGACCCTCACTGCACACGTACAGTCCTTCGAAAGAAGGTAGTTAAGACAATCGCCCCTGGCGATACCTACACCAAGTTTTCAGAAAGACTATTTCGCCAATGTGGCTCCATGTCTGAACTCTTTGATATATCAAAGACACTGGATATCAACGACGTTCGACTCCCCCTTGGAAATGCAATTGAAACGGGACTTGACTGTGACTCAATTGATCTTGCAGTGACCTCTCCTCCCTACATTAACGCGGTGGACTATCCACGTACTCATCAGCTCGAGATGTACTGGCTTGGTCTTCTTGGTCCGAGCCCCTTATCACACGTGAAGCGGAAGTACATAGGGACTGAAACTGTTTACAAGAATGAGTATGATTCTCTGAAAACTTCTGGCTATGAAACCCTAGACCCAATACTCGCAAAGATCTACGACAAGGACCCTCGAAGATCCTTCATTGTTTTCAAGTTCTTTGAAGACATGAGGCATCAACTTGAAGAAATTTATCGCGTATTAAGACCTGGGCGTCGGTATTGCATCACAATTGGAAATAATCTCATTCGTGGGATTGAAGTTCGATCAGACCAGATTCTCTCTGAGATTGCTACCTCAGAAATAGGGTTTGAGTTAGAGAATTCCTTCTTCTCAAAACTAATTCGTCATTTCATTCGTATTCCGCGTCCTGAACGAATGTTGGGTGAATGGATACTGGTCTTGAGGAAATAATTTGTTATTTCAGGAATTTGATGAGATTATCGTTTTCGTTTCTTCCTTTCCTCCAAGTCTACATCAATGCTCTTCAGGAGGTCATCAATTAGAGCACTAGGTAGATTCTTCGCTTGCTTTACAATTGATCCAATTTCCTCTGGTGGCAGACCTCTTTTTTCAAGCTGTTTGCGAAGGTCCTCAAGTTCAAAATCACTAAGTCTATCCTCAAATTCCATTTCTTGAATTGGCACCTCAAATTCGGTGTCTTCAATTGATTTCAGAAACTCTTCGATTTTCTTCCTCGGAGCGGTTTCTGCTTCTTTCATGATTGCTTCAATTTCTATCTCTGGAACCTTCTTCCGGACCAACTCAGTTTGTAAGTCAGCACGCTCTTCTTCTGATAAGGTGTCTACTTTCTTCCTACGTTTCCTCTTCTTTGGTTCTTCTGGCTCTTTGAAGAACTCAAGTGCAAGTTCCTTAGGAAGGGTTCTAGCTTGTTCAATGATTGACTCAATTTCACGGTCACTAGCTTTTCGCTTGATTAACTCTGAACGAAGATCTTCTAGTTCCTTTTCAGATAGATGCTCTATTTTCTCTTCGACTGGTTCTGGTTTCTCTCGAGGTGTGAAACTTTGAAGAAGCAACTCGACTACATCCTTCGGTAGCTCTCTGGCCTGAGATATGAAAGACTCAATCTCATGAGACGGGATTCCACGTTTATCAAGCTCGGCTGCCATTTCTTCAAGTTCAAGTTCTCTTAGTCGATGTTCAAAATCGATTCCTTCTTCTGCTGGCTCAGACACATCAGCTTCTTCTTCAATGGTATCGTAAATCTCTGGTCTGGTTACAGTTGCGGCTCCACCAATCCTCTTTCTCCGTTCTGCTACGACTTCTTCCACAACCTGTTCTACAGACTTGTTCTGCACACCTGCTACTCTTATGACTTCTTGACCAATTACCTCTCTTACGAAACTGGTTTGCTGACTCATCTTCATCTTTGATATCTCAAACTTGAAGTCATCAAGCTCTTGCTGAGTCATTCCAGTGAGTATCGCGAGATCAATAATCAGTTCATCAATTTCAGGCACTTCAATAATAATTGATACTTCTGGCATCATGGTTGGCTTTCTTTTCACTCCAATCTCTTCATGTAATTCATTGAACAATTCTGCAACAAGGGACTGCCTAGTTGGAGCACCCTTCGCAGGCTTGGGCATTCGTCCCCTGCGTAATTGCCTTATTTGTCCACTTATGACTCTGATTATTTTTGGCACTCTCAAAATACGAACCCACACAACCGCGAAAAGAATCAAGAAAATGACAAATGCTCCGCCGTAAGTAATTACATTCTGTAGAGCAATATCTTCAGCAGAAGGACTCGCTGAAATGGAAAGGGTTACTTCACTCTCAACATAGTATGTCTTGTTGAAGTTAATTGTCACCTCTGCTGCAGCACCCGCGATTCTATGCGCTGTGGCTCTAAATTGATAGTATCCTGGGTGACTTACATCAGGACCAAGATATTCAATTGTCACATAATTGGGTCTAGGATTGCCAATGAGAATGATGGCATCAGTAATTCCTTCTCCGGCATGTCCAGGCCACGCGTCTGAATAGAAGACCCAAAATGTTGTGTTCATTCCCCAATTGAGCGAAATTACTGAAGGTCCTATTACCTCGAGATTGGTTTCGATTTTGATTATTGTAATCTCGAATACAAACACAGCCGCAGTATAGTTTTCTCGCATAAATCGAATATGAAATGAAACACTGGAATGCAGACTCCAGTCAAGTGTACTGAAGACAAAGGAATAGTTGCCATTTCCATGATTCGTTAAGAAAAGAGGACCTTCATAAACTCCTGGTCCAGTATAGAACGAGCTATTGAATATTGCATCAGGAATTCCTCTGGCATTATTTGTATCGTTGTATAGTAGGGTGACTGAAAGTATATCTCCATAGGGTACTTGTAGATTTGTCCATGTATCGCCTATTCGATAAAGTTCGGGGAGACGAATCGCGATTTCAGTGGGGACGGTTGCAATATGAATTCTAATGGTTATTTCTACATCATCATAGTTTGCCTTACGAAATTCTATTATGATTGTATATGTTCCTGGTCTAAGCTTTGTAGTATTGATTGGAATGCCATAGACCCCTTCACTTAGATAGAACGCACTACCAGATCCACCAGCCCAAGAAAATACAGAGGTGTCAGCCTGCACTCCTCGTGCATGAAAGTTGTCATAATAGGTGACGTTTACTAGACCTGTCCATCCCCAAACAAACTCATCCGTTCCTGGTGATACAATGGTTGCCTCTAGATTTCTCACGAATATTGATGTAGAATTGTCTGCTCTTTCGTAATCTTCATCGAATGGATTGGCCGAGATGACAAACGTATGTAATGCAGCAATGCCTTGACTGGTGTTAAAGTCGTAGTAATAATAACCAGCGCCACCTATCAAGATTCCATTAACGAGTGTTCCATTTGTGCCTAATTCTGGTGAGTTCCATGAAACAAACAGACCGTCTAATCCTGTGGAGAACGGATATGATGCATTAAGGGCTGGAGCAAGAACATATACTCCAATTCTGACGACCTCCGACCAATAAACAGAAGTATATTCATAGGCTGCGGTGACATTATCTAGCCATACCACCATTTGAATTTTTGAAATCACCATAATCAGTGTTGCTGATGTATCACCATAGTTTTGTTTTGAAGCATCTAGATGAATCTGGTAACTTCCAAAACCAGCTGTCCCTGTAGATATTAGTAGTCTATAATAACCAGGGCTACCTGATATCTCAACCAAAGTAAGATTGGTGTCATAATCCCATCTAGCTGCAAGGTTTACTTCGGTCACGAGGGAGCCATCAAGAGTGTCTTCTAATTTGACGACTACTTGCGCAGTATCTCCATAGGACACAGTGAAGACGTAACCTCCTATGGGGTTGACCTCCATTGGTCTTGGTAAAAGCCTGAAAACTAACTGATAGGATGCATCAATGTAGTTGGGGGCACTACCTACAATCCTAACGATTATTGTGTCTGAAATAGAGCCCAAGCTTGTATCGAGAATTGCTGCGTATTTCCCAGGCTCACCAGAGGGTAGAAATGAACCAGTCCCCCAGTCCCAGTCATAGGTGATTGTCGAGACTGAAACAGTCTGATTCCTAAGAGTGTCGTTGATTGCTGCGAATATTGTAAGGGGTTCGCCCCAATATATTTCGTTGGTTAGTCTTGGCCCACTCCAACTTACTATTAACTCAGATGGGACTGCAAGAAGGTTAATTTCCACATTTAGCGAAGTGATTGCGTAGTGTAGTAGATTCGCCTGTACAGTTAAAATCTGTGAGCCAAACTCCAAGTTGCTAGTTTGAAGCGATAGGTTATAGCTACCATCTCCCAGGTCAATATATGATGATGAATCTCCCCAGGTTAAACTCAGAGCCGCTCCTGCAAGCGGATTATCGTTGGCATCGTAATCAACCAAGTATATCATGACTGATGTTGCGTAGCCTGCATAGTTTGTTGGTGACACAACAGCAGAAAGTCCAGCAACCCTGTTCCGCAACCCAAATACTACGGATGTCTGAGCCATCTGATATGGTGAGAGATTGATTGTCACAATGATAGATTGTAGACCAACACCCAACGAATCAATCATACTCAAAGTAATGTTGTATTGTCCACCGCCCAATGTTTGAACTAACCAAGATGATGGTTCCAGTCCTGTTGATTGATACCTAATTGAAATCTGTCCTTCTGCTCCATTTATTGGCACGCCATGGTCTGTATCTGTAAACAATATAACAAACGAAACATCTTCATAAAATGCAACAACGGAAGGTGATGGCAAATCGCTCGAAACAGATGTCTGAATTTCACGAACAAGTCCTTGGACTTCTGGGGCATTGATATTAGTATAGAACGGACTTACTAAGACACTCCATTGAACTTCAATATCAAAAGTGAAGACACCGAGACTCCCTAACGAAGATGTACTGATAAGAACTCTATATTTTCCTGAATCAACACCAGTCCCTATCTGTACCCAATAGTCCACTCCTTCAACCAGGCCTGGCACCTCAGTACAATCAAAGACTATAGTTGCGCCTTCAATTCCTTCCCCTGTTCGCTGATCTGTGTATATCAGACTAATATTCATGATGTCTCCGAAAGGTGTTTCCTCAATTTGACTCAACTCAATATTCCCGACTCTACCTATAGTTGTAACAAAGACCGAGGTCGCCTCATCTTCGTAATAAGGCGCACCCGCTGTCCAATCAATCTGAATTGTTAAGTTCCAATTGCTTTCTAGAGATGCGCTTATGATGGTAGAATTGACCTGGAGTCTAAATATTGAACCAATCTGCTGAATTACATATTCACCATATGCAAGAAGAGTGGCTTCACTGTATATCTTGATATCACTGAGAGGTACTACTACCCTTGCACCTGTTGATATATCTACAAATGCAAAATCCAATGTTATATTTTCAAGGTACCAAGTTTGACCAGGTGGAAACACTATCTCAACACTAGTTGGTCTCTCAGTAACGGGAATACTGATGTTCCGTTGAGCATCTCGGTAATGTGGTGATCCAACAGTCCAATCAGCTATAACCTGTATTGTTTTTGATCCTGGTTGTCCAAGTACTGATGTATCTACTGAGATTTCGTATTGACCCGGACTCACTTCATTGATTTCGTAGTCTACTGAGGGTACAAGCAGTACAAATTCATGATAGAGGCTTATCGTACTGCCAGAGATTCCAGATGATGATAATATGTCCTTAAACAGTATGGTGAAGTTTGCATAATCCTGATAGTGAGTCTGAGATGGTGATGAAATCAAGTCCAGACTAGTGTCACGTTCGCGCATCTCGAATGGCACTGATATGTCATTCCATTGGTAAAATGGCACTTCATATTCCGCGCTGAAATTCAACCAAAGATGATATGTCAGGCCTAGCTCAAGTGCTTGGTTACTGGTTTCAACTGTGAGCAGATAGTTCTGCAGTGAAGGTCGCCACGAACAGGTAAATAGCCAATCAGTTCCATTGAGAATCTCTAAACTTATCATGAATCCAGTATCATTTCCTATTGGAAGGAGGGTATCAAGATCCTGATAATATAGCACGATATCAAATGACTCGCCGTAGGGGATGGATCCAACGGGTTCAGCTGTCAACAATGTAGCTCGGAGGTCGACCTCAAGGCTCTTTGTTGCACTTCTGGCTTGATAGTAAAACTCGCCTGATGAAGCTTCTATTCTGAGTGAATACAGACCGGGTTGGCTGAAGTAGGATGTATTCAGATCAATTTGGTACTCTCCAAAACCTTGGTGTGTTATCTGGACATAACTAGAGGGTATCATTGTTATTCCAACATAAATCTCAATGATGGTTTCCAGAACAGGTTTAGAAGTTGAACCTCCAATATCAACATAAGTCACTGTAAATGTGGCATTGTTACCATATGGCGTTGCCGGAGGTGTGGGATAAGTCAAGATTGTCTGACGCTCTGTTAGTGTCACCTCGATGAGTCGTCCGGTGACATTTGAATAGAACGGTAGTCCGCTCCAAGTAAGGTTCAGGATGAGTGTTCTCACTCCTAATGGAGCCCCCAGCTGACTCGTGTTAAAGGAAACTGTATACAAGCTCTCAAGGGCGTTGTAGGTCAATGTGAACTCGGGTACATCTAGTGATACTATCATTGCTACGGGGTCATAAGCAATGGGGCTGGAGGTACCTCCTGTTGTATCTTCATATGTGAATGAAAACGTAGCGTTCTCGCCAAATGGAACATTGGTGGGAGGTATGACCGAGAATGAGGCGCTTCTTGGAAGAACTCTCACAGAAATCAAATCGGTCCTGTTTGTGTAAAATGGAGAAACGCCTGCTGACCAGTTTATGAACATCTTCATCGAGAAGATACCCGTACGCCCAAGTATTGTATTATTGAAACTAATTGCATACTCTCCAGGCCTTCCACTACTGTCTATCTCCCATATATTCACCTGTGACAAATCAACTGTAACACCAACGAACTCTACATTGATGAATACGTTGAATGTGTCATTTGAAATCCCCGTTCCCATGGTTGCACTCGAATACAGAAAAGTATAGGTCATATAATCAAGGCATGGTGAGGGAAGCGCGGCTTCAATCAAGGTAAGTTCTGTATCTTCCCCAATAATGTCAACTGTGGTAGAAAGATTTCTGTTCTCATATTTCTGGATACTACCAGTCCAATTGAAGAAGATGGTAAGCTGTTTAATTCCGAGGCTTCCGAACTGTGACGCATCGATTGTTATTATGTAGTAACCCGCACTTGTGTCATTATTCCATGTAATAACCAATTGATGAGTGGTGTTCCAGATAGTGCAAAGAACATCGGATGATACTATTCCCTGCAAGTGGTCCCGGTCACCATAATAAATCGATATTTCGATTTGACCAGATGGTGTACTGTCCTCTATTGGTGACAAAAGACGCAATTCCGTCTTAATGGATCGAATAACCAGTGTAACATTGAATGAAGCTGCCTCATATTCTGCTCCAGCTGAAAAATCAAAGACCAAAAGATATGACGTCAAAGTGTCAGTATTATAGGTGTTGATTTTGATACTATAACGACTACCGGTCCAAACGATATCATAATGAGCTGGAGTCCAATTGCAGAGATGGCTTGACGTGAAGATCTGTAAGTTGTGATCCATGTCAATGTAGTCTGCATAGAAAGTTCGAGAGTCACCTACAGGAATTTCTAGAACACCAACAGTAGCTATAGCATATGTCCTGATTTGCCTGATTTGAATGTCAATCGATATTGTCTTGTTATCATAGTTAAGTGCGGAAGCTGTGAAATTCACAGTATAGATCCCGATGCTCCAAGTTGAAGTGTCAATCGTAACCCTATATCTGCCATTGCTTATCAGTTGCTGACCGAGTTTCACTGCTCCCGTCACAGAAATAGTGGCTGTGTCAATTCCTTGTCCTCTATCTATATCAACAAACTCAAGGGTGACAACAGCATTCGTGCTGTAAGAAATTGTCAGAAGTGGATAGTCTGGGGAACTCAGATCACTCCGAGCTTGTGTGAACTGAAAACCTATGATGGGTGTTTGGGTATTGGAATAATTCTCAGCAACTCCAAAGACAAGGAATACTCGTATACCATAGGAACCTCCTGGGAAGTAAGACTGGTCGAGGGTTAGGATATAGGTTCCTGAAGCCTGAGCTGAAAATGTCTTGATAGTGTAGACTGAACCATCCTTGTCCCGTATAACAAAATGACTCTGAAGGAGTCCGTTCACCGACATGTTATCATAGATTGAACTTGAGTCGTTCACAGTTACATGGGTGGTTATTTCAAAGTCGTCTCCGATTGGCAGGACGCCTATGTCATCCCATGAAAGGGCTGCAGTTAATTTCTGAATCCTCACTAGTAATGCTGTGGATCCATCATAGTAGTATCTCGGAGATGTAGAAGAAAGAACTGTGATGTCAATTGTATAATCGCTTATTATCCAATCCTGGGTTTCGATGAGTATCTGAAGTGAACCATAGACAGCCGACCCACCTATCCATTCAACGAGAACACTCGATAGATTTCCTGTTATTGGTGCATTTCCTTCATCTTGGTCCAAGAATGTAAGAGTGACACTCACATTCGATCCCAGTGGTATTGAACCATCATAAGACGCCATCACAAGTGTCCTGTGTGTTCTTACAGTCACTGCAACTGTAATTTCGTTCAATTGATAGTTGGTGCGAGTAATGGTGAAATTGAACAAGTATATACCGACACTATAGGATTCGACATCAATTTGAATAGAGTATCTACCATCAAGTAGGTCCACATACTGAAATGTTCCATCTCCACTCAACACTCCTCCAGATATTCCAACATTAGCATGATCAATATCTAACCAATTTAGTGTAACTGTTGCATTTTGTTCCCAAGGCACGCTGACTGGATTGGTTTCAATTTGAACAAGGTCGGTTTCAATCTCTCTATATCGAAAGACTACATCTAACGAGCTCTCAATTACAAAGCTTTGCGCTGGAATCGCGTTAATCGTGTAACAATATGTTCCCAAACTCAAACCTGTTGAATCGATGCTGACAAGATATGTGCCATTGTTATAATCCGTAACACCACTGATTGTGCCATTCGACGTGAAGGATGCACCATCATAATTTGTCCCAGTAATAGCATCTTGGAGATTCAATCTCACACTAAAGTCATCAGTATATGGTGTTGATGAAGGTGTTCTGTAAGTCAGAATTGTGTTGTGCGAAAGCTCCAAATCAAAGAAAGTAGTTGCATTAATGAGGTAGGGGTGACTCGACACAATATTGAGTCTCCAATTTCCTGGCTGACCCAGATCAGAGGTATTGAGGGCTTTTCCATAGACACCATTGCCATAGTCTTCAAACTGGACTTGTGTTTCAATACCCGAAACACTCCAATTCATCATCACAGTCGAGCCTGTGACATTTTGAGCAGTTTCAGTATTGGTTAGTTGAACCTCGACCTCAAGAAGTTCTCCTGCTGTCCGAACTGAAACGCCATCTCCGACTGCATCAGCTGGTGACAACAGATTCAGTGATGATGCATGTTTGACAGTGAATAATCTACTGTATCTTCCAACTCGTTCTGGACTGGAGTCTGCAGTGTTGTTGAAGTCGACATGAGCCTCCCAGAGCCCATTTGGCCAAGCACCGGTCACACTGATTCCAATCCATTCGAACTGACCACTCCCGTCTTGACTCAAATCGTCGGTGCTGTAATAGAGTTGACCACTTGGGTCTACCAAATGAAGTCGCATTGCTGACCCAGGAGTTACTGTGGCTGTTCCCCTAAACTTCGCTAGATCGCCTATTTGCAGTGCTACTGAATTTCCATACGCTCCAGCATTCGCACCACACTCAAGAAGTGAAGCCTCATTGCTTGAGGAGAATGTGAATGTCCAAATTCCATCCACATCGAGTATAGATGAAGTTACCATTACTTGTGTGCTTGTCGTTGTGACTTCCGAGAGTCTGTTTTGGCCAACCGAATCAGTGACCCCTGTCAATGTCCATGCTGCAGGATTGGTTAAGTTGAAACTTAGTTCGCTAACACCAAGGGGAGGGCTCACCAAGACATTGGCAGTCCATGCCGCAGCAGTGCCATTACTCACGCTAAACGATGTGCCGTGCTGGAAGTTCGCATCAAGAGTCGAGCTAGAATATGTCACGTTGAGAATCAGTCTGGGAAGAATCTCAACAACCGACTCAGCAGTTGTAGAAAAGACCAAATCTAGAGTTTCTCCAAACTGCACAGTCTGCTCAATACCCTGAGTCAGAAATCCTGAGGGATTATATTGATTTGCATATTCTGTCTGAATCCAACCAGCTGATCTAAATCCGTTCATGACTCTGAACTCATCAATACCCCCGCGAAACGGAGTGCCTCCGCCCTCAGTACAAATGACGAACATGTTAGGGTCGCTTCTCAATGTGGTTCCTGTTCCCGGGGATGAATCTGAATTCGAATCTACCAGCACTCCATCTGCATAGCTGTATCCCCTGAGTGTCCCGTCTCCACTACTCTCAAATTTCATGACCACATAGTTCCAAGCCTTCCTTTTTACTAGCACACCAAAATAGGCGTCATACCCGTTGAAATGAGTGTCAACTTGGAAATTAGCATAACCGGGAACTCCGACATTGAATGTTCGAGCCAGATTCATAGCGATACCCTTGTCGAATACCCTCCATTCATTCGACCAGAACTCGGCATCAGTGTCGAAATCAAAGTAAATCCAAAACGAGAACTGCCAGTCCGCCCAGCCATCAAAGATACCCTCTCCTTCAACAAAGGAAATGTAGTTGCCTTCTACGTTTTGGATGTACCTAGCACCGTCAATCATCCCGTTCTGCATATAGCTCGTCAGAGTTGGTATTCCACCATGACCGTTGTGACTTGAGTCTGTTAAGAAAGCTCCATTACCTGACTGTTCAGTGAGGTGCCAGACGCTTTCATATCCCTGCCAAACACTCTCTGAGTTCTCGATATTTTGAGCCTCTGGTGCTCCATATTGCATACTGATCACAGTGTCCTCCGATGCAGACAAATAAGAAACTTGAACCCATGCGATTAGGTGCGCGTGTGTGCCATTGAAATCGGGGTCAAACAGTTCAATTTGGTAGTCTAGTTTTTCCGAGCCCAAAACGAACCTGATGTCATCACCATCTTGTTGGGCATCAGTCTTGAGATCGCTGTCGTAGATGTCGACTAGAACTGGGAAGTCCTCAAGATCCGAGCTGACCTTTGTATGGTCGATTGTCAAATCCTTCCTATATTGGAGCACAGAAATCGTGTCTTCTTCCTGTGGCACTACATAGTCAACATAGAGTCTAGGTAGATTATCCCCATTGTAACTCCATGTGCCCATTATCGAATTCCAATCCCTATATTGGTTTGAGTTCATGTAGTCAATCATGAGACAAATGTAGTTGCCACCACTCCAACCAGTACGGGAAACAACTCCCTGTACTAGTGTGGACATGTCTGGGGTCAAGTATCTATATCCATTCTCCCAAGTGTCCTGTATCCATGCCACACTCGTCTGACTCCAACTGTATCTATTTTCCAGAGTTGGCAACCCGTTTGTGAAGGGCGAAACATTATCCTCCTCAGCTACGAGTACGCGAAGGCTGTTGTCACCGCCTCCAAAGTATCCTAACGCTTCAACCTCCAAGGCAGCATAGGTAATTATTGCACCTTGAGGAATATCCAATGGAAATTGGATGCCGATTTGATACTTTACAACATCGTTCCATGTAGTCCCACTGGAACTCCATACTCCAACTTCCAGAGCACTAGAGGTGCTTATTCCCGTGTCAGATCGACTGAAACAGTCTCTCGCTGCACTATCTGGGACATAGGTTGAAACACTCCCTGGTGTGGCGCTAGTAATAATGCTCTGATTGGCACTGAGCCCAATCTGTTCCGGGAGTGGTCGTGCCTCGAAAATCACCTCGATTTGATCTATGAACACTCGATTATTGATATTTGAAGGTGAATTTCCTGAGAAATCTGTACCAAGACCAATTGCGAGTGCAGTTGTACCAGGAATGGGCATATTGGCAAAAACAGAACCTGGAATTTCAGCAACTCCTTGAATCCACTCGTCTGTGACATACCCACTACTGAACACATTGAATTTTGCTCGATAACCCCCAACGTCCACGAATAGATAGAATATGTCATTCATTACCTGTGCACCTGGGACAGTATGATAGACTCTGACCTTGCAAGAGTACACATCTCTCCATGGTAATTGTAAGCCTTGGCTCAGATACAACTCCATATTGGGATTAAGTGGGTTTCCAGCGGAGAATAGAACACTTGGCCTCCATCCCATAGAACCATCTCTACCACTTCCTGCAGCAGTATACCAATACAGACCTCCATGTGTTGGATGACTAGTTGAATCACCATTCTTCAATATTGACCAGTCATCTGGAACATTGAAGACCTCTGAGTTCCATGGCGAGCCAGATAATATGTGCCGTTCCTCATGATACTCATCGAGAAGACCGTTCTTTAATGGTCTGAACTCTGTAGATAGGTGGTCCAAGGTCCCACTAAGATCGTAACCTGTCCATCCGGATGGTGCCTGAATTGGAATTGCTGTAGGTGCTGATGGATTGAGCATAACGAGGGGTTGGGTGTCATTAGATAACAAACCGTCAAAAGCTACGGGCTGAGATGCGCCTGTTGCACTATATGCCTGCTGTCCTTCTGCAGGTCCAAACAGATTTGTTAGAGCATCACCCGCGACACCTCCAATAGTTGATTCAGCCTTATTTGGAATAACGCCTACAGGAGAGCAGAAAATCAACAGAATGAAACATGGAATAACAAATCCGTAAAAAGCGCGTTTGTGCTTTCGTTTCAAAATCCTATAATTGAGCACATGATTTAGTCGAGCCTTTGTCTGATTATCGGAGGTTGCAGTTAAACTCACTCGTCTTCACCTCCTGTCCCGAGGATACTCTTCAGAAGCTCCTCTGCGAGTTCCCTTGGAAGTTCGCGCGTCTGATCCATGATGGTTTCAAGTTCGCTTCCCTTAATTCCAGCATCCAACAATCGCTGACGTATCTCTTTCAGCTCATTTTCACTAAGCACATCGGTTGAATCGATTTCTTCAAAATCTATAGGCTCCGGAGTAGTTTCTATTGGTTCTTCTGCTTGTTCTGGTTCAACCCTCTCTTCAACCAGCTTAGGTTCTACGATTTGTTCAATCTCTTCTCCAGCCAGCACGGCGCGTGCTTTGAGGGCTGTTTCTTCTAAAATCATCTCCATTGACTTTCTCTCGATTCGTCCTTGCTTGATGGCTTCCTGGTTGATTACCTCCTTGACAAAGCTCACTTGCTCGCTCAGTTTCATCTTTGAAACATCAAGCTTGAAGTCTTCAAGTTCATCTGGTGTTAGCTTTGACAAAATCGATAATTGAACAAGTAATTCATCTATTTCAGGAACATCAGTGGTAATAGCTTCAGTTGGCATACTCGAAGCCATCTTTGTAATACCAACAGGTTCTGCAATATCATTGAATAAATCTGCAACAATCTCTTGTCTACTAAGGATGTTATCTGGAGGTTTAGGAATCTTCCCTTTACTGATGGTTCTAACCATTCCTCTGATTTCTCGTAATCGCTTTGGTACATTGAAAAGCCGAGTCCACAAGACAGCTCCCGCCAGTAGTACGAGTCCAATGGGTACACCAAATATTATGGCTCGTTCAATGAGTAAGTCAAATTCAGAAGGTTCCACTGAAATTGCAATAGACTCACTAGCAGCCTCGTGGTTCTCTTTAGAGAGGATAATCGAAACAATTGTTGAGCCTTGAGTTCGTCGAGACCTTAGTCTGATCTCATACCATCCTGGTCTTGAAAGGTCAGATTGGTTCAGTGACACAACCACATATTGAGTGTCTAAACTTGTCGCGTTTATTGAACCTCCTGCTATGCCTTCACCTGCATGACCTTCCCACGCATCATAATAGAATACCCAAATACTGAATTCTTGACCATAGCTCATACTCAAAGAAGTAGACCCCTCGACTTGGAGTCCTGTTGGTACGTCAATGATTGTGATTTGTATATTGATTGTAGCACGGCTCCAGTTTCCAAGATAAAAGCCTAGAATCACCCTATATGGTATATGGCTTACAGTCCACCGCGTTGTATCAAATAATAAACTGTAATTTCCATACGACATTTCTTCAATTAGGATATCATCCCTATCAGGAATTCCGGGGCCAATAACTACACCAGTCATTTCAGTTGCGCCAGGAATACCCCTGTTGTACCATGTGTCATTATAGAACAGGACTAGTGGAAGTACATCACCATATGGCACCTCCAAATTCAGAAGATCATCATCAATCTGATTTATAGCGGGTGTAAATACGTTGATACTTGTTGGAACCTCTCTCACATTAAGTGTGAAGACTCCTGTGCCACTCTTGTAGTTGTCCATCAGAAACCGGACAGAAACCGGATAAATTCCTGGACTCACTAATGATGCGTTTATGAAAATTTGATATGTCCCATTTCCAACATGTCGGAATGTGCTCTCAACGCCATCCCAATCTACAGCTATATTGGCACCAGCTATGCCTCTATCAAATAGGAGGTCCCAATAAGTAAGATTCACCCAACCAGTCCAACCCCAAATTTTAGGACTCAGGTATGTAGACGCCACTGACGTTTCAATTGGCTCAATAATGAGTGTGGTAAGATTACTAGAATAAGCAAACATACCAATGTTGGGATATGCTGTAATTCTTAGTGTGTAAGTGGACGCACTATAGTCCCATGTTTCAAAATCAATGTAGAAATATCCTGGTCCTGCAATTGATGTTCCATTCAGGAATTCACCTGTGAAAGCTGTTCCTGAAAGTGACCATTGCACAGTACAGTCAGGTATGCCTGTTGATAATGGATAAGACTCATTCAGCAATGGTGCAAGAACATATACTCCAATTCGAATTGTGTCTGACCAGTTGAAAGTTCGTGTGCTATAGGTGGAAGTGAGAGCGTCGAGTAGAAGAACTGTGGCTATCTGTTTAATACTAATACTTGCTGAGGTTGCCACCGAAAGGTAATTAGCTCCGCCTGTTCTTATCGTGATAACATAGTCTCCCACAAATAGGTCGCTTGTATCAATGAATCCTGCATAATATCCATTCCTGCCAGGGACTGGAGACAGTATCATTGTCTGGGGTCCCAGTGCCATCCAAGTAACTTCGACCGCTGCTCCGAGTAATGGGACATTGCTATAGGTGTTATTGACGTAGACTGTAATATTCACAGGACTGCCCTTGAAAACCTCCTGTTGTGCCTCACTAGCAACGGTCAATGCGATTGGCAATTTTAGGACATTCACTATTACCTGTCGTGTAATTGTGACATAGTTCTTGAGGGTGGCTGTAATTGATACAACATAGGTTGTAGCTACTGCGAGATTTCCTGTATCAACAGTGAAGGAGTAATTTCCTGGATCTAGTATTTCTTCAGTAAGACTACCACTCAGAACTCCGAACTGATAAACAAGGGCAGCTCCAGATATGAGGATGTTATCTCGAGTATCATTGAACATCGCCCAGATTGATACATCTTCACCCCAATAGACATCTGGAGTGGTCTGAGGGAGAATAAGTTCCGTAGGTATGCTTTTGATTTGAACTGGTACAGAAATGTCCGAGATGAAGTAGTTACTCTTCTGAGCACCAACCACGAGCGTGTAGAGGCCTGCATCTAGACTAGCTGTTGTCAGATTTATTATGTATGAACCATTTCCAAGAGATGAATAATCAGGCGTATATCCAATATCTGGCCATGTTATTATCAAAATGGCGTCACTGATGGGTATGTTACCTGCATCTTTGTCGACAAGCTCTACTATAACATATGTTGTTTCACCATAGAATGTGCTTGGTGATGAAACTTCATTCAGCTCTCCCTGCCGGAGTCTGATTTGAAATGGAACCTGTACCTCGACTGTCTGATAATCTGAGAATGATAAGGTTATGATGAGTGTGTTGGTCCCTGTCGCACCTGCATCAGAACAATCCACGATCAACTCGTATACTCCTGGCGATATTGGAGTTATGCTCCATATAGCGGGTCCAGACGCATTCGTCTTGTATCTGACTGAGAATGAACTTTCTGCTCCAGAGATTGGACTAGTATGATCTAAATCTTGAAGATTCAAGACAACAGAAACGTTGTCATTTATTGGTACAGTAGATGGATTTGGCTCCTCATTCGTGAGCTGTGCTTGAATTAAACGAACTGTTCCTTGAAGGAAAATAGTTGTTGTATTTCTATAAAATGGCACTAGGGTGGGATTCCAGAGAAGACGTAGAGAGAATGTGAAGGTGCCTGTATTGCCAAGACTTGTACTATCAACAAGGAGTGAGTAATTACCAGCGTTTCGAAGAATCCAGAAATCTACACCCTCTACAAGACCACTTGGACTGAGACAGTCGAATAATACAATTGCATCATTGATTCCTGCACCAGTTGAATCATCTACATATGTGAACTTGAGGGTCATGTTGTCATGTATAGGAACAGTCGGTGCTGTATCCCGAATTACACTCCCGACTCTGTTGACCACAGATATCCAAGCGGAAGCACGACCATCTGCATAGTAAGGTGCAACATTATTCTGCCAATCTAGATAGAAAGTGATGTTCCAATTGCTGATTAATCCAACAATCAATACTGACGAGTTGATAGAGACCTCATATCTGGAACTTAAGTAATTCATGGAGAAGTCATTACCTTGTAATAGAGTACCTTCGCTGTATATCAGAAACTGATCTTTGCTGAGTTGGATTGCTTGTCCTGTTGTTTCATCACTATAACTAATTGTGAACGTGACATTCTCAAGGAATTTCACTTGCGTTGTCGAAGCTAATATTTCAGTAATGGAGTTTCTCTGCGTAACACTAAGCGTGAGACTTAGCGTAGAAGTCGAGTAATATGGTGCACTTGAAGTCCAAGACGCTCTTAATACAAGGTTAACTGTTGTTCCGGCCGGTCCTAGTGCAGTCGTGTTGAGTGAAATGTAATAGATACCCTCTACTGGACTTTGCAGTATATAGTCAACTCCTTCAACTAGGTCCACTAGACCAACTGTTAGAGTAATTATAGCTCCAGCGATTCCGTCCAGGGACAATGAGTCTTGATAATATGCGGTGAAGTTGGTGGACTCAAGATATTGTGTTGGTTCTGGTGATGATATTAGTTCCAGGTTGGTTGCTCGCTCTCTAACAGTAAATGAAACAAATGCTTCAGAAGACAAATAGAATGGTGAGGAATCCGGATAGTTTATTTCGATCCAAAGAACATATTCCCTGTTTATCTCAAGATTTTGATTATACGTTTGGATTGTGAGAAGATAATCTTCTGAAGCACCTCGCCATACTGAACTGAAGCGCCATGAACTTCCATTTAAGATTCGAATTGTTGTTGGTGTTGAACTATTGCCAATTTCCCCTAGAGTCAACACATCACTATAATGAAACACTAATTCAAGGGGGTTGTTGTATGGTGTTTCTGCAACTGGTTCTACAAGAAGGATAGTTAGTCTATATTGTAAACTGAGTGTCCGTGATGCAGTGATCACTGCATAGTAGAAATGACTTGTACTCATTTGTACTGAAATTGTATATATGCCAGGGTTCGTGAAGTATGTTGTCTTGAGTTCGATTTCATACTCTCCGTTTCCGAGAGGTGTGAAAGAGTACTCAGACACAGGGATTTCCTGTGAGCTATTATATAATGTAACTAATCCATTGTCAATTGCTTCTGATATTCCTAGTGTGACATCAGTGAACGTGAAACGTAGGGTCACATTGTCACCATATGGTGTTGGACTAATTGTTGAATAATCAAACTCTGTTTCACGGAACCTGACACTAATGATGACTGTTCTCCCAGTCACATTAGCATAATATGGCGCCCCAGTCCAACTAACACCTATTGTGAACTGACGGTTTCCAAGAGGCGCTCCCAAAATGCTTGTGTTGAAGGAAATATGGAATTGTCTTGTAGATTCGTTATAGGTGATGGAATAATCTGGCAGCCCAATAATGATTGTCATCTGAGAACTATTTGCTATTCGATATGTACTGCCTTCTGCAACGTCATCAAATGAGAAAGAGAAAGTTGCATTGACTCCGTAGGGAGAACTCTCTGGTGGAATCAAATTAATCAAAGTACTTCTCGGAATAATTCGGACTGAGAGTGTGTCCGTCCAGTTGCCATAGAATGGTTCTTGACCCTTGGACCAGTTTACATATACGCTCATTGTGTAAACTCCTGGACCCGCGAATATTGTGCTGTTGAACTCGATCGTATAATATCCTGGATTTCCAACATCCTCAGTAATTGTACATAATGACTGACTGAATGATTGACCAACAAACTCTACATAGATGAACACGTTTCCTGCCGGTGCAGACACGTTGGAGATGCCATTACCACTGTAAAGCTCACTATAGAGATAGGTATAACTCAGGTTTCCTAAATATGGAGTAGGTTCAGCTGAATCAATCAAATCAAGGTCTGAAGTTTCACCCACTATTCTCACGAAAGCCGCGACTGAACGGTTGTAGTACTTTTGAACTAGACCTGTCCAATTGAAATATACAGTAAGTTCGAATATCCCTGAAGTACCCAGATTCGTGGCCGCAAATCGGATTATGTAGTATCCGTTTCCTAGAACTGTGTCATTCTCAAAGGTTGAAAGAATCAATCCTGAGTCACCGTAGATAGAGAGACTTACAGGAACGTCGACAATTCCAGCATCGTTATCAAGGTCCCCACAATAGACGGATATGTTGACCATGGCATTGTAGCTTGTAGGTTCGACAGCACTCGCAAGTCGGAATTCTGTTAAATGAGTCCTTAGAATGATGCTTATGTTGAAATATCCAAATTGATAGTTCGGACCTTTTGAAAAATTAAAGATAACCAAGTAGGAGCCGAGCCCATCTGTGTCTATACTGGGTAGTTCGATTCTATATTGATCACCAGTCCAACTAATACTCAAAGGATATGTCCAGTTATGATTGATAGTTGCTCCGAGAATGGGTTCATCATGTGTGATGTCCCAGTAGTCTGCGTAAAAGACTGCGGTATCCCCAACTGGCAAATCGATGATAGAAACTGAAGACCTGGCATATGCATATGCAATTTGAACGAGAATCTGGAAGGTAAGTGTTTTCGCTTGGTAACCACTTGCATCAGCTGTTAGATTTACCTCATGAGCGCCTAGGTCCCATCCTTGAACAATTATCAGAACCTCATATATTCCGTCCGCTATGTGTTGCCAGACAATCGATGCTCCCTCTGAAGTTATTGTACCGCTCATAATATTCTGTACATGATCAATGTCAACATATGATAAAGTGACGGTGACATTTGTGTCAAAACTAGTTGTCACAGTAGGATAGTCTGGAGATGATAGATACGTAAGAATCGGACGGTATGAAAATGAAACTTCAGGAGTAATGCTGTCCGTATAGTTTTCTGCTGGTATGAAATCAACAAAGACAATGATCTTGTACTGACCTTCAAGAAATCTTGCACTATCAATGCTTAGTTGATAGAGTCCATTTCCAAGGTTTGTGAAACTCTTGAAGATGTATAATCCGCCTGTTTCGTTTCTGGCGCTGAAGTAGGTCTGGTCAAGTCCCGTAATGGGTGTGCCATCAATTGGATTGTCCGGTTCGCTGACATTCACATAGATAAACATCACAAAGTCGTTCCCATTTGGAAAAGGTTCAAGAGGATCCCAGCTCAAGTACACGTTCAGCTTTCGAATCTCAAGTTGAACCACAAAGTAAGAGTCTATGTAGAACCTTGGGGTGTCTGTGGCGCTGATTGACACATTAATTGTATATGACCCAACTGCCCAACTACTTGTATCCAACAAGAAACTAAAAGCAGAGAAACTATCACTTCCGGTCCCCCAATCTAAAGTCACTTGGCTCAGATTACCATTGTCAACTAAAATCGAACCATGGTCCAGATCAATCCAAGAAACATCAAAGTATGTGTCAGTCCCAACAGGTATAGTGGAGTTGTAGTATACACTTGACGTTGTTCTATGAGCAAGAATTGTTACGCTTACTGTTACTGTTGATGACTGATAATTCAGTTTTGAACAGGTCAGGTTGAAGAAGTGGGTTCCAGGTGTTAAGGAACTCACATCGATTGTAATAGTATAGTAGCCACCACCGTCCTCAAAGGTTTGAATTTGGACAAATGGCGAAACCGAAAATGTGCCGCCTTCCACTCCACTTCCTGCGTTGTCAATGTCATACCAATATATGCTTGTATTTGCCTGATGACCCCATGGTGCTTCAACAGTATCAGGGCTAAGAAGCGTCGCGTCAGTAGCAATGGGTTGGTAATTGAACTGAACATCTATACTGCTACTTAGGAGGAATGAAGTAGCTGGTGTGGCTGTGAACCTAAATGTATGCTCTCCAGTCGAGAAACCTGTACTATCAACTGTCACCAGATAGGTCCCATTTCCATAGTCGATTGGTAATCCCACTATTGTTGCATTGCAAGATATTGTTGCACCTGCTAATGGAGCATCATCGAATTTGTCCCTCAATGTCAATCTGACTTCAAAGTTGTCTCCATATGATGTATCAAATGGGGGTTCATAAGTTAGAACTGTTCGATGAGAGAGGTCCAAATAGAAGTAATCTGTTGCATTAGTATAGAACGGATGTGATGTTTCAAGATCCAGCCGCCACCGTCCATAACTTCCTAAATCAGAAGTGTTGAGAGTCTTACCATATCTCCCATCTCCATAATCATTGAGCTGGACATCTGTGGGCACACCACTAACACTCCAGTTCATGGATATCGTTGCTCCACTCACCAAAGCCGCGTTCAATGTATCTTCTAGCTCAAATTCAACATAGAGTTGCTCACCAATGAGTTTGGTTGAAATCCCATCCGCTACAGCGTCTCCAGGTGCGATTAGGCTTAAAGAAGTTCCACGCTTCACGATGAAGTTCCTGCTAAACATCCCCACTCTATTATTCACATGAGAGATATCATCACTATAACGAGCAGACACATACCAGACTCCTGCAGAAGCTGAAGAATCAAGCGTTATAGTTTCGGACTCTGAATATCCTACTGACTCTTCCACCCCAATAGAGAAGAAACTACTTGGATCATTTTGATTCTGGAACTCAGTTTGAATCCAGCTTGCTGAACGCACAACATCTGAGATACGCACTTCATCGATTTGACCATCCCACTCAGCACTCCAGACTTTATCCTTTGGCTGGTCGCCATGACCTATCCAAAAGCCTTGTTCATATGAAGAAGGTAAAATTGCATCAGTCTTTGCTAGAACGGTTGGATCCTGCACTCCATCCACGTAAATCCTCATCAAAGAGCCATCATACGTCGCAACTATGTGATGCCAATCTAAGCCTGTGACATCATTAGCTCCCACCAGCATATGTGTATCACCAGGTAGGGTGAACGTGGGCTTTAGAGTTGAACCCCCGCCAAAGTTGATGTAGAGGGCATAGCCATCATACCACCCTTTGTGATTCATAATTCCATAAACGTGGTTGTTGGGAGTAATATCATGTTGGACCCATGCTTCCAGAGTTATCTGGTAGCCGTCAATGTTCCATTGTGGACTATCACCGCAGTCAATAAGATCATAGTGCCCATCAAGGTCATTGAAGTCCTGTCCGCTGCCAATCTTGCCAGTTACTTGTGTTGGAACAAAGGAAGTGTTCCCTTCACCACCTGTGCCATGTTGCTTATGCTGGCTGCTGTCTTGATATTCATCCGTTGCTCCAGTTCCGCTTTCTGACAGATGCCAGACACCTAGGTAACCAGAATCCCAAACTGGACCGGAATCATACACTATTGGAGCCATAGGATTGCCATAATACATGCTGATTGCAGTTTCAGTTGAGCCAGAAAGAAGCGGCACATTCACCCATGCTACGAGATGAGCGTGCGTCAAGTTGAAAGAAGGTTCGAAGAGCTCTAATTCATGAGCGAGGGTTTCTTCACCAATCGCGAAGGCGATATCTCTACCGTCTGCACGGACATCTGTACGAAGGTCGGTGTCGTATAAATCGATGAGGACTGGGAAGTTGACAAGGTCTTTAGCGACAATATCCTGACTGATAGTGAGATCCTTTCGGTGATAGTATGGTAGCGAGAATCTCTTTCCCTGAAATTTTGTTGGTCCTGAATACCACGTTGAGCCTGACGGATCCGTTAAATCAAGAGATATTGTGGAACCAAATGTTCCCGAACTCCAAAATTGAAATTCAATATCCTCTCCGATAGTGAACTCACTTGATGAAGAATAGGGTCCTCCTGATGGTCCCATTAACGCATCGAACACATGATTTCTATCTTGGAATTGTATCTTCCATACTCCATATTCGTTAACTACATTGGCACCAACTATCAGTCTACCATCGAAACACGTCCAGTTGGTTGCAAAGGACATCTCCTCACCTGAAGGATTCATTACAGAAACTGGGAACCATTCCCCTTCAGTGTACGAGACCTCAAAGCTGATTGCATCTATCTCGGGCGGAGGGGAAATCAATACGTTTGCTGTCCAAACTGGAATGCTCCCGTTCAGCAATGAGAAGGAGGTTCCCTGAGAGAGGTCATCTGCCAAACTATACGCCCCTTGTGATAAGGAGAGAGAAATTGTAGAACCAACAGTTACACTTGATGTTGAGTTGGTAGAGAATTGGTATCCTGTTGCATCCCGCAAGCTTGGCTCCTGTGTACCACTGGTCGTTTCTTCTATTCCAATAGAGTAAAAGCTTGCTGGATCGTTCTGATTTCTATACTCTGATAAAACCCACTCCAATGATTTCGCGTTATTGGAAATCCGAGCTTCATCTATGATGCCTTCAAAATAATCGTTATAATCGCTTTCGGTCCCAATGTAGAAGGGCTGGTTGTTTGCAACGATATTGCCGGTGAATGGATTAGAGTACAAAAGCGATCCATCTCTGTATACTCGCACAAATGAACCATCATATGTC
>MEHG01000012.1 GCA_001940705.1 Candidatus Thorarchaeota archaeon AB_25
AGAATGACCAAAAAGTAATAGTTGATCTTCAATCCGGTGCATATCCATTACCTGTTTATATTGATTGGAGTAAAATCACTGATCCTCAGGATGTAGGTCAATATGTTGATGGTCATTGGGAATTGGAACCTGATGGCTTACGAACAAAACACATGGGGTATGATCGTATATTTCTGATCGGTGAAAAAAGTTGGCAAGACTATGAAATTACTATTTCTTTAAAAATAAACCAGGTAAGCCAAACCACAAGTAATGTAAGTAATGGTAATGGAATTGGGATCCTTTTTCGTTTTACGGGTCATATTAATGGAGGATTTTGGAATTTTCCTAAAATGCAACCCAAATGGGGTTATCAACCCTTCGGAGCAATTACGTGGTTTAGATGGGATCTGGGTCAATCAGGACACCTGCCTTTTACGGAATTTTACCGGGGTGATAGCGGTGTCAGGGTAAATCATGGCCAATCCCCAATAGAGCTGGGTGAAGTATACTGGATGAAAGCAAGATGCCAGACCCTACCTGATGATAGAGAAGGTGCGGGTGTGTCACGTTACAGTTTTAAAATATGGAAGGATGGGAAAGAAGAACCTGTTCAATGGGATTGGCAAGAGACACAGATCAGCATACATGCAAATCGAAAGGGAGGTGTTGCTCTACTTGCTCATCATGTGGATGTTACTTATGGAAATGTCACAATCGAATTTCCAGAAAATAACTGATACAAAAAAATTGAGCACCCCATCTCAGTAATATTATCAGGATCGAACAGATATATCACAAGACAAATTAATCAAATCAGCATAAGTATTTCAATAAAAGTTGAACAGAACTAGAAAATCAATGCCCAATGTCTGTTGATTCATCACATCAACATGTAATAATCAACGAGTGCTGTTGGTATGTGCAGATTATGTGCCGCCAACCACATGTGAATGCATTGATGCTTGATAAAAGAGGCTACAGAATGAGAAGAGTCCTGATTCCACTCCTAATACTCGTTATCATACTCTCAGTTCCATCTGCAAGTAATGTATATTACTCCCAAATTAATGATGATGGTGTTCATGAACTGATGACAAATGAGCGAGTCATATTTGCAGCTGAAGGAAGTGGCAACGACTCAAACACAGTCGCGTTCTTTTCAAGGCTTGAAAATGGAAAACAAACTGGAATCTATAACTCATATCTTGATTCTTCACATAATGGATTGATAGATCTCACAGAATACCAAGTCGCAGGATGGACTCTTTATCGTGCAGATGTTGAAGCGAATAGCATCATTGCCGCTCCAGAACGAGAAACACTAGGTGTTTCGCCAAGTACTTACAACCTTATCCTAAACAATTCAGGAGTAATAACTGACGCATTATACCAGGAATTCTATGGACAATCTCATGATGGAAAATTGGAGAATTACTCTATAACGTACCTTTGTTCATACTATGCAGCATTTCTTGGACATGCATATCTTGGAGTAAGAAGTGACTATTCGGATCCTCAAACAAATACCACCAGTTGGATTACGCCCTTTACAATACAAGGTGCGGCCACAGATCTTACTCATGACGTTTCAGGCGATAATGCCATTCTAAACGCTAGTACTCCATATTATGTCGTGATAGATGGTACAAAAATGACTGGGATGGATTTAGGGGGATGGAAGTTCAATACCATATGGTGGAGTGCCCAATTTCCACTCCTGGGTCTTGATACAGCCGAGCATATCAGGGGAGATGGCTGGTATTCATTTGTTGGTGGAAATCCTAGGGAAGCCTTAGTGAACTACACGTATACACCCTGGAATAAGACATCAAACTCACCGTTGAGTTATGCAACTGCTGAGTTAATATCCCTCACAAATACCACTCATGCCCTTGCTGGAACATCTTGGTCGTTCATATCTGACACAAACATAACTCAGATTTCATTCCAATCAAATCAATCAGTTGAGATTGACTATGATATAACTCTCTGGTACAAAAAACCAGTTATAGCAAATACAAACTGGAATTTACAAACACCAGGACCCAATGTTGAATGGAACGCTACGACTAGTGTTAGTTATCCAATGTTAACAGGCACGATAGAGAGGTCTCTTAACTACTCAGTTCAGGCAGACTGGACTCCCTCAGCACTCTATAATGGCTCTGACTTGATTGCAGGCACTCACACGAAGTACAACACAATTGTTCACTGTACAGACATGACTAATGGCACATGGATACTGTCATCCTTAGCTCCCAACTATGTCGGTAATATTGACCTTACTGGAGTCACAGATGGCAAGGTAAGCATTTTGACTGACATGGATATTGATGCAACAATCGAGGATGGAGACGACACTCCCATGACAGGCGGGACGACTAATCTCACTGTACTCCAAGCAGGAAGTAGTGTCAATACCTCGGAGATTGCCGCCACAGATGGCTCTGCTAATTTCATATGGGATATAGATTCTACAACGTTGGGTAATGGTACACATTCGATTGAGATCTGGTGGACAAACGGCCTAGAAGCCGGATATAACGTAACGCAGGTGTTTGTGTATTATCCAACAACACTAGTAGCAGATGACTACAGTATCACAGCCTATACCGACAATACCTTTGATATTGGTATTGATTTCAATCAGATATTTCCAGTCAGGGGTCTTGACATACCGATAGCAAATGCGACCTATTCCTTTGGAAGTCTATTCAATGATACAATGACCAATATTGGCGGAGGAAGATGGACCAAGACAGTTTCTACGACCTCCATGATAAGTGGGACATACCCCCTCACCGTCTACGCAGAAGGATTCGCACTTGAAAATCAAAGCCTGGTAATATCAGTTGATCTCACTATTGAAACACAGGCTCTCAATTGGAACTGGCTTCCCAGTAATGATATCACATACCTCCAGAGTACAAATCTAACAGTTACGTATCAAGATTGGAGTAGTACTGCTATCTCTGATGCATGGGTGAATATTACGTTTGATTCAACCACGTATGATATGAAGTGGGATGCTCTATCAGAGCTTTACTGGATTCAGCTTAACGGATCAGATTTTCTGACCGTTCCAGGAACCACAATAATGACAGTCAATGCCTGGAAAGCAGATTTCACTGCTCAATACAATGATACAATTACTATAACAATTAGCGAAGAAACTACAGGGATAGTATTAGATCCCGCCTGGAATCCAACAGATCGGAATATAACCTACATTGAACAGATTACTATTACTGCAAACTACACCTACAACTCAGTACCGATAAATGATACTTGGGATGGCGTTTGGGTAAGGGTAACATTCAGTGGTTTCCCGCTAGTGAATATGACCTATAACGGTGTATTAGAGCTGTGGGAAGTAACTCTAGATGGTAGTGATTATTTCGGAGTAACGGCGGTCACAATCAGAGCAAGTGCAGAAGGGTATAGTCAAAATTCGGTGGGACCAGTGAATCTCATAGTCACTGAAGATATTCCATCTCTTGCTAATTCGTGGACTGCTTCATCCGAATCGACGGATTATGCCACCGATGTTCCTCTGACCATCACTGTTAGAGATTCGAGTGGAACCCCAATCACAGATGCCAATGTTTCGTTTTCTGCATTTGGAACAGATTACGAACTATTAGTAGGTGCAGGCGGACAATACACATTCAATATTGCACCAACATTTACACCAGGACTAGAGTCATTCACGGTATATGTTGTTAGAACCGGTTTTGTATCAACACAAATGAATCTCAACCTGACTGTGAATGCTACAACAATAATAGATGTAGTGCATATCAGTTCTGAATATGAGGAGTGGAATCTTATAGTCACTGTGACTTACGAGGATTCTGTTTACAACAATAAAATTACTGATGCATTGGTCACAATGACATTGGATGGAAATGTCTACATCCTTGAAAATTCAACTGAAGGCTACACAATAGAGATCACCCTCGATGCACCGCCGGGTTCTTACACAATCGATGTTTCAGCTTCTGCATTGTATGCTGTGACTGCAACAAGCCAGACTGACTTCACAATACTTCCCAAAGAAGTGGTCTATCTTGAGGTAACGTTTGATGGAGATTTAATTGCAGGTCAGTTCATGGAGATCCGTGCTACCTTGAGATCCAATGATACGCCCCACCCACCAATCCCGGGAGAGCCAATACGGTTTGAGGTTTCTGTGTATTTTGATAATGGTACAACAGTTCACTACACAGAGGGGACAATGATAGATTCAACCAACACTGAAGGTGTAGCGACCTTTGGATTCGAAGTGCCGTTCGGAAAAGTGAATAAACTGACTGCACGTGCGATCTATGATGGAAGTCGCACTAGATGGAACGCAGAATTCATTAAAGAAACTGGTGTTGGCGTGAGTCCACTTTCACTTCTGCTGGCATTCTTCATGAGCGATATTGGTATCCTGATGATTATCTCCATCGCACTCCTTGGTATAGTGGCTGCAGGATACAACCGCGGTGTTAAGCCAAAGAAGAAAGCAACAAAACGTGGTCTCGAGAATCAGCTACAGATGTTCAAGGATCTTGAAACTGTCCAGCACTTCATGGCGGTCTACCTCGATCGCGGGACATGTGTCTTCTATCATCCATTCACGGAAGAGAGAATCCAACCAGACCTAATCAGCGGCTTCATCGCTGCTATCACAAGTGTCTATGGTGAGATCAAGGGAGATGGAGTCAGAGGAACGCTGGAAGAGATTCAGTACCACGGACTTCGTCTAAACAGCTACAGCGGTCAGTACATCATTGGCATCCTCATACTTGAGGGTGAGATGACACCACTCCTCAGGGAGCGACTTCAGTTCTTTGTGGAGTTGTTTGAGAATCAGTATGACCAAGACCTTGATGGCTGGACAGGACTTATCGACTGCTTTGATCCTGAATGGGTTGTTTCAACTCTAAACTCTTCCTTCAACTATGCCTGGCACTTACCTCACAGATTTGGACCCACACAGAAAGTAACCAAGTTGGATGCTAAGATTCTCGACTACATCGGAGCAGTACGAGATGAATGGAGTGAGTTCTACATCAAGAATCTAGTATCTCCCTTAGGAGAGATGTTAGAGAAGACCGAGGCAGAGGTGTTAGACAGGCTGCTATCGCTCCAAGACCGAGGGGTAATAGTTCCGATTGGCATTCAGACCATTCTTCAGCGTCAAGGACTAGCTTTGGTGAATGGCACAGATGAGTCTATAGTTGGACCTCCACCCAGTATTGACGAACCCGCAGTTGTTGATGAAGCTGAGCCTGCTGAGGAGCTCGAGTTCGAGGAGCTTGCGGAAGAGGTTGTCAAAGAACCAGAACCTGATGTGGACCCAATGGAGGCGTTTGTCCAAGATGTCGAATCACTTCTTGTTGCAAAGTCAGGTGAGGAGAAGAAAGACGACAATGAAATGGACAAATTAGCGAAAGAGCTAAGAGCCAAGATTGAGGAAGACGAAGAGTCAAAGGACTAGTGTCTGCAAAATTCGAGCCAAGAACACTTATGTACCATACATAGGGGTCTGACGCTGTGCTTAGAGATGCCTTGGAACATTGATAACTACAACATCCTCGACGGGCGCATCCTAAGAGTGGAAATCTCCGTTCCGCTGATGGAGTTCATGTATCTCAAAATAGATGACGTCAAAGAGGCGTGGATAAATTTTCTTGGTCAGTTTGTTTCAGAACAGCCAGGGATAGACATGTCTTGGGAGATGGAGCCTCAAGATGATAATGCCTTGGTCACCCTCAAGATTGCTAAGATTGGTGACCTTCCCGAGTTCAGCCCCGAAGAAGCCCGAGGCGCAATTGATGCAGTTGACGCGCTCTTTGATAATGCGTAGACTAATGATTAGACAGCTTTGGGGTGCTTCGTAGACCATCATTCAAGAGGGCTACTTTCTTGCTAGATGCGAGCATGCTTTGAGCAGCCTCGAGCCCTTCTTGTGGGTCTTTAACTGCAGTACAATGTAATCGCTCCTCAACCAATGATTCACGCAGTCGACTACAAATTACGATCTTTCTTGAACTCAATACATTCCAGAAGAAACGAGCCTTTTCCATTCCAAACTCAAAATTGGTCTCCACTGCAGTTAGAATTTCATCCTCAGAAGAATACTCTGACATCCCGCGGATAAAGCCCTTGGGACCAACTTTTCCACCACACTCTGCCACAAGAACAATAGACCCTCCGTGCTCTGTAACCTCTAGAGCGGGATAAAGACTATCAATTGCATAATAGAGCGATGTGTCATGTGGGTTCCCTCCAGCACTCACTATAGCAATATCAGCACGTTTACTATAATCAGCCCTAGCTAATCGTGCAGCAGATTCTACACCGGTCTTCCACGATGAGTATGGATCTCCAGCTACAATATGAGCCAGATTACCTTGCCAGTCTGACACAGAGTTGACAATGAAATCTAATCCAGCAAGCTGAGAGGTTTCTAGCATGTCAACACAAGAAGGTGTTTCCATATTGAATTGACCAATGTTTCTGGTAGCTCGAAGTTTTGCATTACGGTTTATAGTCCGTTTACCAGAAACACTTGGTATCACTGACATGCGTCCTCCTGTTGCTCCATAAAACACATCAGGTCGGATCTCACTCAGACCTATTTTCATGTCTGCACAGAGGTAGCTCTCATTAACGTGGACAGGCGTAGAGTGAGTGGGTGTTTCACCTACCAGTTTGAGAGATGTTTTGGTATCGGGGTTGTGAAGGATGAGCTGATGTCCTCTAGACTCTGGATTGCCCAAGAGTTCATCGACCTCGGTCTTCGAAAGTCGTTCATCGGAAGCGACGGGATAGATGATCGACACGTTGTCAGGATTGAAGGAGAAGGTTTCTACACTATTGAGGAGTGAATAAAGAAACTCCTCCATAAGCTCCTGATGTTCAATTCGATTGACAACGATGGCAACTGAGCCAACCTCAGATACTCCCTGAGAGAATGGTTGCGAATCAATCGGCGACTCTAACACTCTCAATAGCTCTGATGCAATATTCGGGTGCTCCGTAACAGTCTGCGGAACAATCTGCTCAATGGAAAGTCTGTGACTCAACTCGAGTGGAAGAGACCCCTCTCCATACCGCAAGTCAACTCTCATTTCCATTCACTCTGCTCTGTTGTGGTCTACCCACCTCTTAAAGTTACCAGCCTCTTGAAGGAATGTTCTTATCTTGACTAGTAGAGTTCTGCTACGGCGGATTGGAACGTGATGAGAAATTCAGACAGATTGTTGCTACTCTCAGTGGCCGTTCTTCTGGTCTACTTGGTTCTGAGCATCCTGTTTCCAGATCTTGTCAGTCCTTTTGGCGTAATCTATAGCTGGTTGTTAGACTTTTCACTCCTGCTAGGTTACCCGGGTGCATTTCTCATATCAGCTATCGGAAACGCAACAATACTGGTTCCGTTTCCATACGTTGGAGTAGCATTCATCCTCGGAGGTTTGAGAGATGAGCTAACTTTGGCGTTTGTTTTCGACCCATGGTTGATTGGTATCGTTTCAGGTATTGGCGCTATGATTGGAGAGATGACTGGATACTTCATCGGATATGGCGGGGGTAGGCTTATTGATGAGGATCAGACGAGTGCATTCAAATCATTCGTAGACTCTCATCCTAGAGCAACCCCAATTGTCGTTTGGTTCCTTGCAGCCACTCCAATTCCAGATGATGTATTGGTTATTCCATTAGGAGCAGCCCGATATTCATGGTGGAAAGTTGCTCTTGTACAATTAATCGGAAAAACTATGTTCCTGATGGGCATATCATGGTCCGGAAGGATTGGGCTTGATTTTGTTGGCTCGATTCTGGGAAGTACAGATCCATTGAGTCTTCTCTCTCGTGTCATTGAGGTGTCGAGTGTTCTGCTTGTGATTTTTGCGATATATTCACTTGTTAGAATTGATTGGAACTCTCTAGTTAGTAGAAGGAACAGCAACTCCTAATCCTATTCGTCTGGGTCGGGAGGTTGGACACCATCCAAGATCTTCTTTCCAGCTTTGGTCAAAGATACGAAACCATCCTGCAGTATTTTTCCGAATGTTGCGATATTGATAGAACTCAGTGAAACGGGAATATTGACCATTCCAATGTCATTCATCTCTCCAAGTAGTTGGAGGTATGCTCCTAATCGATATAGTGCGAGTAATCCCACACAGTTGGAGAAGGCTCGTTTGACTCCTTCAACAATGCCTTTCCGAGGGTCTTCAAATTCACTCAGGGCTCGTTCAATCTGCAAGAAGGAACAACACATGGTCTGAGCATTTTCATCTGGTTGGTCCATGAAATGTCCTGGAGCAGCAAGCATGAATGGATCACGAATGAAGCCTTCAACCTTCAAGCGTGCTTCCTCATTTGGGATCGACCACCAGGAATGGAGATGCGCGTCTGAGAGAGGTTGTACTTCGAGCCCCTTATCGATTTGAGAATCTTTGAGCTCTGTGGGTAAAAATGAATGCCAACCAGGTATCATTCGGAAGGCCTTTTTCGGGGATAAATTAACCCGCCGCGAGCAGTAATGCACTAGGTCATAGATAGCATACTTACGAGGTCCATCTAGGTAAACGAAAATAGGTTCATAATCAGCCTCATGTGCAGGCACAGCTTGGTAGTCCCACACATAGAAGTACTGAAGACAAACTCCACCCCCGGACCCCTTCTGTCGCACTACTCGACCAAAAACTCCAACAAAATCAGTTTCGCGAAGCGCTTCACGGGTAGCATCTGGCATCACCGCACTGAGTGTGTTCGCAAGGGTTATGTCACCTTTGACAATTCCTTGGGTTCTCGGCAGGTGTTTCTGAAGTAGATGCTTGTCAAACTCAGCCGAGATACCGAATTCATGTTCATTAAATCTTAACTCATGCAGGGGCACGTGAACACGAAGTCTGTCAGTGAACTTTTTCTCAACCAACTAACTCTGACCTCTTTTATGAATGATACTTGGGTCATTATAGAGCTTCTGCAAAAAGAAAAGAACAGGGATCTCTTAAGAGACCCCAGTTAGAATCATGCAGGTTTGAATGCCAAGTAAGTTTTGCCAGACTTCCCTTTTTCATAATCCAATGTGACAGGGATTCCAAGGTGTATCTCTTCAGGCTTGAGTGGATCAAACCCAAGAAGTCGAGCACTTACTCGAGTTCCTTCCGCAAGCTCAACAATTGCAATATAATAAGGTGCCTCCTCAGCAAACTCATCTGGGGCTATGTGAATAACTGTGAAAGAAACAAGTTCTCCCTTGCCACTTACTTCAGTCCACTCCATGTTACTGCTTCCACAGCCATAACAGGTCCCTGAGGGTGGAGCAATAACATTTCCACAATCCACACATCGATAAGCTTTGAACATACCTTCTTCGATGTTCTTCAGATATTGTTCTATTGTCGGTTTCTCGCTCATGCGTCACTCCTCCTCATTACAGTGACCACACAAGAGGCTCCTGTACCTCCAAAATTATGGACAACGGCAGTGTCGTGCTTAGCGACCTGATTTGGTCCTGCATCACCGATGAGTTCTCTATAAGCAACCACAGCTTGTTTTACTCCAGTTGCACCCACGGGATGACCAACTGCTTTCAGTCCACCCATCGGATTGATTGGTCGGTCACCGTCTAGTGCAGTCACACCATCACGGACAGCTTTTGCTGCTTCACCGGGTTTGAAGAAACCAATGTCCTCACTGGCGATGATTTCAGCAATGGTGAAACAGTCATGGACAATAGCGAAATCCATGTCCTTTGCCTCAAGACCAGCCATCTTGTAGGCCTCTCTACTCGCGTCAACAGAGGCACTGAATGATGTTAGGTCAGAACGGTCGCATAGATTCATTGATGCTGAAGCCTGACCGGTCCCAGCAATCTTCACTGGGAGATCTGTGTACTTCTTTGCCTTCTCATTAGATGTCACTACAAGTGCTGCCGCTCCATCCGATATTGGAGAGCAATCAAAGAGTTTCAATGGCCAAGCAATATAACGGGGAGTTAGCGCTTTTTCTAGTGTGATCTCTTTCTGGAACTGCGCCAAGGGATTTGTGGATGCATTCTTATGAGCTTTGACAGCAACCCTTCCTAAATCCTCCTCAGTTGTGCCGTATTTTTGCATGTGAGCGACCGCAGCAATTCCGAATACACCTGGGAACGTCAGACCAATACTAGATTCAAACTGGTCATCTGCAGCAGCAGCCAAAGCTTCTGTAGCACCACTTGTTGACACGGAGGTCATCTTTTCAACACCTGCAACCAGAACCGTGTCGTATATTCCAGATTCAATCGCCATCACTGCCGCTCGTAGTGCGGTAGCACCAGAAGCGCACGCAGCTTCATGACGTGTTGCGGGCAGTCCTTTCATTCCAACAAAGTCAAGAAGGAGGGGGGCAGTGTGTCCTTGATGGACCAGCATCTCAGGGATGAAGCTTCCAATGAAAGCTGCTTGGATGTCCTTCTTAGGGATACCAGCTTCTATTGTTGCTTTATCAACAGCCTCAGAAAACATCTCTCTGAGGGTCACACCCTCAAGAGCTCCGAATTTCGTTTGAGCTGCACTCACAATGTTCGTGTTTTTTAGTGGCACTTAGCAATTCCACCTCTATAGATTATGCCCCGCAACGGAAAAACAAGTACAAAAATGTAAGGGCCTAAGAGCTTTTCTTGGAAAAAACCAAAGTATGAGTGGAGGTAGTTTCGTATTGATACTGCCATTCGTGTTAGGAATTATCACAGGTAAGCTTGTCAAGAGAAAGATTATCGTGATTGTATTTGGTCTGGTTATTGGAATAATTGTGGGCCTTTTTGCAGGATTTGAGCTTGTACCATTACTCTATCCGTTTATGGTTTTAGAATTCCCTTGGGTAGGTGTTCCCGAAGTCAGACGCGTCGGACTTGTTTTTGCAAGCCCAGATTTCGTACTGTTTGCTGAATCCATTCATTTCCTATCATTTTCACTGATCATGATGTCAGCCCTCATAGCAATTAGTATCATTGGAGCAATCATGGGGATCCATCTAGGTGTTAGGTGGCGTGGTAGCGATGCAGACTCACCATGGGAGCCTATTGATGAAACTGGGTGACTTTTCCCAAGACATAAAAACCCGGTGCTGACATCCAGATGATGATTTACAATGGACTTCTCACTATCTGAAAAAGAGCAGAAGCTTTGGGAGCGCGCGAAAGAATTCACACATGAACATATCACTCCGCGTGCTCGCGAGCTTGAAAAGAAGAATGAGTTCCCGAAGGATGTGGTCCAGAAAGCCTATGAAGCAGGACTGATGAATCTTCACATCCCAACTGAGGCTGGAGGACCAGGATTATCTTTGCTTGCGGAAACACTTGTTTCCGAGGCAACTGGATATGGATGCGCAGGTCTAGCAACTTCGATTATGTGTAACAACCTTGCATTTGCACCTCTCGTCATCGGAGCGACAACTGAGCAGTTGAAGACGTATATTGAACCATTGATCACAGGAAAGGATGCAAAGTTTGGGTCATTCTGTCTGACAGAAAGAAAAGCTGGTTCTGATGCGGCAGCAGTTGCTACAAAAGCAGTACGCGATGGTGACGAATATGTACTAAACGGTATGAAATGCTGGAGCACGAATGGTTCTGTAGCTTCACTCTTCACAGTATTTGCATCAACTCAACCAGAACTCAAACACAAGGGACTCTCAGTCTTCATGGTTCCAAAGGGAAAGGGTGTGAAAATTGGACATATTGAGAACAAAGTGGGTCAACTCAACTCTATCCAATGCGAGGTATTCTTCGAGGATGTACGAATACCCACAGACTGTCTTGTAGGAAAAGAGGGTGATGGCTTCAAGATTGCAATGAAGACCCTTGACAAGACAAGAGCTGGCATCGCCTCTATTGCAACAGGTGTCGCACAACGTGCAGTGGATGAGGCGGCCAAGTTTGCAAATATACGACATCAGTTTGGGCAACCCATTGGTAAGTTCCAAGGAATTAGCTTCACACTTGCTGACATGGGTGCGAAGACAGCTGCAGCCAGATGGCAAACCCGCTATGCTGCTTGGCTTGCTGATCAGGATCTACCAAACTCCAAGGATTCAGCATTTGCAAAGTTTTTTGCATCGGATACAGCAATGCAAAACGCTATTGATTGTGTCCAAATTATGGGTGGCTATGGTTACATAGAAGAGTACCCCGCAGAGAAACTGATGAGAGATGCAAAGCTTCTCCAGATCTATGAAGGTACAAACCAGGTTCAGCGCCTTGTTGCTGGAAATGTGATCCTCAAGGAAAGTGTCAACCTAGACACAGGTTTCAGGTTCAAGTACGATGGACGCGACGCTCCATTAATGTAAAAATAATATGACCGTGTAATTTTTGCACGGTCTTCTCTTCTATTGTTGTTTCCATAGTAAGTCTATGAGTTACTTACTTAAGCGAGATTTACTCCGGCCATGTCATCACTGACTGGAGATTCAAATCTTGGTCGATAATGAAACGATACAGACAATCAAGAATCGCCGGGCTATAAGGGATTACGACACATCCAGGGATGTGCCGGATGAATTTGTGTTCCAAGTGATTGAAGCTGGTGGATATGCACCCAGTGCAGAGAATCAGCAACCATGGCGAATCATTGTTGTAAGAGATAAGAAACTGCAGGAATTTATTGGACAGAGAGCAGTGGATAGGACAATCGAGCTCTTTGGTCGTGTGACACCAAGAGAGGAATTAGAACGGAGATTGAGCTACATAAAATCAAAGGCGAGCCTAGAACGAACTATTGACATCTTGATTTCAGGAGAACGCTTTGAATACATCAAAGGAAACCCCGAAACTAATGGTGCACCAGTGCTTCTTGTACTCGTTGTTGACCAGACTCATATTGGAAATTCACAGGCTACACTTCGGGGTACAGGAGGGGTCTATGGTTGGTCATCACCCAGGCATGCTGTCATCGCTGGATCGATGATGATGGAGAATATGACCCTCGCAGCTGCATCTCTCGGTCTAGGAAGTTGTATCTCATCAGTCCAGCTGGACCACTTCGATGACGTAGGAGCCATTTCAGAGAGATTGAATATTCCATATCCTCATTGGATGCCAATCCTATGTTTGACTCTTGGATATGCCTTGTATGAGAGAACACTAGGACCACCACGACAGCAACCTGAGGAGATATCTTTCCTGAACAAATGGGGTGAACCATTCAAGGGGGGGAAGAAATGAGCGAGTTAGAAACACTCCGAACAGGTTTTGTTGCTCTTCTTGATGGACTTTGGTGGGGACTCAGAGAAAATACTGGTCCACTATCCATGTACGAGGGATATGCTCGTGGATTCAAACAGATGGGACTCGAAATCGCCGAAAAATCCGGAGGCAAAGGAGCTCTAGCTGCTGCTGAGATTGCCGGTCAACTCTTCAGTGCTATTGGCCTAGATGTTGCTGTAGAAGAAAAGACAATCATTGTAAAGAAATGTCCAGTTTGGAACAGAATTCTCGAACGAGGTCTTGAGTATGCATTCCACGTAGAAGAGATTTGCTGGATGCCAATGCTTGAGGGTATTGGAGAAAAGATAGGTGCGAAACCAGAAATGGAATCTGTACTCCGGCTCGCACACATTCAGGGTGCTAAATTTCATAGAAAAAAGAGTAAGGCAAAAAGAGCACTAGACAAAGGTCAGATAACAAAAGAAGAGTATGATAAGGAAATAGTTATGCTGGATAATAGCATACAGAATGTACCAACACTTGGTCGTTACCGATTCAAGTAGGTGAATCCAGACAGGCGGGCAAGAATAAATGGAAAACCTAGAGAAAGCAGGACTTGCCGTCAACTATAACAAGATTCCTGGAACCAAACCGAAATCACTTCCAAAGCGAGTCCATATCTGGGATGAAACCCTTCGAGATGGGGAGCAGACACCCGGGGTCGCACTCACCATCGACGAGAAGATAGAGATTGCTAAGAAACTCGATGAGGTTGGCACAGCGATTGTCGCAGTTGGATTTCCAGCAGTCAGTGAGGAAGAGAAGAAAGCAGTGGCGGCTATTGCAAAAGAAGGCCTCAGCAAAGCAACAGTTGCAGCACCAGCACGAGCAGTAATCCCAGACATGGAGGCTTGTGTTGAGGCGGATGTGCAGGAAGTTCCTATTTTCATCGCTACATCTGACTTCAGACTAAAGTATCAGCTCAGAATGACTCGAGAGGAGATGCTTGAACGACTAACGGAATGCATTGAGTTCGGTAAGGAACATGGTCTCATTGTCGACTATATCGCAGAGGATGCCACTCGTAGTGACATGGATTTCCTTTGTGAAGCCTATAGGACAGCTATTGATGCTGGAGCAGACAAGATCTGCATAGCAGATACCGTTGGATTCGTGCGACCGGAGGTCATGAAACACATCACTAGGGAAATCAGGGAAAATCTTTGGACCAAGTCGAAGTACAAGGTTCCCATGGCTGCGCATTGTCATGATGATTTCGGACTAGCGACAGCAAACACATTGGCAGCTATCGAGGAAGGAGTGACGTATCCTCATGTGTGTGTCAATGCCTATGGAGAACGAGCAGGAAACGCAGCCTTTGAAGAGGTCGTCATGGCTCTTGAGGAACTCTATGGCATAGACACAGGTATTGAGACTGAGAAACTCTACGGTCTGTCAAAGTTAGTAGAGCGTCACTTTGTTGTGCCTCTGCCACTCCACAAGGCAATCAGCGGTGATAATGCATTCACACACTCAAGTGGCATTCACTCCCATGGCCAGCTCACTCACTCAATGACCTATGAGCCAATCAGTCCAACTCTTGTTGGAAGACGACGCGAGTTTCATCTGGGAAAATTTGTGGGTAGACATTTTGTAGAGTACCTCTTAAAGATGGGAGGTGTAAAAGCCACACCTGAACAGGCTCGCGAGATAACAGATCGTGTTAAACGCACTCATGAGGAGCGAAAGAAGAGTCAGTCCAAGGTCGCCTTTGACAAGATTAAGGGTGAACTGAAGGACCTCATGACTGGGGTCTCTGAACGTGAGTTCTGGGCGATTGTGTTCGATGTGGTATAATTACTCAGGCTAATGATTTGCTTAGGCTTCTTCGCATTAGCACTCCCACATCCATAGCGATTATTCCGATGAGAAACACAAACCCAAATCCGATTAACACCCAGAGTTCTTGTGGACCTGTGACTGGGTCTAGACCTGTGAGCCAATGATTGGTCAATAAGCGATACGCAACCTCCACAATTAGAAAGATAGTGGAGATGACCAGCGAGATTTTGATGCCGTTCCGGAATATTCTCGTGGTCTTAGTTGCTTGTTTCGTAAAGTCAGTGAGACTGGCTTCTACAACTACAGATTCCACTTTCACAAAACGGCCTTCCTTAATCTGCTCTTTCACGAAATGATCTAATTTGGTCAAATCAATCTTGGTGTGATCAGCCTCGATGAACGTACCTCTGATGAATTTGAACGATGCTCCACCACTGAATATTGCCAGAACAAGTATCACTGCTATGAAGATTACAACCTGCCAGAAAGCAAATGCTGCGAGGATGATAGCCACAAAGATGAACATGACTATCATCTCTATGATGCCGCCTGAGGATTCGACACCTCCTTCAAAAATGAAACCCAATTGCTTCATCACATTGATGCTGAGCCAGGTCTGATAGAAGCTCTCATCAGAGAGTTCAAGGTTCCTTTCAATAGACTCCTTTACATCATCTCGTTTTCCACCATACACCGAGATGACCATTGTGGGTTCCTCCCTATTCATATAATACAATCTCCCAAGGCCGAATGGTCTCCATTGAATCCAGTTTGATATAACAGTTCCTTACATTAGTTCCTGAAACCAATTTCCTTTTCAGGAAGATTAACCAACTCCCATGTTGACATTCTAACGAAGATGTGAACATAATGACAATATATGCGCTTGGAGAGAAGAGACCGGAGATAGCACCATCAGCATATGTTCACCCTCAGGCATCAGTCACAGGTGATGTCAAGATTGGAGAACGTGTTTTTGTTGCACCCATGGCTTCCATCCGTGGAGACTGTGGAAGAATCGAGATAGGTGATGAAACAAATGTTCAAGACGGAGCTGTCATCCATTCACACGCCAGCTTCGAGACTAGAATCGGACGACGTGTGAATATTGGCCACAATGCCACAATCCACGCCGAGTCTGTTGAAGATAATGCAGCAATTGGGATGGGTGCAGTCCTTATGCTTGGTAGCAAAGTGGCAGAGGGCGTGATGATTGCAAATTCAGCACTCCTTCACAACAAGACCAAGACAGAGCCGTACAAGATCTATGCAGGTGTTCCAGCCAAGTATATGCGAGACCTCGATCCAAGAGGTGAGGCCAGGAAGGCCATAGATGACTATCTAGATGACTATGTTGCTCTTGCTAAGTCATACAGGCAAGACTTCCGAGAGGTTGACGACTAGGTTAGTCATTTTTGCGACATTTGCCATTCTCAATCAGGCGATAGTTCTGTCACCAAAGATACACACTATACTTTTAGCGATAGATGCGCTATCGTCAGTTCATTGATGAGATGAGGATGCGTCTATGCCGAAGCTTCCATTACGATACTACTGCTATGTATGCGGTCACACAAATGATCTGAAATTGAACGTCCCACTTGCACCTAAAATCGAACGGGATGAAATCAAGTGTGCAAACTGTGGAGATGTCACACACCTACTACTCACTGCCTGTCCAAAGTGTGAGGGTGCATTCAGATACTACCTTTCAGATCTTGACTTCCCTCAGGAGATTGTTTCTCTCGCAGAAGCTTACGTGAAACTGCTTACGGGAGTGCGAGATAGTCTCAAAGATCACATCAAAGAGTTCAATGTCCCTGTACCAAAGAAATGGTCTGTGAATCTGAAATGTGAGTGCGGCGAGGAGTACACCGCAGAAATCCCACTTCCTCAACTATCAGGCTAACCCACAAGAATCTCAGAGTCCACAATAAACTCTTTGATAGCATCACTCTATGATTACTTCATAGTTAAGATGAACCGGGCATTTCATTGAGTTGGTAACAAGACAATACTGATGAGCCCTCTCAGCCGCTTTTGTCATCCTCTTGTGGTCCTTCTCAGTTTCAACGATAATCTTCGCGTTGATTGTGATCTGTTCAAACTCCCAGCCAAACTCACCCTGTTTTAATGTGCCTGTGGCAGAGAGGCTGAAGTCCTTGAATTCACCGTGGAATCGTTTTGCCACACCAGATAGCGATACACCATAACAGGAGAGAGCTGAAGCTACAAAGAGGTCTTCCGGAGAGATGATGTCCTTTGGGCTTTCTGGCCAGAAATCAGGAGGGGTGGCAACTTGAAAGTCAGGCTTGCCCTCGATTTCGATAGTGACAATCTTGTCCCTCACCCAGTCACTGGTCATGTGGTATCTATGCTCTTCTTGTCTATCTAACATGGATTCTTCCCAATTAGAGTCATTGAATATCTTTTTGCTACCGGAACACCCAATTTTGCAACCCGACACCCAGGATGGTGAGGCTTATTAGGAACCTCGTACCATGCAGGAACGGTGGACAGGCGGCTGATTGGGCAACATTTTCTGTAACATGCCCTCATAACTCCCCCCCCTCCTACCATTTGCCTTATCGGCGCTTGCCACCAACTCATTGCCAAATTCTTCAGATAGTTCTATGACTATCCTGTTTTTTTTCATCTAGCTCTGTTAACTAGCCATTTTTGGAAATGTTACATCCTAAGAATCCTAAATACAAGTACTAAGAATAAAACAATGATTGGTTGGCCTTATTTGAGGCCACCAAATGCAGGTTGAAAACCAAAGGTGGAAATGAGAAATGGCATTATCCCCATCAAGATTCAGACCCGTCGCAAGAGAGATTTCTGTAGGAAACTCCTATCTTCTGAAATGGAGCGTTGTCTTCATCACGCTGTTATTCCTATCAGTTCCAACGCCAGACCGGGTCATGGTGCAGCCCGTGATGCCGCAAGATGCCATTTCAATTCAGGACCAGTTTGATACAGCATCCAACTTCATTGGTGTAAAGCTTCCGTATCCAATCTTCTCAATCGCTCCTGGAGAGATTCCAATAGGTACAGGATTTGCATACATCCATGACGAAACGATACGATTTAAAGATCCAATCAATCAGCTGAACGACTCTGAAACAATAGGACCTGGAGATGTACTTCACGAAACCCTCATCGGAGATGACATTGATAATGATGGGTATACCGAGTTTCTATTCATCATGTTTAATTACACGGCTACAATGTTTAACTTAGTAATTGTCGACTTCGATGCGAGTTCTGTTATAGGATACGACTGTCTTATACCAGGACCGTTCGAGATACTCTTGGGTAATTTCACTCCTGATGCTCAAACGGATGCTGCAATCTATGGATATGATTTTGTATTAATCAAGGATTTGAGCGATGGTTCTGACTTCGGATTTTACAATCCAGTGGGTGATATTACGCGTGCGTGCGTTGGCAATTTCACAGCTACACCCCAACACGAGATAGCAGTACTAAGTACAGATTGGGCAACTGAAAAGGTCAATGTTGCCATCATCTCTGGTGACGGAACCGAAATTAAGTGGATAGAACATTGGGATAAGTCACAGGCACATGACATTGTGAAGGTGTCCAGACGATTGTTTCTAGATGATATTGCAATAACATTGTTCGACCAAGACCTCTTCACTACTGATTTAGTCGGACTCTACGGCAACAATCTCACACCGATTTTCAACACTAAGATGCCAGAGTATCAGGGTTCCTCATTTGTAAAAACTGGTCATTTCAATGATGACATGATAGAGGATATTCTTGTTGTGCCGGGACAATGGCATTCTGCATGGTTCTATGATGGATTTGACGGTATGTTTCTCCGGCATTCTCAGGAACCGTGTAATAGTTATACGTATCATGGATTTGACACAGCTGTATTGGATTCAGACTCCTACAGTGATTTAGCAATAGAAGGTCCCCGAGGACAGCTTGCACTGATCAGAGGGAGTACGGGTAAAATAGGATACGAGGAGCACAGGATTCCAGGATCCTTTTTCCAAGTTGTAACATATGATATTGATCAAGATGACCGTGAAGATATAATCACTGTGATGGGAGCTGTGTCTATTCTATTAAGTGACACAGAAACTCCTAATGTGGAACTGGATCCACTATACCCCGCCCACCCAACTATTTATGACACGTACATGAAGATCGAGCTCACTGCGACCGACAACATCTTTGTTGAACGTGCTACAATTTTCATCAAACCCACGGGAGGAATAACCACACCCTTCCTGTCAAATGAGATGATTAAAGCTCCAAATGACAAGTTCATTTTCATCACCACAGACCTTCAAGCTGGTGATTATCTCTATTACATCGAGATCAGAGATTCATACCTGAACTCATTCTCGTATGGGAATGAAACACATCCCGTGACGCTTACAGTAGATGACCATTTCGTCGATGGCGTCTACTACAATGCAACAATAGACGAAGCAATGGGTCATGTATTGGCCATGGGTAACTCCTCAACTGGTGAAGAGCGTATTCATATTTTAACCTCCGATGATTCAGATAGTACTACAACAATGCGGACTCTCTCACCCGACGGAACCTCGATTTCAGATTTCGTAATCAGAAAGGCAACCACACTAGATACTTTCGAGGTCTATTGTGGTATGTTTGATGGAGACGCAGTATTAGACCCTGTAGTTGTCAAATATAACAGGACTCATACCGTGTTCTATGTGATTCATGGAAATGATTTGACCTCCTGGCAGAATGTTTCTTACAAGGAATCACCAGCAATGCTACACGGAATATTGAGTGTATTCGATGATGACCAAGATGGTTTCGATGAAATTCATTACGTACAGGGGAATTATTCAGCTTATGCTCTTAGCAGAGTTGAGCATGACTTTTCATCATCAATCAACGACTATTTGTCAAATAATGGTGAAGTTGTTGAAATTGCTTATGCCACAATATCAGGAGCAAGACCTCAATTGGCCATCCTCAGAGAGAACAATACAATAGATATCTTTCAAGCATACAATGTCACATTACTGAAGACACTAAGCTATTCCTCGCCGGGTTCTACGCAAGGAGATATGCCCCTTGGAATTGTGTCATATTCAAACACCAGTCACGTGAGTGAACAGTTCTTAGTTGGCTATAGCGGCTGGTCAGGCGATACGCCCCTTGTCTATCTCTGCTTAGTTGACGACCAAACGCTACAAGTAGGGGATGCTCCTTACACCGAATTATTGGGTGATCACATTAAGGGTGTGTACACCTCTGATATAGATCTCGATGGAATTGACGAGCTGTTCGTTTTTGAAGAATCAGGTAATGTGACTCTGTGCGACTTGGCGTATGCAACACCCAGACAATGGTCGGTATTCGTCAGCGAGGCATTCCCAATCAGTACGGTTCTGCTAGACTATGATGGAGATGGTGCAGACGAGTTTCTCATCTCAACATCGGATGACATGCTTACAGCCATCAATTTCCAAGGAGTCATTGATTATCAGGCTCAAGTTGGAATGATATTCAATATGGCTAGTGTGAGCAGTGTCGATGTTGGAGTTGGTGAAGATATAGCAGCGTTTCCAATATTTCGTGCCCGATACAGTTTGGCAACAATCCGCAATATTGATCTCTTGTACATTCTGAATGCGACTTTCGCTTTAGAGTCAAGTACCACTCTTCAGGGCAGCAGCATCTGGGCTAACACCACAGTCTTAAACGCCTATAACGAACCCGTTTCTGATTCAATGGTTTCACTGACAGCTGAGTACGAATTCGGGAGTGGAACATCACAGCAGACACTTGGACTAGTCTATGATGACATATTGCAGCTCTATGCAACCACTGTTACTCCGAATTGGCCAATTGGTATGGTAAACCTGACACTCAACATAAATCATGATTACTTCGACCCATTCACACTATTCCAGGCAGATGCCCTGAGGGTGGAGTCGCCTCTGACCATCTCCATTATTCGCGAACCCGAGTTGCTGCAAGGCAATGATCTTGAGGTCAATATCACTGTGTCGGACAGTCTAGGTGGAAAGGTCGCAAATGCTGATGTAACATTGACGTTTGATGGTACAGACTACATAGCAACTCACATAGGACAATTCTACTACGCATTGATTCCAAGTGTAACAAAGGCTCCTGGGAGCTATGGCATTCTGGTTTCTGCTAATCATAGCTACGCAACAGGTGTGAAGAATCTAGCAAGCTCAGTATCTATCCTCACTAATACTCTGACCATAGAAAGAAGTTCCCCCAGTCAAGTAACTCAAGACCAGTACTTTGTAACATGGCTTAACATTACAGACGAGTATAGCAATTCCATCATCGGTGCTGATGTGAGGATTAGCTTTGATGGAAATGAGTTTCTGTTAACCGAACCACAGCCAGGCAGATATAAGCTAAACACTACGGCCGCATTGCCTGTTGGTAATTACACAGCTAGAATCACCGTTGAACACCCTTATGTTGAGGGTAGAAACTTTGGCAATTATTCTATGGTAGTAAAAGGAAACCTGTACCCTGTAGTCAACTATGAATCCACAGTCAGTGGGGGAGAGAACTTCACAGTCACCATATTCATCTATGATTCATACGGTGCCGCACCTGATGGTGCGTGGGCGACTGTGGAGCTGGGTGGAAGTAACTTCACAGCTTCACATATTTCAGGTGCAGAATACAGTGTCGTGCTAAATGCATCACTTAGTATTGGCCCTCAAAGCTTTGTAGTGTATGTTGGATCTGATTTTGGAAACTCACGATCAGACATTCATGACCTCTACGTATACTCGTTTGCCAGTATGGATGTTGACTCTTCCCTTGGGTGGATTTTGAACCAAGGTGATTCAACGGATCTTATTCTTACACTTGCAGATTGGTATGGAAACCCAGTTTCTGGTGCGACTGTTACAATGCTTAGCCCAAGCAGTCTTGCATTCATAGATAACTGGGATGGAACGTATTCAGTGACATTGGACACAAACGGATATGCCCCAGGCAACTATTCCCTGATTGTGTATGCAGAACACACCTACCTAATTGAAGCTGACTTCCATACCGTACTAACAGTAAACGGTCAGTCCGTAGTTGATGTAGAAATACCTGACCTTGTCTGGAACCATCAGAACGTGACAATGTATTTCGCAGTAATTGACATATACGGGAACCCGCTGTCATACTTCGATTACACGCTTACCTTCGCAGGAACCTACTTCAAGTCAGGGACGTCAGACTGGTATGAGCTGACTTGGGATTTCTTACCAGATCTCTATCCAGCGTCGTATCCATTAGACATTGTAATTGATGGAAACTTCCTTGCTCATTATGAATACACAATCTGGGTCGATGTGATGGGAGCTCCGTCTTCAAGTGTCCTGTCGCCTTCAAATAGCTCCACAATTACACAGGGCGATCTAGTAAACTTCACAGTCAATGTGGAAGACTTGAGTAATTACGACATTTCCGGTTGCCAAGTAAGTGTTACAATCCATGGGAGCAGTTATACACTGACTGAAGGTGCCGCCGGGGTTTACTCGAGAAACATCCCAACAGCTGGATTTCCACTAGGTCAATATAATGTGACAGTCAGAGTTACTCATACCTTCCTAGACTCGCAAGAGATCTCTATGATTATTTCATTAGAGGGCCTTGCTGATGTCAAGCTGTCATACTCGCCATTCCCAGTGCAGAACAAGTACAATGTAACATTCAACTTCACAATAACAGACCAATACGGGAACCCGCTTTCGGACTTTGATTATAGCTTAGACTTCGCAGGAGTATACAATGAAACAGGAACGTCTGCGACTTATCGGTTATCCTGGACTGTTCTTCCAAGCTTCGCGCCTGGCACTTACACTCTGAACATAACACTGGATGGAACATACCTACTACATTCGACATTTGCATATTTGATTGTCGTCGAGGGAATAGTTTCCGCCAGTATTCTTGCGCCGTTAGATGGTGCTTCGTTCTCACAGGGAACCCCAATTCAGTTCAGGGTACACGTGCAGGATGAGCTGTTCTTCAACATAACGGGAGCAACTGCTGAACTTGATTTACTTGGTAACACTTACGCACTAACAGAAGAATCGGAAGGCATCTACACGGTTACTATAGCCACTACTCAACTGCCGCTGGGAGAATACAATGTCAAAATTACAGTGTCCCAGGGTATGACCGATACTCTAGCTTACGTGGACATCTCAATTACAGGAAGTGCACGTATCACCGTGATAGCCAACTCTACAATTGTACTGAACTATCAGAATGTAACCTATGATATCAGTGTGGCTGATCAATTGGGCAACCCAATCTATGTTTTTGACTATGTGTTTGATTTTGGTGGAGTATACGGTATTTCGGGCACCTCTACATCATCCCTCAAGTCTTGGACATTAAGTCCAGAGCTTGTGCCGGGACAATATATTCTCAACATTACTGTTGTAGGACTGCATTTTCCATCTGAAACCCGCATTGTGAATGTCCAGGTGAGAAGTGACACAGTTACATCTGTTCTATCACCACTGAACAATAGCCAATACATCCAAGGCACCGAAGACGTTCTCTTCACTTTGAACCTTGAAGATATGCTTGGTAATGTCATGATTGGGGGTTCAGTTTCAGTCCTCATACATGACTCATTCTACATGTTGACCGACCATAACAATGGCACATACTCGATAAGCGTGTCGACGGACGGTTGGGCAGCTGGAATGTACAACTACACTTTGATGGTCGATCATCCCTTCTTGGCACAAGACGCATCTATTGGAGGCTCCCTGGAGATATTTGCAGAGCTGAGTTTTTACATAGAGTATAGTCCCGAAGAACCTGTAAAGGGAGAACAGGTCAACATCACGATTGAAGTTACAGACAAATATGGAAATCCAATGTCCGGTCTTTCTGTTCATGTGACATTCCGAAATCATACTGAAGAAGCAATAGAAACATCCCAGATTGGGACCTACTTCGTGAGTTTCATTGTGACGGGAGAGGGTTTCGGTTGGGACGATATCGTGGTCAGTGGAGAGGGCACGAGATGTGTCGCTGATGTAGGAAGTATATCTGCAAATGTTATCGTACCTGCGCCGCAGCTCTCACTAAGTGTTGATAACTTCGGAATTATGGCTCTGGGTTCATTCCTCATTAGCTTCATTGGCTTACTTGTCTACTTCAGAATCTCTTCCGGACTGTCGATCACCAGAGGAACTCAAGAGCAGCTCACACGAGGACTCCGAAGATTAGATTACCTCTATCTTGGTGTAGTCGGGCTTGCTGGATTGACTGTTGTACATTCATATATTTCAGCGGGAGCTGGTGATTACAGCCTTGCGGTACTAGAGAGCGTATTGTTACTTGGTATCTCGCTAATCCTGTATGGAATATGGCTCTATCGAGATGCCAGTTCAACAATACTTCAATCACAGGCTGTGGGCAGAAGGAGGATGCTTCTTGGTCTGTGGCACCTGGTCTTTGTTCCACTTGTCATCATACAGATATTTGATTGGGGAAAGAACATCGAGTGGCTTGATTTCTACGTGCTACAGAATGTGTTCCATCTTGGCGAACTGGCAATCCCAACTATAATGCTGACGATATTCGCTGCTTACATCTCATCTATTGTGATCGTTGTTGTCAACCTCTATAGAGAGATCAGCAAGGGTCTCTATCGGATTCGAGAGATGGCTGTGCTTGGAACACCCCCTATTGTAGTAGAGCAGGAGTGCGTAGATCTGGTAGAAAAGATGGGTTCATCCATCCGCATGAAGTTCTTCATGTTCCTTGTAGTTCTAGCAGGCACATCTGTACTCACGATGGACTTCTTGAAGAGCTATTCTCTTGGTGTCATAGTGCTGATGCCGGTCTTATTCCTCGTGGTTGTTCCATTTGCATCCTCAAAGATGGCAAGGGGTATTTCCAGAGCTTCGAGAGGACGACGTGATAGACCAGACGAAGATAGCTCGTTGGCTGAGATTGCAGACGAGGTGGTCGACACTGATACCTCCTTTGATATGAAATCATATTATGAGCCAGAAACTGAACTTGAACCTCCGGATGTAGAAGAACCTCAAATCTTGGAAGAGCCTGAACCTGAAGAGGATATCAGCGAGGTCAAACCAAGTCGAGGTCTGAAGAAGAGCGAGCTGATCAAACTTCTTCCGGAAGATGTAAAGGAGTCAATCGGACTCGATGAACTCAAGAAGCTCTCAAAGGATGCGCTTGAAGCCCTTTTAGACCTTGAAGAGATGGGATCAAAGAGTAAAGATGTCGATTAGAACGATTTGAACAATTGAGTGTGGTGCTGCTATCTGCAGCACCTTAAGAGATTACTTTCGTGACTTCGATTTTAGCTGTCGTACAGCCTCGCGAATGTCGGCTTCGTCTATCTCTTGTTCTTCCATCCTCAAATCTTCACTTGCTGCAGCAGGAGCACTTGAGGGTCTTGCGGCCATTGCTCGTTTTCTGACCCCCTTTGCTTGGACTTTAGCTACAATTTCAGATATTTTATCCTCAGTGAACTCTTCATCAGCTGGGAACTCTTCCATGCTGACTCCAAGGTCTTCAAGGATTGACTTCTGGATGGCAAGCTTGTCAATCTCTTCAACCGCAATCCCGGTGATGATTTTGACGAGAAGGTCGGCCTTCTCCAAGGGAAAGAATCTTCCTTGGGAAACAGCAGCAATCTTCTCGTAGGTCTTCACTGCGTTCTGATAGTTTGCGATTTCGGGGAAGCATCCTACAGTGTGGATGACAATTCCTTTCTCATAGGATCTCTTGGCCTCTTTGTCCCATTTTGCACCATCAGGTGTACCTTTTGGCCAGACATCTCCGGACTCAACTCCATGAGGTGGAGCATCGCCAATAAGTACAGCAATCTTGGCGGACTCATTGAGGAACTCCATCTTGTTCATAACTTGAAGTGCTGTGGATACAGCCTCTGGACCATCTCCACCCCCTGATGCGTCCATCTGCTTGACATAGCTCTCAATCATTGATGTATCTGGGGATAGCTCGTATTTCTGGGTGACATAGGTGGTCTCTTCGGGAGGATGGTCTCGATAAGAAACTAGACCCACTCTGAGCCTGTGACACAACTCCTCCTTCTTAATTGTACGAATAATCTCTAGAATCTTGGTCTTGACTGTGTTGATGTATGGACCCATAGATCCAGTGTTATCAACAACAAAGACCAGATCTAACTGTCCAATTTTTTCTGACAATTTTATTCTCCTCTTAGAAGCGTGTTATTGGTTTCACAAAAATAGTTAGAACCATTGCTTCGGCGAGTTCCCTTCGTGAGCGAAGATAAGTCTTAGCATGTTCTTTGCCCCACAGTTTATAGGTCTCCATTAATAGAAGTGAAATCATGCAGATTTTCAGTGAAAAATCGATCAGAGATTTCTTGTTAATTCACGTCATCTTTGCTGTGCTTGCAGCTGTCACTCTATTGATTCCCCTTCCAGGGGCCACAATCAGTGGAAGAATGCTCGTATTGGTGATGATCTATAATGGGCTGATAATTGTTGAATTCTATGGAAAAGGATACGATGACTGGAAGAGCATCTGGGTTTTCGCCTTCATACTGAGTCTTCTCATGGTTTTTCCAGATTGGTATCTTGCAGAAACTTTAGGAGCTCTACAGTTCCCAGTTGACGGTTTTCCGATGATTGGAGGAGCGATTCCAATCTACATGGCTGGACTCTGGTCAATCCCATTTTTCATCATCCTGTTTGTTGGAAAAGAATCTCAAGAACGAAAATCTCTGAACTTTGCATATACTCTTGTGTCAGTCCTCACGGTGCTGATTTTTGCTCTGTCTGAGCTCACACTAGTCACTTTGCCATCTTGGACTGCCACAGTCATCGGCATGACTGGGAACCTGGCATGGTATATCATAATCCCAGAGTTGTTCTTAGGGCTCTCTGCATTCATCTGCTACAATTATGTTAAGGACAGAGAAATCTGGATGAAGATTTTTGGCGCTTTCACCGTGATGATCCTCTACATTGGTCATGCATCGTTCTTCTTTTTCCTAATCGAAACTTTACTTCTGGGAGCATAACTGGAAAATTAACCCAAATCTCTTGCATTTGGCAAACGTTGCCATTCAAGTAAGTTACAAAAGGACTTCCGAGGTTGCAGGAATGAGGGATTTGAATGGAACTCCCAGAAGGACTCAGATTTGATAATTACGAAATACCACGCAAGCTCATTGTCAACTTCATTACAGACTATGTATCACGAGCAGGAGTCAATGGAGTGATCCTTGGTCTGAGTGGGGGAATTGATTCTAGTCTTGTTGCTACATTGACTTGTGAGGCTCTTGGACCTGAGAGAGTTCGGGGCATCATGTTGCCAATTGATGCCAAGAAAGATGCAGAAAATGTTACTGATGCGAAAGAATTGGCCGAGTCCCTTCAGATGAAACATGAGTTGTTTGAGCTCAAGGAAGTAGTGAGAGCATATGACTCACTGTCACTTGATAGAGTAGCACTAGGAAATCTCACAGCTAGACTAAGAATGGTCACATGGTATGCCAGAGCAAATCAAGAGAATCTACTTGTCATCGGAACGGGTAACAAGACAGAGGTGATGATTGGATACTTCACAAAATATGGAGATGGTGGAACGGATATTCTTCCTATTGGAAACCTGTACAAAGAGAATGTTTGGAGTCTTTCACGACATGTTGGAATTCCCGAAAAGATCATCAAGAAAGCACCTTCAGCAGGCCTATGGAAAGGTCAGACTGATGAGGGAGAAATCGGAGCTACATATTCAGAATTGGACAGTATACTCTTCCTGAAACTCGAGAAGGGTATGAGTGAAGAAGAGATTGTTGAGTGGGGAATTGATAGATTCAAAGTTAAGAAAGTTCTCCAAATGATGAAGAACTCACAACATAAGAGAAGCCCTCTACCCATTGCTAAAATTCGACCAAGAAAAGTCTAGTCACTGGAGGCGCCTAGGTCCCGCTAGACACCCCATAGAACACTCCGGCGTGGTTTGTATCCCTTTATTATTTTTCTAGTAAGTACAAGAAAATAATTCTGGGACTAAAATTCACTTACATGAGGAATATTCTTGAAAGTGCAAGAATCCGAACCGCGTAATTCAGATTTTTACGGAAAATCGTGAACTCGAGGTCAGAAATGACACCAGTTTGTACACGTCAATAGATATTCAATTTTATCCTGAAGAAACTTGGTGTTTGAATAGTGGCATTCGTTAAACTTAGGAAAAAAATCAATGCTGAACCAGATCTGAAGGAGCTTCATAGAATAAAGTCACAAGTACGGACTGAGATTTACAGAACTTCCTTCCAGAGGTAAAAACCATGTCATCCATCTCTATGGAGATAGATACACATGTCGTGTCGGTCGCGCACTCCGCACGACCGCCCCTTTTCTTTTCCAGTTAGTCAGATTTCAACAATCTCAGAAATCGTTCATTCGTTTTCAAGGATTCAAGATCCTAATCATCACGAGCCCACTCTCTTATTGACCCATCTTTTTAGAAGGCTTTACCAAGATAGTCAATCGCCTCATCGATCGATACCTCTCACAGGAATTTTGCTGATGGTATGAAGAGGGATTTGAGTTGAAGGAGTATATTCCTCCAACTCATTACCTGAAGCGAGTTCAGACATCAAGGCTCAAATGTATACGATTCCCAGTGGCTAAGCCACATTGGAGTGCAATCTGAACAAGCCTCTATTTCATCAGTGTATGCCAAGACAAAGAACTCTGCATCGTGATTTGTCGTGTGTATTGGAAAGAAATAAACAGGCTGCAATTTGTCAATCGCATCGACAACCTCTAGACCTGTCATTGCCTGGCATCCCGGACCCAGTGGAAGTAGAACTACGTCCATTTGACCTGTTATCTGCTCATACTCTGTGATGTTCTTTGAGTCACCTGCATGGAATATCTTGAATCCATTGATGTCAATGATATAACTTGTCCAGTTAGCCTCAGGAGGATGGCTTGCAAATCTTTCACCGTCAATCCAAATTTCAGTATACATGTAGAAGGCAGTGATATTGATGGTTCCAACTTGAACACTATCAAGTGGGTCAACACCAACACCATCGTGGGTGGCTACTTCAGTGGACATGTTATCGGGAAAGACATTCACAGTCGAGGGTTTCTGAAGCATATTGATACTTGTGCTGTCGTAATGGTCAGCATGAGGATGTGTAATCAGGACAGCATCAGCGGGAAGTGTGGAATAGTTTGATGGTAGATTGATAGGATCAATGTAGATTCGCAACCCCTCAGCTTCAATCATTACTCCAGCATTATCAAGAATCGTTAATTTGATTGAAGTGTCCTCGGATGGTTGTGGGTTGGACATGATCATAACACCAGCAAAAACTCCAGTCCCCATAACAATAGCCAAGATAACAACTATTGCAATAGTTTGGGGTTTGCTTGATGGACTCATGTTTCCATATCGAATATGATTCGTTGTATTTAAGGTAAGGTTCAACGCAGCTTTTGACCAATTTGAACATCTTTGCGTATATCCAAGGCATAATATCATACTAAATGAAAATAGAATTGGAGTTGCGTGAATTGGGAGATTCCTCTTCAACGAGCGAATTAAGACCTAAGACATGGGGTGGCTTTTGGGACATCTTTGGAGAAGTCCTTGTTGATTTCTTAGAAATTCAAGAGGGTGACCGAGTCTTCGACATTGGTACAGGTGGTGGTTCAGTACTTTATCCTCTTCTAAGAGGAGTTAGAGATTCGGGACAAGTCATTGGTGTTGAAACATGTGATCATTGTGCAAAGGCTACTACTGCAGAGATCAAGAGATGTAAGATCAAGAATGCAGAGGTTCATTTCATGGATGCCCGTGAAGCTGACTTCGGGGGTAATTCTTTCGACTGCGTCACTGCAGGTTTCATTGGATGGGACGACTATTTTGATTTCGACACCTTGGAGTATAAGAAGCCAGATGAACTGATGAGGTCAATCTGTCGACTACTGAAACCTGGTGGTAAATTTGGAATGAGCACATGGCTCTTGCAGGAGGACCTTGATTGGATGTACAGATTCCTAACATCACATTCAATCGAATGCAAACGTAACTATCACATTGAGAATGAAGAGGGTTGGAGGATGATTCTCTCAGAAGCGGGATTCCGAGACATCCGAGTTCTTACGAAGTCAGCCACTTATACCTATGACACCATCGATTTCTGGTGGAAAGAAATGATGGACTATGACTGGCTTGACGATGGAGAGAATAGGGATGTAATCACTGACTCGATCAAGAGAGATGCTTTCACCTCAATACAGAGTAACTTGACAAAAGAAGGTGGAGTTCCATTCAAGCGTGATGCTATCTTTGTGACAGCCATCAGAAAGGACCAAACATCAAGCTTATGACTGGATGCCGTAGTCGATTCTACTGGTCATTCTGATGAACGCCAATGAAGCCTTTGAACGCGGAAGACAAGAAATGCAGTCAGGGAGGCTGGAAAAGGCAATCGAGGCGTTTGATGAATCAACCCATCTTTCCCCCTCCTCTTTCGATGCGTGGTGGGCACTGGCAAGTGCCTGCAATCTGTTTGGTACACAACTGGAGGGAGAGGGAAACTACAAACGTGCAAACAGGTACAAGGTGAAGGCGGCATACTCTTTTGATAGAGCGACTAGAGCAGATCCTTCCAACTCGAAAGCTGAGAAAGCTAAGGCATATGCTCAGACGATTCGAGATGCACAGGCGAGGAAGAAGGAACTCGGTTATTTCTAAATTCAAACATTAGTATTTTATGAAAATGAGTCAATAGTGATATGAGAAACGTAGTAAGGATGTCTTGTTTTGGAGAGGAATCTAAGGAGAATGGGTATTGCAGTAGTTCTAATCTCCGTGTTATTTGTATCTTTTATCGCCCTCCAATATGCAATATATCCAAAGGTTCTTCCAAGTATACATTTTGAAGAGATTGAACAGGGAGGCACAAGTGGAATCAGGACTAGAATCAATTATGTGATTGATGATATGGAAACATGGGAAACTCTCTGGACAGATTTGAACAATATCAGCACATCTGTTCCAGATTTACCATATGTGAATTTCACTAGTGAGGTTGTTTTTGCTGTCTTCCTTGGGGAGTTTGCTACCGGGGGGTATGTGGCAGAAATCACTAGGATAGAGCCCACAATAAATGGACTCGTAGTCCATATCAGGGAAACACACCCCGGAGCGAGTTGTATGGTGACAATGGCAATCACACAACCATACCACATTGTGAAGGCGTCGAATATATCGATACAATCTATAGAGTTTGTATACAACTTGGTCATTCATAATTGTCCATGAAGACATCAGACCATTTCTGAATCACCATCAAAGTCTGGTTCAGATACAACCTCAAACCCAGTTGTGGTTTCCTCTTTTGGAACTCCCCAGGTTTCTTCCTCTGGAACTGGGACAGGATACGACAGACCCTTACGTATCATGAGAACTCCAACGAGCGATATTGTGGCACATATGGCTAGAGAAACTGGGAATCCAAAATTCTGTATTGTGAAACCAATAATGACAATCTGAGGAAGTGCTAATATCATAGCAAGAGTGGGCATCAGAGAATAGACACTGTTTCGAATTCGATTTGGTATCACGTCCAATAGCAGTCTCTGGGTTAGAATGGCTGCAAATCCCGAAAAAAGACCGGTAATTATGAAAGTACAGAGTAATAACACGATGGGAAGTATGAATGTTTGAGGTAGATCCATTATCACGATGTTAGTAAATGGAAGCAGTATCTCGATGATTGTCACTCCCTCAGCAATTGGAGGAAAGATGATCATCACTAGACCTAAGACCAAGAAGAACAGAAATCCACAGGTCTGAAGTAAACGGAATCTGGGAATCCATTTCTGAGGATCAAATCTACGAGACCATATACCTGACCGCTCCTCTGAAAAGACACCTGGAATGAACAGAATTGTCCGAAAGCTCGATACACCAACATCTGTGATAAGATATAGAAAGTAGAATGGAAATAGAATTAGGTTCCCCCAGACGATGATGGCACTCGAAGCTAGGGTGCCTCCGATTATGAACCACTTGACGAATGGGTCAGAAAAGAGAAAACTAATACCAGACTTCAAAATTTCTTTGTATTCATCCATGGTTGGTCGCTCTCTTGCCTCACTCACCTCTGGGAAGTCTTTAACCAACCTCAAGACCAAAAAAGCAATGAAGAAACAGGCAAATCCTTCTAGTAGAAACACCCATTGGCGACCATAGACCACTGCGAGTATGCTTCCAGGTATCAGGATTGCAGTCGCAAACACCTGAATAACCATACCAGTTCGTCCAAGGAAGACTCCGTATGATTTTCGATCGTCGTCGTCTGGTACAGCAACTCTGTAGTTGTTATCGAACCAGGCCATCCAGGCCCCACTCTCTTGAGAGGCGGCAATCGCCCAGAGAAGGTAAATCAGTATAAAGAACACGAACGGAGTTGTTGGTGTGAGGAATGATGTCAAAAAGAATGCAAATGCATAGCACAGATAGGCAGAGAAAATGATCCAGCGCTGACCTATCCAGTCCCCTATTGCACCGGTAGGATAATCAAGTGCGGTCTGAACACCTAACTGAATCATGACTAGAACACCAATGAGAGTTAGACCCTGCAGATACATGCCTGGACCTCCACCCAGGGTGTCTGCTACAAATATCATGTAGAAAGTGCTGGACATCA